>CAKPRO010000005.1 GCA_934182615.1 uncultured Bacilli bacterium | reverse complement strand
AATTAGTACCAGAAGAAGAATTAACTCCAGTAATGGCAATCGAAGAAACTATAGAGCCTTCTATATCAGTTAGTGAACTAGAAGATAAAACTACTGATACTGAATTAGAAGAATTAACTCCAGTAATGGCAATCGAAGAAACTATAGAGCCTTCTATATCAGTTAGTGAATCAGAAGATAATATAAATTCTAGCCCAGTTGAAACTATTAGCGAAATAGAAAATAAAATTAATGATACTGAGTTAGAAGAAGTAAGTCTAATTGAAAATACTAAAGAAGAATCTGATACTATTTCTATTGAAGAGATAAAAGAAGAACCAGAAAAAGAAACAATACCTACCTTTACTTTTGACGATATTTTAAACGGTCGTATTCCAGTAGATTATTATGATAATACATTAGAAGTCGATGCTCCAAATATAGTCAATCCTCAAGAAATCTTTGAAAACAAATATAAAGAATACAAAGCAAATAATATTGAATCATTTCAAGATATCGCCAATGATATAGAAGAAGATAAAGTAGTTATTATAAAAAATAATAAAGCCAAAGATAATTTGAAAATAAATACCGTATCTTTAGACTCATTAGAAGAAAAAGAAGATATTGTTGATACTGTAATGATAGAAGAAACTTCTAGTAATGAAAGTATCAATGAAGTAGTAGAAGAATCAGATAAGACAGATATCATTATCCCTTCAAAAGAAGCAAAGAAAACTAGCTATACTCTTGAAGACTACAAGAAGTTTGCTACTATGCTTACTAAACTAAAAGATTTCACAAATAATAACAATGTTAGTATAGATGATGCTGTTACTATTAGTTTAATTAATAATTATAGTATAGACGATTGTTTAAAATTTAAAGAAATATTAGAGAGCAATTTAAATTAATTGTTCTTTTTTTTGTCAAATTGCATGACAAATACCTTGATAGAGATGCTATTTTATAGTATAATTGATATGGAATTTGATAGAAAGAGTGATATAAATGACAGCAAAATATGATGAGAGTTCAATTAAGATACTAGAAGGATTAGAAGCCGTTAGAAAAAGACCAGGTATGTATATCGGTTCAACTGACAAAAGAGGCTTACACCATCTAGTATGGGAAATAGTAGATAATTCTATTGATGAAGCATTAAATGGTTATGGTAATCATTTGAAGATAGTTTTACATAAAGATGGTAGTGTTAGTGTAACCGATAAAGGTAGAGGACTTCCTGTTGGTATGCACTCTTCAGGTAAGAGCACTCCAGAAGTTATTTATACTGTACTTCATGCTGGAGGTAAATTTAGCGAAGGCGGCTACAAAGTATCAGGAGGTTTACATGGCGTTGGTGGTTCAGTCGTTAATGCCCTAAGTTCAGTTATGGAAGTAGTAACAAGAAGAGATGGCGGAGAATACTATATCAAGTTTGAAAATGGTGGTAAAGTAGCAGTTCCTCTTAAAAAAGTAGGTACTACCAATAGAACAGGAACTACTGTTAAATTTAAACCAGATCCTACTATATTTTCGACAACAACATTTAGTTTTTCCACTATATGTGAGAGAATGCAAGAGAGTGCTTTTTTAATTAGTGGCTTAACCATAGAAGTAGTAGATGAGATAGAAGGTCGAAGTGAAAAATATCATTATGAGAATGGACTAGAAGCCTTCTGCGAATATTTAAATGAAAATAAAGGTGTACTCCATAAACCATTATGTTTTAGTGCTAGTAAAGATAAAGTAAATGTATCAGTAGCTATGCAATATACCGATAGTTATGCTGAGAATATTGTATCATTTGTTAATGATGTTAAAACTAGTGATGGTGGTACGCATGAAGTAGGATTTAAGACCGCTATTACAAAGGTACTTAATGATTACGCTAAGACTAACGGATACTTAAAGAAAGATAAAAGTTTTGATGGTTCTGATGTAAGAGAAGGGCTTACCGCTATTATATCAGTACAAATACCAGAAGACTTATTACAATTTGAAGGTCAAACTAAAGCTAAACTTGGAACCCCAGTAGCTAGAACAATAGTAGAAGCCGTAGTTACCGAAAAGTTAAAATTCTTTTTAGAAGAAAATAAAGCCGTAGCTACTAAGATTGTTGGAAAAGCTTTAAAAGGAAAAGAAGCCAGAGAAGCTGCTAGAAAGGCTAGAGAAGAAACTAGAAAAGGCAAAGATAATAAAAAGACCGAAAGATTATTATCTGGTAAATTAACGCCCGCTCAAAGTAAGAAAGCTATGGAGAAAGAATTATTCATTGTAGAGGGTGATTCTGCTGGTGGTAGTGCTAAACAAGGTAGAGATAGAAAGACTCAAGCTATCCTTCCCCTTAGAGGTAAAGTATTAAATACTGAAAAGACAAGGATGGAAGAAATCTTTAAGAATGAAGAAATCAACACCTTAATCTATACCATAGGAGCAGGAGTAGGAGCAGACTTTGATGTTAAAGATATCAATTATGGCAAAGTAATTATTATGACCGATGCCGATGATGATGGTGCTCATATTCAGTGTTTACTTTTAACATTCTTCTATAGATATATGAAACCATTAATTGAAGAAGGACATCTATATATAGCCATGCCACCTTTATATAAAGTTAGTTATAGTAATAAGCATATATATGCTTGGAGTAATGAAGAACTAAAAGACGAAACTAGTGGTAGAGTAAACTACAAAGTCCAAAGATACAAAGGACTTGGTGAAATGAATGCTAATCAATTATGGGAAACCACTATGGATCCTAAAGAACGTAAATTAATTAAAGTAAATATAACTGATGCTGCCCTTGCCGAAAAGAGAGTATCTGTTCTTATGGGTGATGCTGTAGAACCTAGAAAAAATTGGATAGAAGAAAACGTAGTATTCTCACTAGAAGACGATTACAAAATAGCATAGTAGGTATAATTTATGAATGAAGATTTGAAGATAATAAAGAAAAAGTTTGGCGAGAAGATGATGCACGAGTGTCGAACTCTCTTTCCTACATTGTTAGAGCAAAAAGGATTATTACCCAAACTTTTATTGGAACACTTTGAGCCAAGTCATGACTTATACAATGATCTAGAGAAATACAATTTATTTAATAGTTTTGAAAGATACATTAATTCGTTAGCGGCCACTAATAAAAAAGAAATGACAGTAACCTCACTTACTCCTGAAGAATTATTAGATAAAGCTGGCTATACTTTGTATGAATGCAAAACCGAAGAAGATATTCAGCAGTTTAAAAAATATTACGCCAAAGGAGAAGAACTATGTACTTTTAGAGGAAATAGATTAAACCGTTGCTATGTTTTCTTCGCCGTAAAGAAAGATGTTGCTAATATTAGAAGAGAAGATTATAAAGAACCATTTAGAGAAGACACATATGGAACATCAGTAATAAGTATTCAGTTTACTAGAGATACATATACATATCTATCAATAAAGAATAGATATAACCATACGGTACCCAATCCTGATGCTACATTTAATAATAATCTTGATAACATAATACCTGGTCTTAGTTATGCCTTTCAAAAGCAATATGGCTTATCTTATCATAATACTGAAGATAGTTTCTATATTCCATTTTATGTTCAAACCAAAGATGGCAAATATTATAAATATAATTATGAAATAAATAATATCTACTATTGTCCTAATAATATAATAATAGATAATTTTGAAGTAAATAGATATAGTAATAAATATCAAAGATATCTAGTTATTGATTATTTTATCATAGATAGAGAAAATAAAACTATCGATTTATACGATGAAGAAATGGAAGCCGTAGTAGAATCTAAAGCCTCAGTAGTAGCTAATGATAGTGAAGAATTATATATCTATGACGAAATATATGGTGATAGTTTTATAGAATATTTTAAAGAAAATAAAATAGAAAATATTAAGATAGTAACTAATATTGATGGTACAAGAAGTATAGTAGTATCAGTAGTAGGTAAAGAAGATGTTATTATCATAATAGATAAAGATAACCATATTATAGGCTATAAAAATAATAATATTACATCACTAGGAGATAACTTCCTTATGTATAATCAAACATTATCAAAATTAATAATGAATAATGTGACTAATATAGGAAATAATTTTCTTAATATTAATGATAGTTTAAAGACTCTTATATTACCACAATTACAATTAGTAAAAGACAATTTTTTATATGGTAATAGAATATTAGAAAAAGTATACTTACCAAATCTAATGGTAGCAGGAGACGATTTCCTATTTCACAATACAAAGATAGTTACTTTATCATTACCAAGACTTCAGTCAGTAGGAGATAATTTCCCCTTTTTAGATTACTCATTAGAAAGTACTAGTATTAAAGGTGGTAGAGGAAGATAATATGATAAAATTATATGTAGAAAAGATAGATAATTATAACTATTACTTAAAGGATGATAAAAACAATAATTATTTATTAAATATAGAATTATATAATACTATAGAAAAAATAGAAATAAGTGATATAATATATATAGATGGTAGTTTACTAAATATAAACATACCATTATCATTTGAATTATTAAATAATACTAATACCAAAGTAGATAAAAAAGAAATAATGATAATAAAAAAGAATAATAAGATATTATATTTAAAGAGAATATATGGGTAGGAGGTAATATGAAGAAAAGATTACTAGGAGCATTTATTGTTTTATTTATATTAATAACTTCTCTTCTGCTAGGAGACATCCCCTTTAGTATTACTATGACAATAGTTTCATTACTAGGATTAAGAGAGTTAATAGATATTAAATATAAAAAAAGAAAGATTAATTTTATAAAGATACTTAGTTATCTACTAATGATATTCTTTATGATAAATAATTTAGTATTAAAATTAGATAATAAAGTAGTAATATGTATAAGTTTAATATCATTAATATTACCAATTATCTTCTATGACGATAAAGATAGATATAATATAAATGATAGTTTATACTTATTTGGAATAATATATTTTATAGGATATGCCTTCTTAAATATAATAGATATGATGAGTAGTGATATAGCTAAAGGAATATATATATTTGTAATAGCTTTTATTACTGATACGTATGCTTATATTAGTGGAATGTTAATAGGTAAACATAGATTTACTGATATATCTCCTAAAAAGACAATAGAAGGTTGCTTAATAGGAGGTCTTATGGGATGTTTTATTGGAACAATGTTTTATTATTCCCTAGTAGGTGACTTATCTATTATTAAGACTATTATTATGTCGTTGGTACTAGTATTTTTAAGTGAGACAGGAGACTTAGTATTTAGTTCAATAAAGAGATATTTTGATAAGAAAGATTATTCCAATATTATACCAGGACATGGTGGTATATTAGATAGATTTGATAGTGTGATATTTGTATCACTTGGTATGTTAATAATGCTTAATATATTGTAAAGGAGGAAAAAGAATGGCAATATTATGGTTTATATTAATATTAGGGGGAATTGTATTAGTTCATGAATTTGGACATTTTATCTTTTCTAAATTATTTGGTGTATATGTATATGAGTTCTCTATAGGTATGGGACCAAAGATATTACATCATAAGAAGAAAGATGGCGAAACAGAATACTGTATTAGAGCAATACCAATAGGAGGATTTGTTTCATTAGCGGGAGAAGATGCTGATGATAATACAAAAATAGATAAGAAGAGAATGCTATATACTAAGCCAGTATGGCAAAGATTCATTATCATGATAGCGGGAGCAAGTTTTAACTTTATTTTTGCTTTTGTATTATTATTTGTGATGGCTTTAATATATGGTAGTATTTCTACTAAACCAATTGTAGCTAATGTTAGTCCTGAATATCCTGCTTATACTGCTGGTATTAGAGAAGGAGATAAGATATTATCAGTAGATGGTAATAAGGTATCTAGTTGGAGTGAGGTACAATTATATATTGCTTCTTCTAAAGGTAATGATATTTCTTTTGTACTAAAAAATAAAGATGGTAATAAGAGAACTGTAATAGTAAAACCTAATACGATAGAGGATAAAGATGGTAATAAGAGTTATGTTGTTGGTATAGGAATTGATAATACTGTTAGAAGAGGATTTGTTAGTTCTATTACTTATGCAGGAGAGACTACTGTTAGTTTATATAAATTAATGCTTACTACTATTAAACAATTATTTACTGGTGGTGTATCTGCTAAAGATTTATCTGGTCCAATTGGTATTTATTCAATCGTGGATTCCCAGTCTAAAAAAGGATTCCAAAATATTATGTATTTAACTGCTTACTTATCAATGAATGTAGGAGTTATTAACTTACTTCCATTCCCTGCTTTTGATGGTGGTAGAGTATTATTCTTAATTATTGAAAAGATAAGAAGAAAACCTGTGCCTGCTAAGACAGAGGCTATGGTAAATAGTATAGGCTTTATGTTACTTATGCTTCTTATGGTATATGTAACTTTTAATGATATATTAAGATTATTCTAAAAATATAGAACTAGCTAAAACTGAACTTGTCAATAGAAAGTAGACAATAAAAGAACATTAATTAAATCCTAGTTGATTTCTATATTCAACTGGGGTTTTATAATTTAAAGCGTAACTTGGCCGTAAATTATTGTTATCATAAACTATATCATCAATAAATTCCTGAACTGTGTTATAATTATTTATGTCAAAGTCAATATACATTTCTTTTTTGAGCCAACCATTTTTAGATTCAATAACTGGATTATCAGTTGGTGTTCCGGCTCGCGACATTGAACGTGTTATAGTATAAGAATTAAGTATATTGTTAAATGACACCGAGGAATATACAGAACCTTGATCTGTGTGAAAAATTGTATCAAGGTCTTTATATCCTCTTTTTATTTTTTCATTCAGCATATAATTTAGGGCATTTTTATGATTTAATATACCATTACCATACATTGATTCCCTAACATCATAACCAACTATCTCATTATTAAAAACATCTAAATAAAACGTCCAATCATACGGTTTTCTTTTAAACCATATCTTTGTTGTGTCTGAAACTATTTTTTCAAATGGTCGTGTTGTTTTCCAATTACCATTTATTGCGTTATAAAATTTAATTGATTCTTCTCCAGGTTTCTTATATTTATAATGTTTAGCTTTAGATTTGATGTTTAATGATTTACATACCTTATGTACTAGATTATCAGAAACAACCCAACCGGTTTCATCTAATATAATTTTTCTTATTCTATGATATCCGTAACTGGGTTTTCTTTTATGAACATCTAATATTAATTCACCTAATTGTTTTCTATTTAATTCATATTGATTCAATATATTTTTATTTTTAAGCCATTTATAATAACCACTTCTAGAAACATTCATTATTTCACAAAGTGATTTTACGGAATAGTTTTTACTAAAATATTCTATTATTTCAAATTCTTTTTGCTTTATTTCTTGAATACTACAATTGAACCATCTCCTTTCACAATGTAACCTTTTTTTAATCGTTCATTCTCAATTTTTAATCTCATATTTTCGTATTCTAATTCTTCTTCCTTACTATTAAATTTTTTGGTAGTAAAATATTTTGTCATTGGATTTCCTGGCTTCCTTTTATTTTCTAATCCACTAATTCCCTCGGCTTTATATTTTTCTATCCATCTGCTTAATAAACCACTACTTATGTCATATTCTCTGCATGTTTGTTGTAACGTTTTCTTAAATTCAATTACTGGAATTACAATTTTTTCTTTTTCTTTAGTTGTCCAAATTCTATTTTTTTCTCTTTTTCTTTTCATATTATTTTATCCTTTCTTCTTTTATTATATCAAAAAAGTAGACACATTCCTTTTATGTCTACTTTTATTTTACAACTTCAGCTAAAACTAGTTCTTTTAATATCCTATGAAGCCTAAGGTCTTCATAGGTAATAGAGAGCCTTAAATAATAAGTCTCTCTATTAATCATTTAGTTTAGGTAATTGACAAAGTTAAATAAAAATAATATAATTTTTTTAAGATGGAGGATGGATATGATAACTTATCAGTAGGGGCTGCTATAGAAAATATGTGTCTTAGAAGTACGGAATTAAATCTTGGTACTCTTTGGATAGGAGATACTGATTTTATAGAGAAAGAAATTTTAGATATGGTAAAGTATAATGATATGGAATTGATTAGTTCTCTTGTTATTGGTTATCCTAATCAAGAACCTAAGATGAGACCAAGAAAAACTTTAGAAGAAATAATGGAATACTATGAATAAAAGACTTCGAGTGAAGTCTTTTATTTAGCATATTTACCTTGATAAGTATCTCTTTTTTTCATTTCTTTATCAATATCATTAAGTAAACAGAATTTCTTTAATAGCCAAGTAGGTTCTATTAGAGCATCTTTATCAGGATCAGAAGTAATTCGATGAATAACTATTTCCTCTCTTAATAATTCTAACTGTTTAATTACGATATCAATATACTCTTCTTTAGTAAGAATATGAAAGTGTTCTTTATTATATAAAGTTTCAATAGGAGTATCTTTGCATATATTTAACATATGTATTTTAATACCTTGAATATCAAGATTATTTAAGTGTTTAACTGTATCTAACATCATTTCTTCGGTTTCATAAGGTAGGCCATTAATTATATGCACAACTACATTAATATTTCTATCTCTTAATTTTTTGACCATGTCATCAAATTCTTTTAAAGTATGACCTCGATTAATTAATTTAGAAGTACTCTCATGAATAGTTTGAAGACCTAATTCTATTACTAAGAAAGTTCTTTTATTTAGTTCTTCTAAATAGTCTAGTGTTTCTTCAGTTATAGCATCACATCTAGTAGCAATAAATAAACCAATAACATTATCTATCTTTAATACTTCTTCATACTTTTCTTTTAATACATTAAGAGGAGCATAAGTATTAGTTCGAGCTTGGAAATAAGCAATATATTTATTACTAGGCCATTTCTTTTCAATTACTTCTCTTACTTCATTAAATTGTGTTGTTAAATCTTTATTGGGATTACCTCCATGCTCACCTGAACCACTTTTAGAGCAGTATATACAGCCACCATAACCTTTAGTACCATCGATGTTAGGGCAAGTAAAACCGCCATTTAAACTAATTTTTATAACTTTAGTATTAAACTTATTTTTTAAATAATAATTAAGAGTATGATATCTTTTATTATCTAATGTATATTTAAACATAATAAATCACCTCTATATATTGTATCATATAATATAAAAAATACATAATAATAATGGTGATTATATGTCAAATATTAAAAAATATAATTTATTTATCATGATATCGACAATTGCAAGAAATATAGTAGAAGTTTTTTCTTCAGTACTATTATATAAAATGGGATATTCTTTAAAAGAAATATTATTATTCTTTACTATTCTATATTTTGTTGGAGGTATTATTAGTGTCATAGTTATTTATCTAACTAAATATGTTAATGCTAAATATATATTAATACTTTCTAGTATAATTTTTAGTGGTAGTTTTTATTTTATGTCGACGATGGATAAAACTATTAGTAATTTAATAATATTTAGTATTATATATGGAATAGGCTGCTACAGCTATCATAGTTTAAGACATTACTTTGCTATTAAGGCTATGGATAAAGAAAGAAAAAAAGAAATAGGAAGTATCTTAATATTTAGTAATATTGGTTTAATTGTGGCTCCTATTATAGTTAGTTATGTTACTAAGAAATTATCTTTAATAGTACTTGCTATAATAGTAATTGTATTATCAGTAGTAGCAGTAATACCATTATTTAAATTAGATATTAAAGAGAATAATAATATAATTAAATATCAAAAAATAGAGAAGAATAAACTACTATTCTTTATCTTGGAGCAGGCTAAAGTAATTAATTTATCTCTTCAGCCATTATATCTATATTTATTTATAAATAGTAAGATTGAATATGTTGGTATATTTAATGCTATAATGGGTGTTAGTGCTTGTATATTTATTTACTTCTTTGTTAGAAAGATAGATGATAATAAATATTTTAAATACTTAAATATATTGTTTTGTATAATATTATTATTAAAATTAAATATTACTAGTAATTGTTTGATATTAGTAATAGGTTTCTTTGAAGGTCTTGGTATTAAGATGTTTGAAATTGTATCAGCGGAAAATATTTATAATATTAAGAAAGACACTAATATAAAAGGGTATATAGTATTAGTAGAAATAATCTTTTGTTTTACTAGAAGTATCTTCTGTTTAATAGGTTATTTTATTAATGATATTAAGATAATATTATATATATCGATAGTATTAATATTTATAATTAGTTTTATAAAAAGAAAAGAGGTAAAAGATATATTTTAATATTTTATACATTTTCGGAATTGAATTCCAAATTTGTTGATATTTTAATGTGATAATATTATTAAAAAAGATAAAAAATTATGAAAAAATGGCAGTTATCGACCACTTTTGGGGTCTAGATGGTCATAAGTGGTCGATAACTAATGGTTTAAAGGTAATTGGCATAGGATAACTTTTTTATAAGAAAAGAGAGAATTTACAAAAAATGTAAACTCTCTTTTAATTGTTGACCTAAATAATTATTTAATATATAATTATGTTAGGAAAGTTGTGATTAAATGAAGAGAAAAATATTAGTAATATTTTTAATAATGATTATAATGTTTATTCCTAGTTATAAGGTAGAAGCTAAGACGCTTCAAGATTTAAAGAATGAGTTAGCGGATTTAAAGGCTAAAAAGGCTGCTACTGAGAATAATAAGAATTTAACAGATAGTCAAATTAAATCTTTAAGAGTAGATATTGATAATACACAAATCGAAATAGAAAATACTAAGAAAGAGATTATAGCAGCTACTGAAAAAATTAGTAGTTCTGAGAAAGAGATAGAAGAGAAAGATAAAGAGACTAATGAATTACTTAAGTTTCTTCAAGTGTCTAATGGAGAAAATGTTTACTTAGAATATTTATTTGAAGCAGATTCTTATACTGATTTTATATATAGATATTCAGTCGTATCACAACTTACTGAGTATAATAATGACTTGATGGAAAGTTTAAAGAAATTAGTTAAAGAATTAGAAGATAGTAAAATAACGCTTGCTAGTAAACAAAAAGAACTTGAAGTGCAGAGTAGTAACTTAGCTTCTAAACTTGCTACTTTGAAGGCTAATTTATCTAAATTAGAAGAAGAGGGTACTACTATTGATGAAGATATTGATGCTAAAGAAAAAGATATTAAATATTATGAATCAAAAGGATGTAAATTGAATCAAGATATTAACTCTTGTGTTACAATTCCTAATTCTAGTGGTTGGAAATTACCTCTTGTTAGTGGTTGGGTTACTAGTGAATATCAAGTTGTTAGAACTGATTGTATTGGTTGTGGAGGTACTTCACACCGTGGTATAGATTTAGGAGCAAGTGAAGGAACTTATGCCTATGCAGCAGCTAAAGGAAGAGTTGCTTATATTGTAAGAAGAGGCTCATGTGGTGGTAATATGGTTTATATCTATCATACTATTAATGGTGTTCCATATACTACTGTTTATATGCATTTATTAGAAATTAAAGTTAATGTTGATGATATTGTTGATACTAATACTGTCGTTGGTTTGACTGGTGGATTAACTACTGGTGCTATGAATCCTAGTCAGTGTTCGGTATCTTATGCTGGTAAGGGTGGTTATGATTATTGTACTTGTGGAGCACACTTGCATTTTGGCGTAGCTACTGGTAATGATGTTAGTAGATTTAATGCTAATTCCTTTAATCCAAGAAATTTAGTACCATTTGCTTCGGGCAGTTATTTAAAGAGATATTAATATAGAGTTAAATTATTGACTAAAACATTCATTTAATATATAATTATTCTAGGAAGATGTGATAAGATGAAGAAAAAAATATTATTTATATTTATAATAATGACTATGGTGTTTATTCCTAGTTATAAAGTAGAAGCTAAAACACTTGGGCAGTTAAAAAATGAGTTAGCGGCCTTAGAAAAGAAATACTCAGATAATCAAAGTAAGAAAGAGTTGAATGAAAGTGAGATTAAGGCTGTAAATAATGAGATAGCTTCAATTATATCTAGTATATCAGAGATAAAGAGTGATATAAAGAAATCAGAAGATGATATTATAAGTAGTCAAAAGCAAATAGAAGAAAAGAGTAAAGAAACTGATGAATTACTTAAGTTTCTTCAAGTATCTAATGGGGAAAATGTTTACTTAGAATATTTATTTGAAGCAGATTCTTATACTGATTTTATATATAGATATTCAGTCGTATCACAACTTACTGATTATAATACTAAGTTAATGGATGAATTAAAAGAGTTAATTACTACTTTGGAAAATAAAAAGAAAGAACTTGCTAGTAAACAGAGTACTCTTGAAGCTAAGAGTAGTGAGTTAAATAGTAAGATGATTACTTTAAAATCAAATGCTGAATCTTATGATAAAGAAGGATCTACGATAGAAGAAGATATTCGTGATTATAAGAAAGAGATTGCCTACTATGAAAAACTTGGTTGTAAGTTAAATCAAGATGTTAGTTCTTGCTTGGCAACACCAGTATCATTTGGTTGGAGATATCCACTTAGTTATTTTACTGTTAGTGATAATTATACTGGCTATGCTTTTGAGAGACCTAATATTGGTGGTTACCATCATGGCATAGATTTATGGCATCCTAATATATATGGTGCTCCTATATATCCTGTTGCTAAAGGAACTATTGCTCGTATTGGTTGGATATCTGGAGGAGGTAATGCTATTTATATTTATCATAATGTTAATGGCGTAGATTATACTACTGTTTATATGCATATGAGTAGTTTTGCTTCAGGTATGTATCAAGGTAAAGCCGTAACAACTGATGATGTTATTGGTTATGTTGGAAATACTGGTGCAAGTTTTGGAGCTCATTTACATTTAGGAATGGCTAGTGGTCATCATGCTACTTTCTTTAATAACTATTCATTTAATCCGAGAAATGTTATGGCTTTTCCTGGTATGGATAGTGGAGTTTATTATTATAGAAAATAAGGGCATTAATAAGCCCTTTTTAACTAGGAGGAATTATGGAAGGATTAAATAGACAAGAAGTAGAATATAGAGAGAATAATGGTTTAAGTAATGAGGAGAAAGTTAAGTATACTAGAACAACTAAACAAATAATTTTATCTAATACTATAACACTATTTAATATATTAAATATTTCTTTATTAGTGTTAGTATTAACAACTGGATCACTTCAAAATTGTTTGTTTGTTGGTACGGTAATATTTAATACGATTATTGCTATATATCAAGAGTTTAAGTCAAAGAAAATATTAGAAAAATTAAAGGTAACAGATCAAGATACTGTAACAGTAGTAAGAGAAGGTAAAAAGATAGAAATACCTAAAGAAAAGATTGTTATGGATGATATTATTTATCTTACTAGTGGTGAATCAGCACTAGTAGATATGGTTGTTATGAAGTCTAGTAGCCTAGAAGTAGATGAATCTGTTATTACTGGGGAATCTGATGCTATTATTAAGAGAAAAGATGATAAAATTATGTCTGGTTCAATAATTACTAGTGGTAGTGCTTATGCTAAAGTAATTAGTGTTGGTAAAGATAATTATGCTAATAATTTAATTAAAGAGGCTACTACTATTAAAGATAATTCTTCATACTTACAAAATACTATTAATAAGATATTAAAAATAATTACTTTCTTAATAGTACCAGTAGGAATACTATTATTTGTTAGTCAATATTTTTATAGTGGACAATCTTATAATGAAGCTATTTTATCTACAGTAGCGGGTATTATTGGTATGATACCAGAAGGTTTAGTCTTACTTACTTCGATTGCTTTAACCGCAGGAGTTGTTAAAATGGCTAAGAAGAATGTTATTATAGAGAAATTACATGGTATAGAGATATTATCATGTGTTGATGTATTATGTTTAGATAAGACTGGTACTATTACTGATGGTACTATGGAAGTAGTAGAATTAATTAAATTAAATGATAAAGATAATATTGAAGATATTATTGCTAATATTAATACTAATGATGCTAATAATTCTACTGATAAGGCTTTAAAGAATAAATATGGTGTTAAAGATAATTTAAAAGTAGAAGATAGAATACCATTTAGTTCTGCTAAAAAGTGTAGTATTACTGTTATAGAGGGCGTTAAATATTATTTAGGTGCTTTAGAATATATTACTGATAAGAGTATTAGTGATTATCCAGAATTAGATAAGTATGTAAAGAAAGGCTATAGAATAATTACTTTAGCTAAAGAAAAGAATAAATTAGAAGTAATTGGCTTTATCGTAATAAAAGATAATATTAGAAGTAATGCCGGAGATACTTTACGTTATTTTAAAGAACAACAAGTAGAAATTAAAATAATATCAGGAGATAATCCTAGTACTGTATCTAATATATTAAGACAATTAGATTTTGAAGGTTATGATAGATATATTGAAGGAAAAGATTTACCTAAAGATTATAATGAGTTAGTAGAAGTAGTAAAAGAGAAAACAATCTTTGGTAGAATGACTCCTATGCAGAAACAAATGGTTATTAAGGCTTTGAAAGAAAATAATACTGTTGGTATGATAGGAGATGGTGTTAATGATATTCTTGCTTTAAAAGAGGCTGATTGTGGTATTGCTCTTGGTAGTGGTGTCAGTGCAGCTAGAAGTGTTGCTGATGTTGTTTTAAAAACTGATGATTTTAGTGTTCTTCCTAGTATTGTTAATGAGGGTAGAAGAGTAGTAAATAATATTGAGAGAGTAGCTTCAATGTACTTAATAAAGACAACATATTCATTCTTACTATGTCTTTTATCAATTGGATTATCTCATGAATATCCTTTTTATCCAATTCAATTATCCTTAATTAGTTCAGTATGTGTAGGTATACCATCATTCTTTTTAGCCTTAGAACCTAACTATAATAAAGTAGATAAAGATTTTATTGCTAAAGTATTTAGAAATGCTGTACCTAATGGAATAACTGTTATGTTAAATATCTTTATTATAATAATGTTTTGTACAATATTTAATAAAAACTTTGAAAATTATCGTTTAGTCGTAGTAACATTAACAGGTTTTATTACGTTAAGACTTTTATATACAATATGTAAGCCACTTAACTTATGGCGTAAAATATTACTAATATTTTGTACAATTTCCTTTTTTGAACTATTAATTTTGCTTCCAGACTTGTTTTTAGTTTCAAAATTTGGTATAGTAAGTATTGTTTTTATTTTGTTACTTGCCTTTGTTGATACTTATATAATTGATTTTTTAAGTGAATTATTTGATAAAATAATAATAAAGATAAAAGAGGTAAAACATGAAAAAAGAAAAAAAGAAAATAAATTATCTTAGAATATTATGGGTAAGTGGTATTTATATAGTTTTAATAATTATATTAGTACTAGTAGTAATATTCAAAGTTAAGTATGAAGGAAGATGATAATATGTTTGTAGATGAGGTATTAATTAATGTTCAAGCTGGTAATGGTGGTAATGGTTGTATGGCTTATAGAAGAGAAGCTTGTGTACCAATGGGTGGACCATTCGGAGGTAACGGTGGTAAAGGAGCAGACATTATCTTTAAAGCCGATGAAGGATTGAAAACATTAATAGATTTAAGATATCAAAAGAAGATTAAAGGAAATAATGGGGAAAATGGTGAAGGTAAAAATAAATATGGTAGTAATAGTGAAGATTTAATAGTAAAAGTACCGGTTGGGACTACGGTTAAAGATGCTGATACTGGTGTTGTAATAGCGGATCTTACTAGAAATGGTGAAATGGCTACGATTGCTTATGGTGGTAGAGGAGGTAGAGGTAATGTAAGTTTATCTTCTAGGAATAATCCTTGTCCATCGTATGCCGAGAATGGAGAACCTGGTGAAGTTAGAAATATTAAAGTTGAGCTTCGTATGATTGCAGATGTTGGACTAGTTGGTATGCCTTCGGTTGGTAAGAGTACTATTCTTTCTATGATATCTAATGCTAATCCTAAAATAGCAGACTATCATTTTACTACATTATCTCCTAATCTAGGAGTAGTTAAAACTAAAGACAATACCTTCGTAGTAGCGGATCTTCCTGGTTTAATTGAAGGAGCTAGTGAAGGAGTAGGTTTAGGACATAAATTTTTAAAACATGTTGAGAGAACTAAGATAATTGCTCATGTTATAGATATGGCTGGTACTGAAGGTAGAGATCCTTATGATGATTATGTTGCTATAAGGAAAGAATTAGAATCTTTTAGTCCTAAACTTTTAACTAAAGAAGAGATAATTATAGCTAATAAGATGGATGGAGATAAAGCTAAAGAGAATTTAGAAGAATTTAAAAAGAAGATTAAAAATAAAAATATCTTTGAAGTTACTGCTTTAATTAATGAGGGTTTAGATGAAGTTATTAATAAATTATCTGAACTTACTAAATCTATTGAAGATACTAATTTATACGATGATGAAGTAGTAGAGAGTCATGTTTTATATAAATTTAAGAAAGAAAAACCATTTACTATTATTAAAGATAAAGATGTTTATGTTATTAAAGGCGATGCTGTTGAAAAATTATTTAGAATGACTAACTTTAATACTGAAGAAGCATATGAGAGATTCTCTAATAAACTTAGAAGAATGGGTATTGATGAAGAATTAGAAAAAATGGGTATTCAAGAAGGAGATACCGTTAGAATATTTGATTTTGAATTTGAATGGACAAGATAACCTAAGGTTTATCTTGTTCTTCGTCATAAGCCCTTATAGGTCTTCTGCCGCATAAGAAAGCCAAATGTCTTTCTTATGATAACAATATATACATTTGTATGTATATATAAAATAAAATAAATAGTCATATTATATTGACTATTAAGTGAAACTATAGGAGAGTTTCTAGGTAACACCTATAAGGTGCGTCTCTCCATTTTTCCCGAGTATCTCTGGGAGGAAGGAGTGATTCTGTATGAAAAAGTTTTCTTTCATCCTCAGGGGGTTAGGAGATTTGAGTAATGGATTACGTTGTAGCACTTGCTATGATAATCTTTTTCTTTGTTGTCTATATAGATAATAGAAAAAACAGGAAATAAAAAAGATGGCACCCAGGGGGTGCCTCTATACAATGTATGGAGAGAACACCTTTTGAGACTAGGTGTTACCCATTTTTATTATGGATAAATTTCTCTTTCCATATTCATTATACTAAAAAATTATAAAAATATCAATATTTATATTTGATTTTTATATACACTTTTTAAAAAAAATAATTTTTATTACAAAAACAATTTTAAAATATAAAAAAATGTGGTAGAATATATTATGAGTAGGAAAGGTGATATTAATGGATAGTGTTCTTTTAATTACAATATCTGCCTTTATATTGGCTGTAATACTTATTATAGTTACAATCGTTATAATAAAAGGAAATCAAAATAAAAAGTATAAAAAGGAAATAGAAGAACTAGACGTAAAAAAGAATAATTTAATAGGAGTACCAGTACTTAGTGAAATAACTAAAGTTAAAGAATTAATAAAAACAGATAATTTAAAAAATAAATTAGATGATTGGGATAATACATTTACTACAATTAGAGATGAAAAAATACCAGAACTTACAGATTTAATATCTGAAGCAGATTTTTTAATTGATAGAAAAGATTATAAACAAGCTATTAGAAAAATAGCTAATGTTGAAATAGAAATAAATTCCTTAAAAAAGAAAACAGACCATTTACTTGAAGAAGTAAGATTAATTACTAATTCAGAAGAAAGAAATAGAGCTCTTATTACTAAATTAAAAATAGTATATCGTGAAGATCAAAATAAATTTGAAAGATCAAAAAAAGAATATGGTGTAATAGCGGATTATTTAGAAAAAGAAATAGATAATATTGATGATTTATTTGCTAAGTTTGAGAAAGCTATGGATAATAATGATTATGTATCAGTAGAGAAGAAAATAAATTTACTTGATGATAAAATAACTAAATTAGGTAAATTACTTGAAGATATTCCTACAATAGTATTAATGGCTACTGTATTAGTACCAAATAAAATAGATGAAGCCATAACTTATTATTATCGTATGAAAAGAGATGGTTATCCATTAGATTATTTAAATGTAGAATATAATATAAAAGAAATAAAAAATAAGATAGATAATATTATAGAAAACTTAAAAAAATTAGAACTAGGAGAATCAATAATAGAGTTAAAGACATTTATTGAATACTTTAATGAATTATATAATGATTTTGATAAAGAAAAAGAAAGCAAAGATTTATTTAGACAAAGTGTAAAAGAACTTGGTTATAAGATAGATAATATTAATAAAGTAGTTAGAGATATTTATCTTCAGATAGATGATATAAAATATAATTATAATTTATCAGATGAAGATATTAATAAATTTAGTATTCTTAATAAGAATTTAGAAAAAATAAATCAAGACTATAAGATATTAGTAGATCAAGGTAAAATGAAAACATTTGCCTATTCTAAATTAGTAGACGAATTAAATGGTTTAGCACTTAAGTTATCTAGATTACAAGACGATTTGGATTTTCAGCTTAGATCAATTACTAGTATGAAAGATGATGAAACAAGAGCAAGAGAACAACTTGCTACGATTGAAAACTTACTTAAGAAAGCTAAATATCGATTAAAAGATTATAAAATACCAGTAATACCTAGTAGTTATTATATAGAACTTACTGAAGCTCAAGATGCCATTAGAGAGATAGTTAAAGAACTAGATAAGAAACCTATCGTTATTAAAATACTTAATATAAGAGTAGATACTGCTAGAGACTTAGTATTTAAAATATATAATAAGACTAATGATATGATTAAAATTGCTAGTATGTCTGAAAAAATGATTGTTTATGGTAATCGTTATCGAAGCAGTTATGAAGAAATAGATATAGCTCTTAATAAAGCAGAAGAATTATTTAAAAGAGGAAAATATAAAGAATCATTAGATTTATCCATGAAAAGTATAAGTTTTATTGATAAAAATATCATGGAAAAATTTTAAATTTATTGATTTTTAAAAAAAATTATGTTATTCTATAAATAGAGTAAATAGGGAGGATACAATATGAATGCAGTTATAGATTTTTTAATAGAATATTATACGTGGTTTTTGGTTGTCATAGCAATTTTACTTATTACAGTTGTAGGTTTTCTAGTAGATACTAAGAGAAAGAAAAAATTAAGAAAGAACGCTATGGCAAATGAGAGTACTAGTGAAAGTACAGATATCAATATGATGGGTAATTTAAATGATATAAATTCAATAAATAATGGTATGGATATGAATAATATAAATGGAATAAATGCTCCTATTGGAGATACTACTAATAATATGTTTAATCAAAATATGAATAACAACTTAAATAATCAAAACAACATATTAGGAAATGTACCACCAGTAATGAATGAAATGAATAATGAAGTAAATAGTAGTAATTTCTTTAATACTACTCCTGAACAACAACAAGTATTTACCCCAAAACCAGTTGAAGCAACTCCAATTATGAATACTAATGTTAATAATCAAATGAATAATGGTATTAATAATGTAGTTACTCCAACTCCTGTTGTTGAACCAACAGTAGCAGTTCAAAATCCAATACCAGAAGTAAATGTACAAGTACCTAATGAACAAAATATACCTAATCAAAATATGGGACAACCAATGTATAATCAAGGAAATATTCCTAATATGAATATTAATAATGGTCCAGTATTAAATGAAGTACCAAATAGTTTAAATACTATACCAAGTACTCCAATTATGACTCAGGAACACGACATTCCAATCAATACAGCAAATAATATTCCAAGTGTTAATACACCAATAAATCAAACACCAGTTATGGAAGAGCCAGTAACATCACCAGTTTCTCCAGTAATAGGAAATCAAGTTAATCCAAGTGTAAATAATATACCAGCTCAACCATTTAATCAAAATGTTACACCTAACACAAATACTATGAATGTAAATAACAACATTCCAAACATACCAAATTTTGGTCCAAATATAAATAATGGAATACCTAATCAAGCAAATAATCAAAATATTCCATTTCAAAATGATAATTGGAAATTATAAGATTTAGGTTAATCCTAAATCTTTTATCCTAAAAGTAAGGAGGATTTTTATGAATAACAAAGATTCTACTAATAACAATGTTGGTAGTTATAAAGCAGCTTCAGGTAATCTAAATACAGGAATTAGTAATCCTAGTGTAAATATTAATGATACAATGAATATGAATATTCAAAATATGAATAGTACTTCTAATAATAATCAGATTAATTTGAATACTATTAGTAATAATGATGTTTCTAAAATAAATAATAATGTTCAGGTTTCAAATACTAGTGCTAATAATAATATACAATATTCTAATACAAATAATAATATACAAAATAATAGTAATACTACTAATAATTTTGTTAATAATAATGTTAATAATAATGTTAATAATAATTATGTTGCTACTAGTGGTAATGTTAATAGAACTTATGTTGATAATAATAAACCAAAGAAAAAGACCGTATCTATTAAGATAGGGCCTGAGTTTAAAATTGCTTTTTTAATTGTGGTTATTTTGTTGGTATTTATATTCTTATTACCAATGATTAGTGATTTACTTCGTTAGATAGTTTTATTATTATATTGAAATCATCATCAGTTGCCATAATATTTTTATGTTTTTGATGACATTTTGTACAGTTATAAATTATTTTATAACTGTTTTTATATTTTTCAATACCAATTGGTTTCATTAATCCATGGCAAGTACATTCTCTGTCACCAGGATTTATATCTAAGTGTTTAGAATATAAACAATATGGGCAGTGATCACGAGCAGTATAACCTAATTTAGTTACTTTTTTACCACAATTTTCGCAAATAAAACTTTCATCAATCATATTAAATTTCTTCATAATCTTATTTTATCATATATTTAAGTAAAAAAACACCCTTTTTGGTGTTTTAGTAGTAAGGATATGGTCCATATGGTGGTCTTGGTCCATAATATACAGGATATGGATATGGTCTAGGATAAAAGGCAGGAGCTAATAATCCTCCGGTTATACCTCCTAATATAAATGGTGCTGCAAATCCACCAGCAAAACGATTATCTTGATAAGGATATACCATTTTTCTATTATACATATATATAATCTCCTCTCTAATATATTATATAGAAAAATGGTATATAGGTGAAAAATACTTTATTTATTTATAAATATTTAGTATAATATATACTGTGGAGGTAATTATGGAAGATATTGTGTTTAAAAGTGATGATTTAGTAGTTATGAGTTTAATTAACTATTTTATTACTGAAAAGAATTATAATCCAATGATTATACATGGATTAAATGATGAAATATGGTTAGAAAATTTAAATGAAGATTATAAGATAGTTAGAATAGTATCTCATCATATTCATAATAAGGAACAATTAGATTTTGATAAATTTAAACTTAGTAGAATAGTGAAACAAGTTAAAAAGAAAACTTTATCTTTTAAAGTTAAAGTACTTAGTATATATACTGATTTAGAAGATGATAAGATACTTAGTAATGATGATATTTATATAAATAAAGAAGAAGATATTAATAATCCTAAGCTTACTAATGTTTTTCCTAATATAGTAGAAAAGACTAAAGTAGATGAGAATGGGCTTGAATATTTTATTAAAGTAACTGATAATATTAATCAAAAAAATGAAAGTAAAAGTAAAATTGCTGAGAAAATATTTTCTTTTAAGAAACCTATTGTTACATATAGTTTAATATTTATATGTATATTAGTATTTATATTAATGTATGTATTAGGTAATGGTTCTACAGATAATTATACTTTATTAGTATTTGGAGCTAATTTAGATATTCTTACCAAAGGAGGAGACTACTATCGACTACTAACATCAATGTTTTTACATATAGGAATATTACATTTATTATGTAATATGTATTCATTATATATTATTGGTAAAGAAGTTGAAAATGTATTTGGAAAATGGAAATACTTAGTAATTTATTTATTAAGTGGCATAGCCGGAAGTATACTATCCTTAGCCTTTAGTCATAATACCATATGTGCCGGAGCATCAGGAGCCATATTTGGTTTACTTGGAGCACTTTTATATTTTGGATATTATTATAGAACATATCTTGGTGCTACTTTAACTAGATCAATAATACCAGTAATTGTACTTAATTTAATTATTGGATTTACTAGTTCTGGTATTGATAATGCTGCTCATATTGGTGGCTTAGTAGGTGGTATATTAATTGCTATGGCAGTTGGAGTACCTGATAAATCTAATAATAATAATAAAATAAATGGTATTGTATTATCTCTTATATATTTTGGATTTATTATATACTTATCATTTTTTAGATAATTATATTGTAAAAATATTTAATTTATGTTATTATTTATATGTAAGATAAAGAGAGGAGGACCTTCTTATGAAAGTATTAAATATCGTTAACTACAAGTTAATTGGGGGGGGGGGTCAAAAATCTAACCTAAGTATAATAAATAATAATATAAATAAAGACTATGAAATAACTAATAGAAATATTAGTGATTTTTCATAGTCTTTTTATCGTGAAAGGAGTATTAATATGGAAAAGAATAAGAAATTAATAGTACTAGGAGTACTAGCCTTGATACTAATTATATCAGGAATAACATATGCTATACTTACATGGACAAGTAGTATAGTAAATATAGGATTAACAAGTAATTGTTTTACTATAGATTATACTAAAGGAAATGATATAGCAAATGCTAGTATAAAAGCATTAAATGAAAGTGATTTAATAAGTGATAATAAATTTACTATTAAAGAAGGAATAGCATTAACATATGCTAATATAGGAATAAAGTCTACATGTACAATAGAAGGATATGGATCATTATATTTAAATGTAACAACATTATCAAGTGCTTTTTCAACAGGTAATAGTAAAGGAGCACTTAAATATGCAGTATTAGATAATACTAGTACAACAAGTACAGTAACAGTAGCATCTCTACTTAATCAACAATTTAATATAGTAAGTAAAGGAAGTATAACAAGTACAGGTAAAATAACATTATTAACTAAACAATTATCAAATACAAAATTAAATAAATATCTAATAGTAATTTATGCAGATGTATCAAAAATAGCAAATGATGCTATGGATGCATCATTTAATGGAACAGTAAGTGCAGATGCAAATCAAGGAGAATTTAGCGAAGCAAAAGCAACATTAACATCATTAAATTTATCACCATCTAGTGGAACCCCCAACTTTACAAAAACAAGTATAGATGATAAGACAAATGGAATATATAGTAATGAAGATGATTTAGGTACAAGTTATTATTTTAGAGGAAATGTAACAAATAACTATGTAAAATTTGCTAATAAATACTGGAGAATAATAAGAATAAATGGAGACGGAACAATTAGAATGATATATGCTGGTACTAGTGCTCATGCAAATGGTTATAAAGATAATACTGCAAATGATATGAGTATTGGAGAATCAAAATTTAATTCAAGTTATAATGATAATACATATGTAGGATATATGTATGGAACTGCTGGTGCAACAACATATGCAAACACACATAGTAATACAACAAATAGTACTATAAAAACAAAATTAGATTCATGGTATGATACAAATATAGTAAATACTGGAAACGAAAAGTATATTGCTGATGCAATATACTGTAATGATAGAAGTGTATCATCAGGTACAGGAATAGGAACAACAGATACATATTATGCAGCAAATTATACAGCAAACACAAGAATAAGTAATGGACAACCAACATTAAAATGCACAAATAATAATGATAAATTTACAAAGAGTACAACAATAGGAAATGGCAAACTAACTAAAATGATAGGACTAATTACAATTGATGAAGTAATGTATGCAGGCGGAACAACTTCAGCTAACAAAGAATATTATTTATATTCAGGATATTGGTACTGGACTATGTCACCAACTTTGTTCGCGTCCGGTCGTGCTCGTGTCAATAATGTTTATGGCGATGGCTATCTAAGCATCATTAATGTTAATAGTACTTACGGCGCCATTCGCCCGGTAGTTTCTCTTAAATCTGATGCTATATCAGGAGGAAGCGGAACAGCAGCAAGTCCATTTCTTGTTGGATAGAAATTAAGATTAGAATCTGAAATCTAAAGTGCCTAGTGAAACCCTTTTCACTAGGCAGCAGAAATCAGGCTGGTATACAATGATAAGAAAATAAAGAGCCCAAGTAGGGTGATTCACCGTAAGGCGAAAAATTAAATAGAAAAAATGAGGTGGAATATGAAAAATAATAAAGGATTAATAATAGGAATAATAGGGTTAATTATAGTAATGATAGGTGGTACTTATGCTTATTATAGATGGAATAGTACTTCTAATATTAATGTTAGTGTTAAGATATCTGGTAATACTGTTACTTTTGTAGGTGGAAGTAATGTTACTGGTACTTTAACACCAGTAGATAGTAAAGAAGAAGGTATTAAGAAAGATATTACTGTTAAAGCAAGTGAAGCTGGTAGTACTATGAGTTTATATATGGATCTTACTACTATGCCTAATGAATTAAAAGAAGAATCATTTGTATATGAATTATATTATAATGATACTACTTTAGTAAAGAAAGGTAATTTTAAAGCATATAATGCAAGCAGTAATGCTAGTGGCATTACTTATGCTAGTAGTGGAGTAACTACATTAACATTATTTACTGATAGAAATGTTAATACTACTACGGATAAATATACTTTATATTTATGGTTTAATGGAAAAGACTTTACTAATCCAGATACTATGCAGAATAAGACATTATCATTTGATTTATATGCTACTGGTAAGAATGCTACATTAAATGGTTAAAGAAGATACTAGTTTATCTTCTTTTTAATTGTATATTTCTAAGTTAGAAAGTACTTCACCCTCGAATATAATATCTAATAATTATTCATTACTAGACTACAGGCTAGTAATGACATGAAAATACCTTGGATTTTCATGAAAGGTATAGTAATTTTAATAAATTTATGATATTATTATTATGATAAGGAGACTATGAATATGAATAAACCAGTTAGAATTGATAGTAGTAATAAGATTGATTATAATATAGAGATGTATATTAAACCTGAGTTTGTTTATGTACCACTTGAAAATAAGAATGGTACTACATATAAGTATTTAGTTAAAGAAGGAGATTATGTATATAAAGGAATGATTGTTGCTATTAATAAGGATAATAATTTTCCTGTACATAGTTCAGTATCAGGTTATGCTGTATGTGGTACTAATAAATTAATTAGTAATGGTAAAAGAATTAAATGTGTTGTTATTGAAAATGATTTTAAAGAAAAATATGAAAAGAGTAAATTAAAAAGTAAAGATATTAATAGTTATACTAAAGAATTATTTATTAATGATTTAAGAGATAATGGTATATCTGGATTAGGAGGAGCTGATTATCCTACTTTTTTAAAGTATAGTATAGATAATATAAAATGCTTAATAGTTAATGGTGTAGAATGTGAACCATTTGTATCATGTGATAAAGCAGTTATGGCTAATTATGCTGACTCTATATTAGAGGCTATTGATAACATATTAGAAATAACAAAGATACCTAGAGCTATAATAGCGGTCAAAAGTAATGATGTAAAATCAATTAGAATGATAAATAAATATATAAAAACATATCCTAATATCAGTCTACGATTAGTAGAAGACGCATTTCCTAATGGTTGGGAAAGACTAGTAGTTAGAAATACTCTTGGTATAGAATATGATAAATATCCTAGTGAAAAAGGTATTATTGTTAATAATGTTTCTACTATATATGCTATATATGAAATGTTTAAATATAATAGACCTCTTACTGAGAGAGTTATTACTATAACTGGTCCTGGTATTAAGAAAAAGAAAAATGTTAAAGTAAAAATAGGAGCTTTAGCTAGTGATATCATAAATAACTTAGATGGCTATAAGAATATAAAAAATCCTCTCTTTATTGTCGGTGGCCCAATGATGGGTAAGAGTATGCCATGTGATGATGTTGTAATAACTAAAGATGTTACTTCAATAATTGTCATGGAAGATCATTTTGAAAAAAATTTACCATGTATCAAATGTGGAAAATGTACCACCGTATGCCCCGCTAATATTATGCCAGTATTAATAATGGAAAATATTGATAACATAGATAAACTAAAAGAATTAGAATGCAACAAATGTATTGGATGTTCACTATGTTCATATATATGTCCATCAAAAATAGAAGTACGAGAATTTGTAAATATTGCAAAAGAGAAGGTGAATCACAAATGAAAGAGTTCAAAGTAAGAAAAGGTAACTTTCTAAAAAGTAAAAATAGTACCTCTAATATGATGTATACAGTATTAATAATTCTAGTGTTATTTATAATATTTTCTACATATAAAAATGGAATCTATCCAATAGTAAAAGGATATGGCAACTTATACTTAGTATTTAAACCACTAATATTTGCTTCCATAGCTAGTTTATCTTGCATTATAACTGAGTATTTATATTATTATATAAAGAAAAATAAAAGAAGTTTTTCCAAGTTATTTAGTGAAAGCTATGCCATCATACCAGGAGTATTCCTATCACTTATCATTCCTATCAATACACCATTATGGTTAATCATATTAGGTAGTATTATAGCCAGTCTATCCAAAGTATTAATGGGAGGTTTAGGTAAAAATAAACTAAATCCTGCTTTAGTAGGAAGCTTATTCATTACTGTTATCTTTTCCTCTTTAACCGGTGGCTATTTAAATCCCTATGAAGTAGACGTAATAAGTAGTGCTACTCCTCTTACTAATATGACCGCTAGTGGATACCTAGTAACCTATGATAATTTAGTTACACCATATGGTAACCTATTAAACTTTTTATTTGGTAATATCCCAGGAGCAGTAGGAGAAACTTGTAGTCTACTATGTATTGTATCATTTATATATTTAACCTATAAAAAAATAATAAAATGGCGTATCCCTGTAAGTTATATAAGTACAGTAATAATCATAAGTATAATAATCTGTATAACTAAAAATATAGGTATCTGGTTTATATTATTCAACATATTAAGTGGTGGCTTACTTTTTGGAGCAGTCTTCATGGCTACCGATCCAGTAACAACACCAATAACCAAAAAAGGTCAAATAATAAGTGGTATATTAATGGGAATTATAACAATGACAATAAGATATTTAACCCCCTTACCAGAAGGCGTCTTAATATCAATCTTAGTAGTAGACATAATAACCATATTTATAAATAAATTAAGTATAAAATTATATACCAAACAAAATATAAGTAATATTATTCTACTAGTTATAATAATATTATGTATATTATCATCATTTGTAATAGAAAAAAATATCATAACTAAACCACTAGATGATACTTATGAAATATTATCCAAAGTAAAAAAAGGTACTACTACAACATACGAAGTAAAAGGTCAAGGCTATGCTGGTAAAGGTAGTATTAAACTAAAAATAGAATTTAATAATGATAATATAACTAATATTGAAGTTATAAGTAGTCATGAAACATATACCAATATGATATATAGTAATGATTATCTAAATAAAATAATTAATAATCAAAATAACTTACAAGACTTAGATACAATCAGTGGTTGTACTTATACCAGTAAATATTTAAAAGAAATAGTAGAAAAAACCAAAGAGGATTATAAAAAATAATTCTCTTTTATAACAAATATATTGATTTATAAAAATAAAATGATATAATAAAACTTACAAGGAGAAGTTATGAGAAAGAAAACAAAAACAAGAATAATAAGTGCTTTATTAGCGGCTACCATGTTTTTAACAGGAGGTTTGCTAAAAGGTAAACAAAATGACACCCAAGAACCAGAAGAAGAACCAATCAAAGTAGAAGAAGTAGTAGATGAAGATAATATAACCGAAGTATATAATTTTGGCTATATAACTTATGATACCCCACTATATGATATCAATATGAATGAAATAGGTCTTATAGATAAATATCAAAAAGTATATGTCTACAAAGTTAAAGATGATATAGCAATGGTTCATTATTTTGGCGAAGACAATATGCAAATTGGCTATGTCTATGCTGATATTATCGAATTATTACCAGAAACATTTGTAGAAGTAGATATAAGCGATCAGTTAGTAAGATTATATAAAGATAGCAAAATGATTCTTGCAACAAAGACAGTAACAGGAAAACCTGCATCTCCTACTAACGAAGGCTACTTTGGCTTAACCTATAAAGAAAAAGATACTTATTTAGTAGGCCCAGGATATCGTTCACACGTTGATTACTGGATGCCATTTGATGGTGGTATAGGCTTACATGATGCCGATTGGCGTAGTAAGTTTGGTGAAGAAATCTACTTAACCAAAGGTAGTCATGGCTGTGTAAATTTACCCAAAAAAGCCGCCCGTACTATATATGAAAATGTAAATACCGGCAGTAAAGTATTAGTTCATAGATAAAAAAATAAATTAGATGATAAAAAGTCTAATTTTTTTGTTATAATTATATATAGTGAGGGAAAATTATGCAAAGATATTTTATAAAAAAGAAAGAATTAGAATTAGAAGAATCAGATATAAGACATATCAAAAAAGTAATGCGAATGAATATAAACGATAGAATAGAAGTAGTATATAATAACAAACTATACATATGCAAAATAAATAGTTTAGAACCATTCAACATAGAAATAGAGAAAGAAGAACAAGAACATAAAGAGCAACAAATAGAACTAACAGTAGCGGTTGCCCTAGTAAAAGAACAAAAGATGGATTTAATATTACAAAAATTAACTGAACTTGGTGTATCTAGAATTATACCAGTAAGTATGGAACGAAGTATTGTAAAGTTAGATAAAGAAAGATTTAATAAAAAGAAAGTAAGATGGGAAACAATATGCAAAGAAGCAAGTGAACAATCTAAAAGAACAAGTATTCCTATAATAGAAAATATAAAGAGTATCAAAGATTTAACTAAAGAAGATGCTGACTTAAAGTTAGTAGCTTCGACTAAAGAAAAAGAAAAACTACTTAATTACTATTTACAAAATATAGAAGGTTGTGCTAAAATTATAATGGTAGTAGGTCCAGAGGGTGGAATCAGCGATAAAGAGGAAGATATTCTAGTAGCAGCAGGATATGATAGAGTATCATTTGGTAACTTGATATTCAGAGTAGAAACCGCTACTATATATGTAGCCTCTATAATTAATTTTATTACCAATAAGTAGTAGGAGTTGACAAAAATGATAAATTCATTTAATAATTTTTATAACAATTTATCTAGTGATAGTATCTTTTTCTTTTGGATAATATTATTTTTACTTATCTTCTTAGTAGTAGTGGCAATTATTCTAATAAAAAAAAATAAAAAATTAATAAAACTATTAAAAGAAGAGCAGGTCAAGGAAACACCAAAAGATATAGTACCAACATCTGATATTAATCAAGCACCTGAGACAAAAGTAGAACTAGAAGTACCAAAGCCTAAAGAAGAACCAAAAGTATCAATTTCCAAACAAGAAGATATTGTTATTTCAGATATACAAGATAAACAAGTAAAGCCAGTTATTAAAGAAAAAGAAGAACCAAAAGAAAATAATTTATATCAAAAGAATGTTTTAAGAGAAATATCAAGTAAACAACCAACATCACCAATTCACATAGAAGCAAAAGACGAATATATTAAAAGGGAATCTTTGGACAATTTTACTTTTAATGATTATAATAGTGATAATGGCTTAGGCATGACCTATGAAGATCCTAATGTATCACCACTAGAAGAAATGGAAGATATTTATGAAGTAAACGATAATATGAAGTTTGCTAGTGAAATAGTAGATAAAATGGAAAAAGAAGTAAAGCCATCAAATATCGAACTTACAGATTATGAAAAGAAACAAGAAGAAGAAGCTATAATAAGTTATGATGAATTAATGAAAGTAAAAGATAAGATATACAATATAACTGAAGACGAAGAAACAGACGAGTTTATAGATGAACTAAAGAATTTAAGAATAGATTTACAATAAGCATAGCAATATGCTTATTTTTTGACATTAATTTCATATAAATTAATATATACTTATCATAAAGGTGATCTTATGAAAGGAAAGATGAAATTAAAGAATAATAGTAAAAGAAGAATTAGAAAATCATTTTTTTATCTACTAATAATATACATTATATTTTCCATAACCTTCTACTACTCTTTAAAGAATAGTACTAAGATAAATAATACTAAGTTTATAAACTTCTTACTAGGAGGAGGTAATAGTCATTTACTAGAAAACTATAAACTAGTAAATATTGTTAATACTAGTACTAATTTTCTATTTAATATCGATTTAAAAAATCCTAGTAGTATTCTTGATCAAGGAGTATTAATGTATGGTAATAATGAAAAAGTACTAGAAGTATCTCATAATGATGATTATAGTAATTTAGAAGAATTAAAAAAAATAAGTTCTTATATAGAAGATCCTAATCCAGTAGATATAGATAATCCTATAATATATATTTATAATTCTCATCAATTAGAAAACTATAATAGTACTAATCTAGATATATATGGAATAACTCCTAATGTATTAATGGCATCATATTTATTAAAAGAAAAATTAAATAGTAAAGGATTATCTACTTTAGTAGAAGATACTAATATGACAGAGTTTTTAAATATCAATAATTGGAATCATGCTAGTAGTTATAAAGCATCAAGAATATTAATACTAGATAAAAAGAATAAATATAACTCATTAAAATATTTTATAGATATTCATAGAGATTCAGTAAATAAGAATATAACAACCACTACTATTAATGGTAAAGTATATGCTAAGATACTCTTTGTAGTAGGTTTAGAACATGATAATTATAAAGAAAATGTAAGTAATGTAGAAAAAATAAATGATATCGCTAATAAATATTATCCTGGTTTATCTAGAGGTATCTATAAAAAAGAAGGACCAGGAGTAGATGGTATTTATAATCAAGATATTAGTTCTAATAGTATTCTAATAGAACTAGGAGGAGTAGATAATAATATTGACGAAGTACTTAATACTACTGAAGCTATATCTAACATATTATATTATTATATAAAGGGGTAATATCATGAATAAGAAAAAGATATTTAAAATTATATTTTTTAGTTTATTTTTAGCCTTTGTAATTAGTTATGTAATAGAAAAGACTGGTTATTATGAATATAACTTACAAAATAAGATGATTATGACTAATGAAGCAATGAAACAGTTTGAAAAAGATATTAAAGAGGGTAAAGATGTAAGAAGAGAAGATTATTTAGTAAGTACCGAGAAAGATTATACTAGTACTTTAACTAAAGGTACTAATAAAGTATCTATTAAAGTAAATAGTATTCTAAAGAAAGGAATAGAAGGGGTATTTAAAGTAATAGGTAGTTTTGTAGAAGATTAATTTCTTGACATTTGTTTGTAATCTGCTATAATTTATAGTATATAGTATTTGGAGGAGATATAATGACAATAGAAGAAAAAAGAGAATTATATGCTAAAAAAATGTATTATTTAGGCTTGGCCCTATTAAAATATTTTAATGGTTATGAAATAACATCTGAAGAAGCCGGAATAATAGCAAAATGCAAACCTGAACAAATAATGCCCGCTATTGCAACAGTGCAATTAAAAGCAAATAATCATTTTGCAGAATCAACATCAAAAATAAAATTTGGTAATTATCCTGAAAAACATAAAAAATTAAAGTAAGATAAGTAAGATTAATATATCTTGCTTTTTTATATTGACACAGGCTCTATTATCATGTTATTACAGACAATAAGACAATGATAAAAGAGTTATTATTTTATTAAAAGAAAGGATGATTAAATAAATGAAATAATAGTAAAAGACAGTATAAAGATAGAGAATTTAATTTATGAAATAAGAGGTAAACAAGTAATGTTAGATTCTGATTTAGCAAAATTATATGGTGTTGAAACCAAAAGAATAAATGAAGCGGTTAAAAATAATATAGAGAAATTTCCTGAAAGATATTGCTTTAGAATTACTGAAAAAGAGTATTCTAGTTTGAAGTCGAAGATTTCGACTTTAAAAGGTGGTTCTAGGAAAGGGCACACTGTCTTTACGGAACAAGGTGTATATATGCTTGCTACAATTTTAAAAAGTAGGGTTGCATCAGAAATAACAATTGCAATAATGGACGCATTCGTAATAATGAAAAATATAATAAATACCTCACTAATAGAACAAAAATATATAAATAGTTTAGTATTAGAACATGATAATGAAATAAGATTATTACAAGAATCATTTAATAAACTAAGTACTAAAGAGAAAATTAATCATATTTTCTATAATGGACAAATATATGATGCTTATTCTTTACTTATAGATATATTAAACAAATCAAAGAAAGAAATAATAATTATAGATAATTACGCTGGCAAAGAATTATTTGATATTACTAAAGATATTAAGGTAAATATAAAAATATATACTAAAAATATAGATGAGATATCTAAAAAGAAATATATGCAAGAATATTCTAATATAGAAATAATGACTACCGATATATTTTATGATAGATTTATTATATTAGATAATAAAGAATTATATAACTTAGGAAGTAGTTTAAAAGATATAGGTAAAAAATGTACTAGTATAAATAGAATAGAGGATTCTACTATATTAAAAGAGTTAATTAGTAGACTTACTAAAATAGAATAAAATTAACGTTAAGAGTTTCGTTAAAAAAGATTATTAATAACTAATAACTTTGAAGTCGAAAATTTCGACCTCAAGTTAAAAAAAGTGTTCACCCCAAATATAATAGATATAGCTGATATTCATTCGAAGACAACTAGGGCTTCAAATGACTAGTAAAGACTAATATAGGCTTTACTAGAATATAAAAAAAGCAAGAAATTATTTTCTTACTTCTTTTAATATCCTATCAGTATTACTAAAGTTTAATTTAGCAATATCATGTAATATCTTTTCACCATATTTATTAACTAATTTAATACCAACATCTTCAACATAATAGTTAGCCCCTTTAGGCAAAAAGATACCATATTTATCTCCTAGTTTATCCATCTCTTTAATAAAAATATATCTACTTATAAGAGAAGATACTGCTACTGAAAGGCATTTATCTTCAGCCTTAGTAATAAAAGTAATACCCTTTAAAGGATTAGGTACATCAGATAAATGATTATAATAACTTTTTTCTGGTTCAAACTGATCGACAACAATATAATCATAATCATTATCTTTAACCATTTCAGTTAATACCTTATTATGTAGTACAGCCTTAATCTTATTCATATTCATATCTTTACCATAATTATCATTATATTCTTTATTAGATAACATAATTGTTTTATATGGTATTTTTTTAATAATCTTAGGTACTATTTTTAGAATTTGTTCATCAGATAATTTCTTAGAATCCCTAACACCAAGTTCAGTTAAGAAAGGAATATTATCTTTACTAACAAATGAAGCAGTAACTACAATAGGACCGTAGTAGTCACCAGTACCAACTTCATCAGAACCAACTGAAGCAATATCACTAGGAATCTCTACTTCAATATCTTTTTTAACTTTAGTATCTTTAGTATCCATAAAATAATCAATATTATCTTTATCTTTTCTAATACTTTCCCACATACCAGCTTCAATATCCGCCGATACCCCTTGGAACATAGCCTTACCAGACTCATATAAAGTAACTATTGTATCACCGGTATCAGCTTGAAATACAGCATATGGAGGAGTTTTATCTCTTTTCATATCTTTATAAAATTCATTCATTAATTTCTTAGTATCATTATCTACTCTTATAACTTTAGTAATAGTCTTACCCAATTTATGTCACCTCTTTAATATATTGTACCATAAAATAAATACTTATATCAATGAATAATTTGACTATTTAACAATTTGTGTTATAATAATATTGTTTTTTGGAGGGGATTTAAATGAAAATAAATATAAATGAAGAAAGATTTAATGGTGAAAATTTTGTTCTTGATAAAGAAAGAGGAGTCGAAGGAACATTAGCATCTAATGTAAAACCATGGCTTAAATATTATAATATCGATATTAATAGTTATTCAGATGAAAAGAAAGCTTACTTAGATACTGATATGAATGCTTATGATTATTTCTTAAAAGTAACTAAGAGTTATGGTGATATACCACTTCTATCATATTGTGGTAAAGTATATACAAGAGAAGATCTAATAAGTAAAGTAGAAGAATATATCAAGAGATTTAATAAAATGAATATAAAAAGAGGAGATATAGTATCATTTATGATGCTTAATAATCCAGATATAATCTTTATGTGGTTTGCTTTATCCAAACTAGGAGCTACTGCTAATCTAATAAAATTTGATGAAGCTGAAGATAGAATTAAAGATATTCTAATAAAGACAAAATCAAAGTATTTCTTTATAACAGATGTACCACTAATAACTGAAAAGGTAAGTAAGGGTATCGAAGGAGTAGATACTTTAGATAGTATTATTTGTATGTCTTTATTTGAAGAATTATCTGGTGTTCAAAAACTAAATATGTTAGTAGAAAATGCTAAGAATAAAGCTCAAAGTAATAATATAAAGTTAATTTCTAAAGAATTAGAAAATATTCTAACTAATATGAAGAAGCAAGAAAGAGAATCTAATTCATATAAGATAGATCAAAGATTTATGTCATTTAAAGAGTGGAAGAGAATTACGAGTGGAGGTAAACTACTTAATAAACCTATGGGTATAGGTAGTGATACATCAGTAATAGTATATACTGGAGGAACTACTGGTAATGCTAAAGGCGTACCTCTATCAAATATTAATCTAAATAGTAGTGCTTATGGTTTTAAATTAGGAGATTTAGGTTTCGATGTAGGTAAAACTTCAATGAGTATCTTACCACCATCAGTAGCCTACTACTACAACGCTACATATAGTTTATTATGTTGCGGAGTATCAGTAGAATTAATACCATTCTTTACACCTCAGGAATATCCATTATTACTAGATAAATATAAACCAAATATTTTCTTATCAGGACCAATCCTATTTAAAGAAATGGTCGATAGTAATATTATAAAAGATACATCATTTATGACAAGTCCAATATCTGGAGGAGATAAACTTACCGTAGCAGAAGAAGAGTCCGCTAACGAATATATAAGAAATCATGGTGGCAGTGCAACATTAAAACAAGGATATGGAGAGAGTGAGTCAACAGCGGCCGCTACTTATTCTAAAGAAATAGCTTATGCTTTAGGCAGTATAGGAATACCATTTATTAATGTTAATGTTAGTATGTTTGATGAAAATAATAACGAAATACCATTTGGAGAAGGTAAAATAGGAGAAATATGTATAAGTGGCCCTACTGTTATGAAAGGTTACTTTGAAGATAAAGAAGAAACAGATAAAGTATTAATGAAACATAAAGATGGTAAAGTATGGCTTCATACTAGTGATTATGGTTATATGGATAAAGAAGGTAGAATATATCACTGTGGTAGAGCTAAGAGAATGATTACTAGAAGTGGTGATAAAGTATGGTTAACTGCTATTGAAGAAATAATTAAAACTCATCATAATGTTTTTGATTGTTGTGTAGTAAAAAAAGAAGATTCTATTGAAAGAGAAATACCAGTATGTCATATTATCTTTAATAATGAAGATGAAAAAGAAACTACTATTAATGAATTAAATAAATTAATATATACTAAATTAAAAGAACATTATATTCCTAAATATTATGTTATTACTAAAGAAATACCTCTTACTGAAGTAAATAAAAAAGTAGACTTTGTAAAACTAGAGAAAGAAGATATTTTTGATAATAATATTTATGAAATAAATGGTAATATAATAGTACCAAGAAAAGGTAAAACTAAAATATTAAAATAATTATTTATATACCCTCTAAGCTATAATCTTAGAGGGTTATTTTAAACCTTATTCTAAGTTTTAAAATAAATATCAACCATATCTATAATATTCTAGAGTGAATACCTCTTTTATTAAAAATATTTCCAAATATATAGTTAAGATACTAGTTATCTTCTTTTTATTTAGAATATTCTTAGTTAGAAAGTCTACACCCCAAATATAATATCTTATTGTTATTTCTTCCTAGACTATAGGCTAGGAAGAACATGAAAATACCTTGGATTTTCATGAAAGGTATAGTAATTTTAATAAATATATGATAAAATTAAGTAAATAATAGGAGGAAGATATGTATAGTATATGTTTTACAATAGCAGGAGTAATATTCTCTATATTATTATTTATAATATATAGTTTCAAAACAAACTTTAGTATATCAGAAAATAAAATATATCATAGTATAATTATAACTACTATAATAACAGGATTAATAGAAATATATTCATTTATCTTAGTTAAAAATAATATAGCAGTAGATTCTAGTTTATATTTATATACATTAAAGTTATTATTTTTAGGTTTTGTAACTTGGTTATATTCATTTACTTTATATACAGTAATAGTAACATTAAAACTAAAAGATAAAGATAATGATAAATATAGAATAATCTTAGTAATATCATCAATAATCTTTACAATATTATCAATAATAACAATAATATTACCAATAAGTATAAATAAAGTAGGAGATTTATTATTACCAACAGGTAGTGGAGTAGAAGTAATCTACCTGCTTGCAGTCCTATGCTTTGTCATTATGATTATATCAATAATATCTAATCATAGAGAACTAAAGAATAAAAAATATTATCCAGTATATTTCTTATTAGTAATACTAGGTATAATGATATTAATACAAAAAATATTTCCAGATTTACTACTAATAAATTTCTCATTATCAATAATAATCTATATTATGTATTTTACAATAGAAAATCCTGATATAAAATTATCAAAAGAATTAAAATATACTAAAGAATTATTAAATAAAAGAAATGAATTAGCTTCAAATACCATAAATAATTTAATTATAAGTATAAAAGAACCCCTTACAGAAATAGCAAACTTTAGTAATAAAAAAATAAATAAAAATAATATATCACTATCTCTAGAAGAAATAAAAGAATTACAAAAAACAACTCTTTCATTAGTAGATAAAGTAAATAAAGTAATGGATATAACTAGAATAGAAAGTAGTGATTATAGTATTAAAGAAAGAAAATATCAAACAAGTAATCTAATAGATAATATTAAAGGAATATTAGAAAAGAATAATATAGAAGTAAATTATGAAATATCTACTTTACCTAAAGTACTTTATGGTAGTGATACCAATATAGTACAGACATTTTCTTATTTAGTAGATTTTATTAGTAAGAATTTTGAAAACTATACTCTAAGTATTAAAATATCTAATTTATTAGTTAGAAATAAATGTCATTTAAAATTCTCTCTAGTCGTAGATTCAAAATATAATAATCTAGATATGTATGAAAAAGATAATAAATATACATTATCAAACAAATCTATAGAATATGAAATATATGAAAAATTAATAGATTTACAAAGAGGACATAATTTTATAAGTAAAGATGGAAGTAGAGTTATATTTGAATTTTCTTTATATCAAAGACAAGAAGAAGTAAAAGAAATTAATGATAACGAAGAAATAGAATACTTTGATGCCAGTGATAAGAATGTTTTAGTAGCTCTTAATAGTCATAATGATATAAGAAATCTATCAGAACTACTAATGAATTATAATGTAAATATAACAACCGCAGGTAGTGTAAATGAACTAAATGAATTACTTAGTAGTAATAAAACATTTGACTTAGTATTCTTATCAGATAATATATATGGAATAGATAATTATAATGTTAAGAATATTAATGATTTCAAAAGAACTATCAATAAATTATCTTTAGTCGCAGGTTATAAACTAGAGATAGTATTAGTTACTCTAAATGATTATCAAAAAGAAAATATTGAGTACCTAACATTACCTATATCTAAAACTAAATTAGATGATATTCTAGTTAAATATTTAAATGAGGATTAATCCTCTTTTTCTTTACTAATTTTATTTTTGTATTCATACTAATATACACAAGTGATACAAAAAAAAATATCTTCAAATAAAGAGATTTTTTCCTTTTCTAACCTTGAATTTTATATGTATTTAATATATAATAATAAATACAAGAGGGAAGTTATGGAGAAGAGTATTATAAAGATAGTGAATATGTCATTTAAATATAAAAAAGAAGATTATTTATTTAGAAATTTTAATTTAGAAATAAAAGAGGGAAGTTTTACCACTATTATAGGGAAGAATGGTTCAGGTAAAAGCACTCTAGCTAAGATACTAATAGGTTTATATAAAGCTGAAGGATATATAGCAATAGATGGTTATTTATTAAATGACTTCTATATGAAAAAGATAAGAAGAGAATTCTCAGTTTGTTTTGATAATGCTGATAATCATTTTATAGGAGAAACAGTAAAAGATGACTTAGCCTTTACTTTAGAAAATCTAGAATATAGTAAAAAAGAAATGACTTCAAGTATAAATATGATAGCTAAGAAATTTAAATTAGAAGACATATTAGAATTATCTCCTGATAAATTAACAAACTCTGAAAAAGAAAAAGTAATGTTAGCTTCTGCTCTTATACATAAACCAAAGATATTACTTTTAGATGAATCAATATATAAATTAAATGCCGGTGATAAGAAATTAATCTTTAAAGTATTAAAAGAGTATCAAAAAGAATATAAACTTACTATTATACTAATAACTCATGATTTAGAAGATACCTTATTATCAGATAATATCTTAGTATTAGATAAAGGTAAGATAGTTATGTATGATACTAAAGAAAAAATATATCAAGATGAAAAATTAGAAAAATTAGGTTTTAACTTACCATTCATTGTCAAATTATCTCATAATTTAATGTTATATGATTTATTAGATAAAGTATATTTTGATAGTGGGGAGGTAATGGATAAATTATGGCCATAAAATTAGATAAAGTATCATACCAAGACAAACTAAAAAACATAAGTTATGAATTTACCGAAGGAAAAATAACTACTATTATATCATCATCTGGTAGTGGAAAAACTCTTCTAAGTTATTTATTATCTGGTTTAATAACTGATTATACTGGTACAATTACTAATAGTTATATCGGAAGAGAATTAGGATATGTTTTTCAAAATCCTGAAGAATCATTTATCTTTAGTAATGTCAAAGAAGAATTATCTTTTGGTTTAAATAAATATAATTATAAAGTAGATAATATCGAAAAGAGAATTGAAGATACCCTAAAGATGATTGGTTTTGATAATAGTTATTTAGATAAGAATCCCTTTAATTTATCTAGTGGTGAGAAATCTCTTCTTTCACTAGGAGTAGTTCTATCACTAAATCCTAAACTAATTATTATAGATGAACCCACTATTTACTTAGATAATAAAAAAGAAGAATATCTAATAAAATTATTAAAAAGACTAAAAAATAACTATCATAAAACAATAATAATATTTACTAGTAATATAGAATTTGCTTTAAAGATTTCAGATAATTATGTTATCTTAAAGAAAGGTAAAATAACTAGTAAAGGAACAAATAAAGAACTTATGACTAATATGGATAAAGTAAAAAATGCAGGTATTTCCATACCGCAAATAGTAGATTTCATAAATACTGCCAATAAAAAGAAAAATATAAACTTAGAAATGACCTTTGATATCAAAGAGTTAATGAAAGATATCTATCGTAATGTTAACTAATATAAATTTTGGTAAGTATTATGAAAGAGATTCAGTAGTTCATAAATTAAGTCCAGTATTTAAAATAATATCACTACTAATAATGATAGTAAGTATTTTCTTTATTGATAGTTATAAAGATATAATAATGTTAACAAGTTATTTAATACTTATGATGATATATAGTGATATAAATATCTTAACATATCTAAGAAATATATATAGTATAAAAATATTCTTAGTATTTATCTTAATAATAGATTTAATATTTAATATAAATAATACCATCTATGATTTATATAAATTAATATTTATCATAATCTATAGTAGTGCTTTAACATATACTACTAGTACTAGTGAAATAACCTATGGTATTGAAAGAATGTTAAGACCATTTAATAATTATATACCAGTAAATGATATAGCCATGATAATAACATTAACAATTAGATATATACCAACTCTTACTATGGAAGCAGATAGAATAATAAAAGCCCAAAAGATGAGAGGAATAAACTTTGATAATAAAAATATCAAAGATAAAATATCCACTTTAGTAGGAGTCTTTATTCCGATGTTTGTTTTATCATTAAAAAAGTCTGAGTCACTAGGAGATATCATGGATTTAAGACTATATAATTACGGAAAGTCAAGAACTAATTTAAGAACCAATAAATGGAAGAAAAAAGATAGTTTATTACTAGTTTTAAATATATTAATACTAAGTATAGTAATATTTTATTAAGGAGGAAAGATTATGCGATACTTAATAACAGTAAGTTATGATGGAACAGAATTCTCTGGTTATCAAAAACAACCAAAGATGCGTACTGTTCAAGGAGAAATAGAAAAAGCACTAAAAGAAATAAGCGGTGGTAAAAAAATAGATATTCATGCTTCAGGAAGAACAGATGCTGGAGTCCATGCCATGGCTCAAAAAATTCATTTTGATTTAGATATGAATATCACTTTAGAAAAATTAGCCAAAGGATTAAATAGTCTTCTTCCTAAAGATATTTTTGTAAGAAAAGTAGAAGAGGTAAGTAGTGACTTTCATGCAAGATTTTCTGCGATAGGAAAAGAATATATCTATATATTAAATATGGGAGAATATAACCCATTAGAAAGAAACTATGTCTATCAACATAATAATAAATTAGATGTTGTAGAAATGGAAAGGGCTATGAAATACTTTGAAGGTACACATAACTTTAAATCATTTACTAAAACTGATGAAGAAAAAGACGATTATGTAAGAACAATATCTCAAACCAATTTAATAAGAGATACCAAAGATATCAATAAAATAACTTTAGTATTTGTTGGAACAGGTTTCTTAAGATATATGGTAAGAAATATGGTAGGAACCCTAATAGCGGTAGGAGAAGGAAAACTAAAGAGTGAAAATATAATAAAGATATTAGAAAAAGAAGATCGAAGAGAAGCCATGAAGACTGCTAATCCAGAAGGATTATATCTAAAGAATGTCTTTTACTAATTTACAAGTAATTAAAAATATATTATAATAAGTAAGTGAGGAAGTGAAAGAAAGTAATAGTAAACAATAGAAAGGAAGTGGGCTACATTGAATGAGAAAATTATAACTAAAATGCATGTAAAAGATAATTTAGTTAAAGTAATGAGAGTTAATGGTGTTGATTATATTTCTTTAACTGATTTAGCAAGATATAAAAATCCTAATAACCCAGGGGATGTTATTATTAAATGGATGAGTAATAAAAGTTCGTTTGATTTTTATTCGTTATGGGAAGAACTTTTTAATGACAATTTTAAACTAGCGAAATTTCGCGAGTTTAAAAATGATGCTGCTAACAATTCGTTTACTATGAGCCCATCAAGATGGATAAGTTTTACAAATTCTAAAGGATTCATTAGCAAAAGAGGCAAGTACGATGGGGGAACATTTGCTCATCCTGATATAGCTTTAGAATTCGCTTCCTGGCTAGATCCAGCATTTAAGTTATATTTAATTAAAGAATTTGAAAGATTAAAATATAATGAAACATACCAGGAAAGAATAGAATGGTCAGTAAGAAGAAGTTTATCAAAAACAAATTATAGAATACATACTGATAGTATAAAAGAAAATATAGTACCAACACTTACAGATAAACAAAAATTATTTATATATGCAAGTGAGGCCGATGTAATAAATGTAGCGCTATTTGGAATGACCGCTAAAGAGTGGAGAGAAAATAATCCTGATAAAGAAGGTAATATTAGAGATTATACTGATATTTTACATTTAGTTGTTTTATCTAATTTAGAAGTATTAAATGCTAGTATGATAGAAAATAATATTAGTCAAAAAGATAGACTTGAAAAGTTAAATAAAACTGCCAGAAGGCAAATAAACATTTTAACAAATGATAGTAATGTTATAGGAATAACTAAATTAGATGATACTAAAATGATTGAATAAAAATAAGTAAGGAAGTGAAAATAATGGGAAGAGAATTAAAAAGAAAACAAGCAAAAAGAGAAGGAAAGAATGTAAAAGAATTACAAGTAAAGAAGCAAGATTTTAATACTATGAAACCTAAAACATTAGTAATAATAGTAGCAGTAATACTAGTATTATTTATAGTATTATATCTACTAACAAGTATCTTTGTAACTAAAGATTTTGGAACAAATAAGAAAAATAATAGTAGTGATAATAAAGAGACTACCATTACAAATAAAATATTAGCGGGTGATTCATTAAGACAAGTAGAAGAATTATATTATGTATATTATTATGATAGTACTAATGAAGATAAAGAAGTATCAAGTATTGTATCAAGTTTAAATGATAAAGTATATCGTGTTGATTTACATGATGATTTCAATAGTAACTTTGTAGGAGAACCATCAGGAGCAGTTTCTGATATAAGTAGTTTAAAAGTATCTGATCCAACAGTTATCAAAGTAGAAAGTGAAAAAATAACTAACTTCTATAATGGTAAAGAAGAAATACAAATAGGATTAAAATAGAAGGAGAAAACCATGACTAAGTTATATTTAGATTGTGATGGTGTAATACTAGATACAATTAATATGTCTTATAAAATGATAAAAAATAAAGGCTTAACAAATGAAAAAGATATAGAACATTTCTATAAAAATTTAAGTTGGGAAGAACTCATAATTGAAGCTGGTGAAATAGATAATTCCATCGAAAAAATAAAAGAGTTAACTAAAGTATATGATGTTGAAATATTAACTCATGTTAATTCTGATGGAGAAATAATTGCTAAATTAAATTATTTTAAAGAGGTATTACCTGAAGTAAAAGTAATAACAGTACCAAAAGAAATAAGAAAAGCTGATGCCGTTGATCCAAAAGGAAATATTTTAGTAGACGACTTTTTAGGCAACTTAGATTATTGGCATGAAAAGGGTGGCATATCTATTAAATTTTCTGATTCAGGAAAAGAATGTATATATCAAACAATAACAGATTTAAGCGAGTTATTAGAATTAAATTTATAGAAAGAGGTGAAACAATGAAAATAATGAATGTAAAAGGAACAGTAGATAGTCTTCCAAGTAAAGAGATAATAAGAAGAAAAGTAGTAAGTACTCTTACAGATACCTTTGAAAAGTATGGTTATTTACCACTAGACACTAGTATTTTATGTTATTATGATTTATTAGCATCAAAGTATTCAGGTGGTAGTGAAATATTAAAAGAAGTATATACTTTAAAAGATCAAGGAGATAGAACCCTTGGATTAAGATATGACTTAACAGTACCATTTTCTAAAGTAATAAGTATGAATGCTGGTAAGACTATAAATTTACCATTTAAAAGATATGAAATAGGAAAAGTATTTAGAGATGGTCCCGTAAAAACAGGTAGGGCAAGAGAATTCTATCAATGTGATGTCGATGTATGTGGTATAGAAGGATCATTTATCGAAGCTGAAATGCTAATGATGACTATCGAGTGTTATAAAAAACTAGGTATAGATGTTTATGTAGAAATAAATAATCGTAAGTTACTTGAAGGCTTTATTATATCGTCAGGTATTGATAAAGAGTTAACATCTAAAGTAATCTTATCTGTCGATAAACTTGCTAAAATAGGAGAAGATGGTGTTCGTGAAGAACTAAAAGAATATGATATAGCAAGTGAGAAATTAGATAATTTATTTAGTTTATTTAAATGTAATATTAATGAATTAGATAATATGAATATTGATAATGAAGAATTTATTGAAGGTAAGAGTGAGATAAAAGAGTTATTCTCATATATAGATTATTTAGATTTAAATGAATATGCTAGATTTACACCATATTTAGCTAGAGGTCTTGAAATATATACTGGAACAGTATGGGAAGTATTTGATAAGAAACAAAGATTAACTTGTGCCATTGGTGGTGGTGGAAGATATGATAAGATAATCACTAACTTTATCGACGATGGTAACAAATATCCTGCTGTTGGTATATCTTTTGGTTTAGTACCAATATGTGAATTACTTGAAGAATCTACTAGTGATAGTTTATATGATTTATTAATAATTCCAATGGATACTAATAAAGAGAGTTTATTACTTGCTTCTAGACTTAGAAATAGTGGTATAAAAGTAATTATTGAAATGAATAAGAGAAAAGTAAAGAAAGCATTAGAGTCTGCTAACAAAAATGGTATACCATATGTTGTTATCTTAGGTCAAAATGAAATAGATACTAATTCTATTGAATTAAAAGATATGAATAATAGCACTAGTATTAAAATAGATTTAGATAATACTAATGAAATAGTAGATATTATTAAGAATAAGCATTAATGATGCTTTTTTCTTTTTCCCCTTCATCCTGTAGTATTCCGGGGTATGATGGAGCCTTGGGTCTCTATCATAAAAAAATATAAGTAAGTATTTGCTTACTTATATTTATACATCTATTTATCCAGTATAACTTCATCACTTACTATAACTAAAACATATAAACCTATTATCCTAAAAATAAGATTTAAAAAGAAATATAAAAATTAAAAAGTACTTGAAAAAAGACTAATAATTTGATATTATTATAGTAGTAAGGAATGGTAAATATGAAAGAAAATAATAGTAATAAAATAAATAAGTTTTTACTTGTAACAACTATTCTTAGTATGGTAATACTTTTAATAGGAGGAACACTATCATACTTTACATTATCAACAATGAGTAAAATGGATGCCTTAGCAGTAAATGCTGGTAAAGTAAGACTAGGCTTAGGAGTATCACCAATATATACAGGTTTTCAAATAATACCACTAAAAGATAAAGACATAATCAAAGCCTACAATCAAAAATGTAAAGACGATTTAGAACAAGGAGTATGCTTAGCATACGCTCTAGAAGTATTTAATTTTGAAGAACAATCAGAAATAGAAGGAATAATTGATTTCAATCTAAATGGAATAGAAAATTTAAGTTATATGGTATTAGATGAAAATAATAATCCATATGTAGACATAACTCATATAAATAAAGATAATCCAATAGCACAAACATTAGGAGAAAAATTCATTTTACCAAAAGCAGTAAATGCTACATACCCATCAAAAAAATTTACATTATTAATATGGTTAACAGATAACAATGAAGTACAGGACGAAACAGATGCTAATAAAACTTTCTCAGCAGAAGTAACATATAAAACAACCGAAGGTGGAAGATTGACTGCTAGTGTAGATGGAATAAAATCTATGTCTAAGGAAAGTTCAACTATTGGAGGTTAGAGTAATTATGAATAAAAAAATAATCATTTCAATATTTGCTGTTTTAATAATAACAGCATTAACAGTAGGAGGCACATATGCCTATTATGTATCTCAACAAGCAAACTCCTTTAATGATGCTACTGCCAATGGAATAATGACTAAACTAACAGTAAATACTATAAAATCATCTACAAATTTAGTGCCATTACAAGATAGTAAAATAAAAACAGCTATAACAAAAAATACCAATAAATGTATTGATAAAAATAATTATGAAGTATGTTCTTTATATACATTAGTATTATCAAATACAAGTGCGTCAGAAAGTCTATATGGTTATCTAAAAACAAATACAACAACATATACTACAACTAACTTAAAATATCAAATATTTGATTCCAATTACAATGCTATAACAGATATAATGACTATAAGCAAAAACAATAATGATTATATATATTTCAAAAAAGGTACTACCCAAACATCAATAACAAGTACTGGTACAACAACATACTATTTAGCAATATGGCTATCAGACACTAATAGTGATCAAACGCCTGATTATTCAAAAACATTTAATGGTTCTATTGGTTTTGAATTAGTTGGAACATCATCTGATCGTCTAGAAGCAATTTTATCATAAAAAATAAAAGTAAACATATACTGTAACAAAAAAAGGTTGACAGCATATGTTTTTTATGATAAAATACTTAAAGAAAGCGAGGGATAAGAATGGCAGTTAAAATTAGACTAAAAAGAATGGGAGCAAAAAAAGCACCTTTCTACCGTGTAATAGTAGCAGACTCTAGAAGTCCAAGAGATGGAAGATTTATCGATACAATCGGTACTTACAATCCATTAACAACACCAGCAGAAATCAAATTAAATGAAGAATCTGCAATTAAATGGCTTAACAATGGTGCAATACCTACTGATACAGTTAAAAATTTATTTAGTAAAGCAGGAATTATGGAAAAATACCATAATTTAAAGCAAGGTAAATAATGAATAATTTAGTAGAACTTACTGAGTTAATAATAAAAAAACTAGTAAATGATTCCGAATCAGTATCAGTAAAAGAATTTGAGTCCGACGAAGAAAATACCATTCTAATTGAAGTAATGGTATCAGCAGAAGATATGCCTAAAGTAATAGGTCGTGGTGGAAGAACAATAAATTCCATTAGAACTATAGTACAAGCAGCTTCATTCAATATGGACAATAAATTAGTTAAAATAAATATTGACTCATATTAATAGAACCAAAGTGTTCTATTTTTTTTACCTTGATTTTTTATAAATAATATTTTATAATGAATATGGAGGCTAAAATATGAGTAAAATAAAAAATATATATGCAAGAGAAATATTAGATTCAAGAGGTAATCCCACAGTAGAAGTAGAATTAATCCTAGAATCAGGAATAACAGCGGTAGCATCAGTACCAAGTGGAGCATCTACTGGTAAAAATGAAGCTCTAGAACTAAGAGACAATGATAAAAATAGATATCATGGTAAAGGTGTATTAAAAGCTGTAAATAATGTTAATAATATTATAAAACCACTATTAATAGGAAAAGATTCACTAGATCAAGAAGAAATAGATAGAATCATGTTAGAAAAAGATGGTACCGAAAATAAAGAAGTACTAGGAGCCAATGCCATACTAGGAGTTTCACTAGCCAACCTAAAGGCTGCTGCTAAATATAAAGGTTTAGAATTATATGAATACTTAGGAAGAGAATATAGCATGCCAAAATGTATGATGAATATCTTAAATGGTGGAGTTCATGCTAGTAATAATCTAGACTTTCAAGAATTCATGATTGTACCAAATAAAGAAGAATATCACGAAAATCTAAGAATGGGATCAGAAGTATTTAATACTCTAAAAAGCGTACTAAAAGAGAGAAACTTATTATGTGGAGTAGGAGACGAAGGCGGCTTTGCACCTCAAATAAATGATGCCAAAGAAGCCTTAGAACTAATAAAAGAAGCCATAACCAAAAGTGGTTATGAATTAGGAAAAGATATCAATATTGCTCTTGATGTAGCAGCTTCAGAATTCTATAACGAAGAAGAAGATATCTATTTACTAGAAGGAGTAAAATATACCAAAGAAGAATTAGTATCCTACTATCAGTCACTAGTAGATACATATCATATCATATCTATCGAAGATGGTATGGCTGAAGAAGATTATGAAGGATGGAAACTATTAACAAGTAAATTATCTAATATCCAATTAGTCGGAGATGATCTATTTGTAACCAATAAAAAACTACTTCAAAAAGGAATAGATATGCATATCGCTAATGCTATCTTAATAAAACTAAATCAAATAGGAACTGTAACTGAAACATTAGAAACCATAAAACTAGCTAGAGATAACAATTATAAAACAATAATCTCTCATCGTAGTGGTGAAACAGAAGATAATTATATATCTGACTTTGCTGTAGGACTAAACCTAGGTCAAATAAAAACCGGTTCAATGTCCCGTGGTGAAAGATTATCCAAATATAATAGATTACTTAGAATAGAGGAGCAAATCAAATGAAAAAATTAGTACTATTAATAATACCAATCCTATTATTAACAGCTTGCACAAGTAATGAAGAAGATAAAATAGCCTATCTAGAATATAAAAATGAATTAGAAAAACAAGAAACATTTAGTCCAGAAGACGAATTAGATTTTAATGTCTATTTCAATATCTCTAAAGAAGGAGAAGAAATAACAAACTATAGCGTATTAATAAATAATCCTAAAGTAAATATGCATAAAGTAAAAGCTTTATTAATACATGACTATGTAATTGATGAAGCCTATCCATCTATAGGCATAATGGACGACCCAGTAGAATTACTAAAAGATAGTGATAATAAAATAGAATTAAAAGGAAAAATTCAAACAAGTGAAGATATAAGTAATGTAAAATATAAATTATATATCGAATACACTACTGATGATGGAGAAGAAAATAAAATCTATTATGATGTAAAAAGAGGATAAATTATGACAAAAAGTATATAAAAAATATTATATACTTTTTTTGGTGATTAAAATGAAAGTCAAAGTAATAGATGAAGAACATGAAAAAGATCTAGAAAATAGTATAAATACCTTTATCAAAGAAAACAATATTGATATCATTGATATCAAACTATCAAGTTCATGTAGCATCTATGGTGAAGAACAAATATATTGCTTTACTGCCCTAATAATGTATACCGAAGTCAAAGAAGAATAACTTCTATATAATAAATATGGTTGATATCTTAACTTAAGACTACAGGCTTAAGTTAACACTCTATAGACCTAAGGCTTAGAGTGAACCAAAAGAAATGTCAAATATTAAATATTTTACTTTATATAAAATAATATTTGTGGTATTATATATGTAGGGTGTAAATATGAGAACAAAAAAAATATTTTTAAACATGATATGTGATATACTACCATATCTCTTAATCGGAGTAGTAGGAATTATCAAAATGGATGTATTAATAAAATACATCGGAGATATCGGTAATGGCTACTACCAAACAATAAATCAAATAATATCTTATGTCTTTTTAGCACAAGCAGGCTTTTCTGATGCTGTAATATATAGTCTATATAAACCATTCGCTGAAAAGAATAAAGATGACATAAACGCCATTTATGGAGGAGCCAGAAAAGTATTTAGAATAATAGGCTTCATCATACTAGGAATAATCTTCTTAGTAACATTAGGCTTGCACTTATTCTATAACTTTGAAGAAGGCTATAAAGTATCAGCCCTAATATGTTTCTTTATCATATCAACATCATACCTAATATCATATTTTGGTAAAGGACAAACATATATGGCCGTATTAAGTGCTGCCCAAGAAAAATATGTCTATTCACTAATATTTAATGGTGTAAAACTACTTTGTGATATCTTAATAGTAGTAGTAACCATTAAATTTAAAACACTAGAATCAATAGCAATAGTAATATTAGCTATGAAAATACTAGAAGAGATAATAAATAGAATAGTAGTCAAAAAGAAATATCCCGAATTACATGAAATAGCACGAAAAGATACCTCAATGGTAAAAATGACTAAAGACTTAGCTTGGACTCAATTAGGATATCTAATACTAAATAATGTCGATGCCTTATTACTAATGGGCTTCAACGGTCCAATAATGGTTAGTATCTATACAACCTATAACTATATATTAAGATTCCTAACCGAAATAGCATCCCGTGTTGAACTATCTAGTGTCTATTCCTTTGGTAATGTCTTTGCCAAAAAAGAAGAAAAAAGAGTATATCCATTATTTAAAGAATATATGATGATGTTTATACTAATAGCCTTTAGTATGTGCTTAACATTTATGATTGGAATCAGAGGCTTCGTATCCGTATGGGTAGGTAAAGAAAACTATATCTTAGACTATATAACTATAGTATTATTTACCAGTACATCATTCCTAAATATCTTATATTTCCCATTAGTAGCCCTAATAAATGCTGATGGTTTATTCAAAGATAACAAAAAACATATCTTTATCTGTGCCTCAGTAAATCTAATATTATCCATAATATTAATAAATTACTTAGGCATAAATGGAATATTACTAGGTACAGGAATAGCCTTCTTAGTAAATATAGCCTTAAAATCAAATCTAATATCTAAGAAGATAACTAAAGAAATAAAACTATCAAATATCTTAAAATATTATATAATAACAATCATACTATTCATAGTACTATCAGTAGCCCTAAAACCAATAGAAAATTACTTCCTACTAACAGCGGGTGGTTTCATAACAACAATACTAAAACTAGGAATAATATTTATCATCATAACATTATTAACATCCCTTATCTTATATGTAGTTAGTAACGATGCCAAAAATCTATTCAGAAGATTACTAAATCTAATAAAAAGAAAACTAAAAAAATAGAGAATTACTTTTTCTCTATCTTTTCTTTTCTATATTCTTCTAATTTTTTAATAATATTAATCTTATATTTAGGATATGCTTTAAATATTCTTCTATTAAGAAATTTACTCTCAATCTTTTCTCTTATCTTTTCTTTAATTTCTTCCGTACTATCTTTATCAATCTTTGATAAACTATTCTTAAGTTTAAATGAAGCATACATCGAAATAATAAAGTCAATAGTAAAGATAATCAACAAAATCAAACTAATAATATTTAAAGTATTAGTATTAATCTTAAGTAATAAACCTTCAAAGAAAGGATTAGCAAAATAAACTAAGAAAGTACCAAGTACTCCAAAGAAGAAAGCATTATTAAGACAAACTCTTCCATTAATATTAAACTTTCTATTAGAATAATCCCACCATCTAGCCTTAAATATCTTTTCCATAAAATAACTAACCATATATTCAATAAAAGAACATACTACTACTGCTAGTAAAAAGACTGTTAAAGGATTATCTTTATAATGATTTAAATAAAGAATCATTATAATACTAGAATATCCATATATAGGACAATAAGGCCCTAACATAAATCCTCTATTAACAAATTTCTTATACTTAGGAAAAGTAACACATACCTCCATAGCCCATCCAATAAAAGAATATATTAAAAATAATATAAAATAAAAATAAAACTTATCCATATCTACCTCACTTAACAAGTATATCAAAAAAAGAACTTTGTGTAAATACCTTGAAAAAAAGATCATATTATTATATAATGAATGAGAAGAAGGTGTAATAATGAAAAGAATATTAACAGGTTTGCAACCAAGTGGCGAATTAACATTAGGTAGTTTAATAGGTAGTATATCACAAATGGTAAAATACCAAGATGAATACGAATCATTTATGTTTGTTCCTGATATGCATGCCATAACAGTAAAACAAGATCCTAAATTATTAAAAGAAAGAATAATAAAAAATGTAGCGTTATATATAGCTTGTGGTCTAGATCCTAAAAAGAATACCATTTATATACAATCAGAAAACCTATATCACACTAATTTATCATGGGTATTAGAATGCCATACTTATATAGGAGAAGCATCTCGTATGACTCAGTTCAAAGACAAATCAAAAAAACAAGAAAACGTAACAGTAGGCTTATTTACATATCCCATTCTAATGGCTTCAGATATCTTATTATATGACGCTGATTATGTACCAGTAGGAATAGATCAAAAACAACATGTAGAACTTGCACGTAATATAGCTGAAAGATTCAATAAAACATATGGAGATACTTTCAAAATACCATCACCATTAATACCAGAAGTAGGAGCCAAAATAATGGACTTATCTGATCCTACTAAGAAAATGAGTAAGAGTGATATCTCCGGAAAAGGAGTAATCTATTTATTAGATGATGAAAAAGTATTACGTAAAAAAATAATGTCCGCTGTTACAGATAGTGAAAACAAAGTATACTACGATCCAGAAAACAAACCTGGAATATCTAACTTACTTACTATCTATTCTTCATTAAAGAAAATATCAATCGAAGAAACATCTGAACACTTCAAAGATTATAACTATGGTAATCTAAAAAAAGAAGTCGCCGATGTAGTTGTAGAATCATTAACAGAAATTCAAAATAAATATCATGAAATAATGAATAGTAATCAAATAAATGAAATATTAGATAGTGGTAGAGATAAAACAATGCAAATAGCCAAAGAAAAAACATATGAAGTATTTAGAAAAGTAGGCTTTGGAAGATACTAAAAGAATAGGAAATCCTATTCTTTTTCAATATATATATCTTTATTAATCTTAATATTATAATTACCCAATTTATCAAGAATATCACTAGTAACAAGAACATTATAAATAATATTATCTTCAAAAACTTTACTAATAATATGACTATCTCTAAGTATATAATCAATATCTTTAATATCACTATAACCAAAAGTAATCATAATATCATATCCCTTAACCAAAGTAATAACATTATTATCCCTAATAACTTCTCTAGCTACTTTACCATAAGCCCTAGTAAGAGGACCAACACCTAACTTAACACCACCAAAATATCTAACCACAATAATTAAAGTATAATTTAAATTATTTCCAGTAATCTGATTAAGAATAGGAGCTCCTGCTGTCCTAGAAGGTTCTCCATCATCCGAAGACTTAATATCATTATCAATAACATATCCATAACAATAATGAGTAGCATTAGGATACTCTTTTTTAATTTTATCTATATAATCATTAACTTCATTCTTAGAATAAACTCTAAAAATAAAAGATATAAATTTAGAATACTTAATAATCTCTTCATATTTATCATTATCTTTAATACTAAGCATAACACCACCATCATCATTGTATCAAACTTTCATCATAAAATCTAGTAGTATTTCTTAATTTTCTTCTTCTCCTATTGACTAAGTAAAAAATAATGACTATAATAAATAATTAACAAAATGAAGAAGGAAAGGAGTAATTTGAAAAAGTTAATATTAATATTATTAGGTATATCTCTCTTACTAGGAGGAACTATTTTTATCATATATAAAAATAATAAAAATACCAAAGAAGAAGTAGTAGATATATTTAAAGAAGAAAAAGAAGAAGAAAAAGAAGATAAAAAAGAAGACAAAACAACTAAAGTAATCGTTGACATAAAAGGAATGGTAGTAAATCCCGGAGTCTATGAAGTAGATAGTACTTCAAGAGTAAATGACGTCATATCTTTAGCTGGAGGTCTTCTAGAAGGCGCAGACACTTCAAAAATAAATCTAGCCAAAGTAGTCGAGGATGAAATGACTATCATAATTTATTCAACTGAAGAAGTGCTAGAAAAATTCAAACAAGAAAACTGTGTCTGTGAAAAATGTGATATTACTAATGATGCCTGTATTAGTAGTACCACTACTGATAATCAGTTAATAAACATTAATACTGCCGATGAAAAAGAATTACAAAACATAAATGGAGTAGGAGAAGCAAAAGCAAAATCAATAATCGAATATCGTGAAGAGAATGGTTTATTTACCACTATTGAAGATATAAAGAATGTTCCTGGAATAGGAGACTCTCTTTTTGAAAAGATTAAGGCATATATTACAGTCTAAATATCTAATAAAAATGATAACCCTTATAATCTTTATAATAACATTATTATATACAAACTACTATCCCTTTAAATCAAAGTATACAAAAGAAGACAAAGAATTTATTGGTATAGTAACCAAATACGAAGTCAAAGAAGATAAAATAACTATAGAAATAAAAGCTAAAGAAAAATTATTAATAACATATAAATACCAAGATAAAGAATTTAATAATCTATCATATGGAGATAAAATAAAAGTAAAAGGAACATTAATAACCCCCAGTAAAAATACCAATCAAAATACCTTTAATTATCAAAAATATCTCTATAATAAAAAAATATACTATCTAGTCGAAGCCACTAGTATCAATAAAATAGCTAACAATAATAATTACCTATATACTATTAAAAATACCCTTTATCAAAAAATAGATAAACTAAAATCATCAAACTATATAAAAACATTACTATTCTGTGATAATACCTTATCAAAAGAAATAAAAGAAAGTTATCGTATTAATGGTATATCTCATTTATTTTCCGTATCAGGAATGCATATAAATTTCTTTGTAAGTATTATCTATCTTTATCTAAATAAAATAACTTACAATAAAAGAATAAAATATCTAATCACTAATATCTTTATAATCACATATCTAATACTCTTTCCCTCATCATCTCTTTTAAGAAGTGCTGTTATGAGTATCTTATATAGCATAAATTATTTATTAAAACTAAAAATAAAAAAAATAGATATTCTCCTTCTAACACTAGGAGTCTCTCTTCTAATAAATCCCTTTATCGTTTATGATTTAGGTTATATCTATTCTTATACCATAACATTCTTCTTAGTATTATATAGTAGTACTCTAAAAAAGAAAAACAAAATAAATAAAATAATTTATATATCACTTTTATCATTCTTAGTATCAATACCTATAACCATATATAATAGTTATGAAATAAACATAATAAGTATCTTACTAAACATTATCTTAGTCCCAATAATAAGTATAATAATATTACCCCTAACAATATTAACTTATCTCTTTCCTATATTAGATAGTATTTTATATTTATTTACTAATACTCTAGAAACAATATCATTATTCATATCAAAAATAAATATAACCAAAATAATATTTCCTAAACCAAGTTTATTAATAATAGTATTATATTATATAATATTCCTGCTATCATATCAAAATAAAAAATACTTCTATCTAAATATTATCTTACTCATAATAATCTATATATCTCCCTATCTAAATAGTAATTTTGAAGTAGTAATGTTCGAAGTAGGAGAAGCCGATTGCCATCTCATAAAATATCCCTATAACAAAAATACCATCTTAATAGATACTGGTAAAAATGAATATAAAATAAAAAATGAAGTAATACCATATCTCAAAAGTATAGGTATTAAAAAAATAGATTATTTAATAATAACTCATGGCGACTTAGATCATATAGGAGGCTCTATTACTTTAATAAATAATTTCCAAGTAAAGAATGTCATACTAAATAAAGGAACATTTACTGACATAGAAAAAGAATTAATAAAAAATCTAAATAAAAAGAAAATACCATATCAAATAAATATAAACAAAATAAACCTAAGTAATCATACCATATATCTATTAAATAATACAAAATATAATAATGAAAATGATAATAGTATCGTAACATACTTTACATATCAAAAATACAAATTCCTTTACATGGGTGATGCCTCTATAACTACTGAAGATAATCTTCTAGAAAATTATAATCTAAATAATATCTCCATATTAAAAGTAGGCCATCATGGTTCAAATACATCTTCAAGTAAAGACTTCATATTCCAAATAAATCCCAGTATATCTCTAATCTCAGTAGGAGAAAATAATATCTATCACCATCCTAATAAAGAAGTAATAAATAACTTATCCAAAAGTAGAATCTATCGTACTGATATTAACAACATGGTAAAACTAACAATAAATAGTAAAGGAATATTAAAGGTTACTACTATTACATAAAAAAGTTCGACAGTGTCGGACCAATTGCTATAAAATTGTTATTAACAAATAATATTATAGTGGTACAACTATATTAATTTACTATATCTAAAAGGACACCCGCCGGATGCCTAATTAAAATAATTATAACAATGAAATAAAAAAACATAATTACAAAACATTATTTAAAATAATAAAAATTAACAGAACAGCTTTATAGAAAAAGTCTCGACATTGTAGAGACAATTGACATAGAGTCATTATTGTAAATTTCTATCACTAAAAAAATATAAGGAGGTTTAATGAAAAACAACTATTACAATGAAATAAAAAAAGAACTTTTAAACAATGAAATATATATAAAAGTAAAAGATTATTCAAAAAACAGAAATGAACTTAGTACCTATTACAATGTAGGTAAATTATTAATTGAAGCCCAAGGTGGTGAAGATAGAGCTAAGTATGGAGATGGATTAATAAAAGAATATTCATTAAAATTATCTAAAGAAATTGGAAGGAAATATAATATTACCACATTAAAAAGAATGCGACAATTTTATCTTATAATTGGAAAAGGTGTCACACTGTGGCACCAATTAAGCTGGAGTCATTATAGAGAGTTATTACCAATCAGTAATATAAATGAAATTAATTATTATATCAGCAAAATTGAAAAAAATAACCTAAGTGTAAGACAGTTAAGAGAAAGAATAAGAAACAAAGAATATCAAATATTATTAAAAAGAGGAACAAAACTCAAACTACCAGCATATAGTATAATGTCATAAGAGAAATCTTATGTTTACATATAAGTAGTCCTCCTTAACCGGAGGCTATTTTAGTATATATAATTAACTACCATATAATAGATATGGCTGATATATTATTTTTAGATTACAAGCTAAAAATAACCCTCTAAGATTATAGCTTAGAGGGAATCATAAAATAAAAAATAACAAAAAATACTTGCATTTTATAAAAAGAATAGTTATAATGTCATAGAAAGGAAGCGTTATATGTCAAAAAAATTAGTAATCGTGGAATCCCCACATAAAAGTAAAACAATAGAAAAATATTTAGGAAAAGATTTCAAAGTAGTATCTTCCGTAGGACACATCAGAGACCTATCAACATCAGGAAAATATGGCTTTGGAGTAGATATAGATAATAATTTTAAACCAGATTATAAAATAATCAAAGGAAAATCAAAATTAGTAAAAGAATTAAAAAAAGATATCAAAGATGCTGACTTCGTATATCTAGCAACTGACCCCGATCGTGAAGGAGAAGCCATAAGTTGGCATCTATACGATACATTAGGATTAAAAGAAGAAAACTATGATCGAATAGTCTTCAATGAAATAACCAAAAAAGCCGTTCTAGATTCATTTAATAAAGCTAGAAAAATAGATGATAATCTAGTAAAATCTCAAGAAACAAGAAGAATACTAGATCGTATCATAGGCTTTAGACTAAGTAAACTAATGCAGTCTAAAACAGGAGGCAAATCAGCAGGCCGTGTTCAATCAGTAGCTCTAAAGTTAATCATTGATCGTGAAAGAGAAATAGAAGCCTTCATTCCCGAAGAATACTTTGAGATAGAAGCAAAATTTAATGACTTCGATGCCAAATTAGATACATATAATCATAAAAAAATAGAAATCAAAAAAGAATCTGAAGCCAAAGAAATACTAAGTAAACTATCAAATGCCTTCAAAATAGAAAGTATTGATAAAAAAGAAAAAGCTAAGAAAAGCAAATTTCCTTTTACTACAAGTACACTAGAGCAAGAGGCTTCAACCAAACTAGGCTTTACCTCTAAGAAAACCATGATGATAGCCCAAAAACTATATGAAGGAATAAATCTAAAAGATGGAGCAGAAGGATTAATATCTTATATGAGAACCGACTCCGTAAGATTATCTGATGAGTTTATTAAAGAAACCTATGGTTATATTAAAGATAATTATGGAAGTGAGTATGTAGGTTATGTAAAAAAGAGTAATAAAACTGAGAATGTTCAAGATGCCCATGAAGCCATAAGACCCACTAATATAAATAATAATCCAGAAAAAATAAAAGAATATCTAACTAATGATGAATATAAATTATATAGTCTAATATATTATAGAGCCTTAGCATCCCTAATGAAAGATGCCAAAGTAGAAGCAACTACTGTTATATTAGATAATAATAATTATCAGTTCAAAGTAAATGGACAAATCCTAATCTTTGATGGATACTTAAAAGTATATAGTAAATATGAAGATAGTGAAGATAAAGTATTACCAGACTTCTCAAACTATAAAAGTAATGTATTAGTAGCTAACACTATAGAATATACATCACATACAACAAAACCACCTGCTAGATATACCGAAAGTAAACTAATAAAAGAAATGGAAGAATTAGGAATAGGCCGTCCATCAACATATGCTAAAACAATTGATACCATTGAAGAAAGAGGTTATGTAAAAGTTATTGATAAAAAATTTATTCCTACTGAAGTAGGTATTGAAACAACCGATAAATTACAAGAATTCTTTAAAGATATCATTAATGTAGAATATACTAAGAATATGGAAGATGATTTAGATAAAATAGCAGAGGGTAACATGGAGTGGAATAAATTACTAAGTATCTTCTATCAAGAATTTGAACCAAAAGTAGAAGTAGCTTTCAAGAATATGGAAAAGAAAGCCCCAGAAGAAACAGGAGAATTATGTCCTAATTGTGGTAGTCCATTAGTAATAAAACAAAGTAAGTATGGAAAGTTTACTGCTTGTTCAAATTATCCAACTTGTAAATATATTAAAAGTAATAAAGAAGAAAAAGAAGTAAAAGAAATTATATCTTGCCCAAAGTGTGATGGTAAAATATTAGAAAAGAAAACCAAAAGAGGTAAAATCTTTTATGGATGTTCAAATTATCCAAAATGTGATTTTGCTAGTTGGGATAAACCAATTGAAGAAAAGTGTCCTAATTGTAATGGAACATTAACAGAAAAAAAAGATAAGATAAAATGTATGAATTGTGATTATGAGAGAACTAATTAATTTAGTTCTTTTCTTTTGCCACTTCAACCTTAAATAAATTTAAGTTTTCCGTGGTATTTTTGAGTCTACGTCTCAAAAATAAGAGTTATGTTGTAAATAGTGAAACAAACTACAATTTTAGCAAATTTTAACATTATACTGTTGTAAAATGTGAATAAATAGCGTAAAATACACAGTAATTTGCAATTTAATGTGCATATTTTCACAAAATATGATATATATACAATAAAAATGGTGATATTTATGGATGATAAAAAGTAATTGAAAAGTATGGAAAAACACATAAATAATTATAAAAATATAAAGTACTTTGAACAAAAGTATTTTTTCTTTTACATACTAGAATAAAATAATTATAAAATGCAATTAAATTGAACAAAAACAGTGAAATATTAGCAGAAATGTGGTATAATATATAAAGAAAAAACAAATACAAAAAGGGTGATGTTTATGGATAATAAAAAGTATAAAGAAAAAGTAGAAATACAAGAAAAAATAAGAAGAGTAGATGGTGCTATGGCCCAAGAAGGTATGCCATTAACAAAAGATATAAAGAAAAAATTATATAATTGTATAATAGGAAAAACCACCACAACAAAAGAAAGAAAAAAAGTCATTGAAAAGTATAGAGGAATCTATGGATAGTAAATATAAATACACATATGAAAAAACAGCTAATTATTGTTATGAAGGGACTGATACTCTAATCAACAAACTTAATATTACAAACGATAAAGATTTATTTAATGCAGAAAGAGAATTAGTATCTTTTAGAACATATGAACTAAATGAAAAACCATTAAAAGGTAACTTTGATTTTGATTATTTAAAAAAAATTCATAAATATTTATTTCAAGACATATATAGATGGGCTGGCAATATAAGAAATTGTAACATAGCTAAACAAGATTTATTTTGTTTAAGTGAATACATTGAAACATTTGGCACAGATATATTTAACAAACTAAAAGAAGAAAACTATTTTGTATATTACGATAATGAATTAACTATAGAAAAATTAGTTGATTTGTTTGCAGATATTAATGCTTTACATCCATTTAGAGAAGGAAATGGAAGAAGCCAAAGACTATTTATAGAATCATTGGCTAAAATAAATGGAATATATTTAGATTTAACGGAAGTAACAAAAGAAGATATGATTATAGCTAGCCACGAAAGTATAAAAGGAAATTATCATAAATTAAAAGAAATATTTATAAAATATAGCTATGCTTTAGACGATAAAGAAAAATTAAAATATATAAGTGATTATTGTTCTGACGAACTAAAAAAGATAATATTAAACAACAAATAAAAATATAAAGTACTTTGAACAAAAGTATTTTTTCTTTTACATATTAAAATAATAAATTATAGTTAGTTAACAAAAAATACTTTTAAAATATTGCCAATTAGTAAATAATAATATATAATTATATAGGAAATAGGGTGATAAAATGAAGAAAGTATTATTATGTATTATGGATGGTGTAGGATTAACAAAAAATAAAAAATATAATGCCGTATATAATGCCAAAACACCAGTTTTAGATAAATTATGGGATAAATATCCTCATAGTCAATTAGAAGCATCAGGTACCCCGGTAGGTTTACCAAGAGGACAAATGGGAAATTCAGAAGTAGGCCATACCAATATAGGAGCAGGTCGTTTAGTATATCAATCATTAGAACTAATAAATAGTAAAATAAAAGATAAAAGTTTTTATAAAAATGAAGAATTATTAAAAGTAATAAATCATGTTAAAGAAGAAAATAGTAGTTTACATTTAGTAGGACTTTTATCAGATGGAGGAGTACATTCACATATCAATCATTTATTTAGTTTATTAGAATTATCCAAAAAAGAAGGATTAAAAAAAGTATATGTTCACATCTTTACAGATGGTAGAGATGTAAGTCCTACCAGTGGAATAAAGTATATAGAAGCCTTAGAAAAATATATGAAAAAATTAGGCGTAGGAAAGATAGCCTCATTAGGAGGAAGATACTATGGTATGGATAGAGATACTAACTTTGATAGAGTAGAAAAAGCCTATAATGCTATGGTAGTAGGAACTTCAGTTAAAGAAGCCAAGAAAGTATGGAAAGAAAGTCAAAAAAACAAAGTAACTGATGAATTCATAGTACCAGTAACTACTGATAAAAATGGTCTAATAAAAGATAACGATGGAATTATTTTCTTTAACTATAGACCAGATAGATTAAAAGAGCTTGCTAGTATCTTTACCAATAAAGAATATAAAAGTTTTGCTAAAGAAGAAATAAAAAATTTAAAAGTAGTAACAATGATGCATGTAGCAGATACCGTATTATGTCCATATGCTTTCGAGTTACCAGAACTAACAAATACCTTAGGAGAATATATAGCAAGTAAAGGATTAACCCAACTTAGAATAGCAGAGACTGAAAAGTATGCTCATGTAACATATTTCTTTGATGGAGGAATAGATAAAGAATACCAAGGAGAAAAAAGAATATTAGTACCAAGTCCAAAAGTAGCAACTTATGACTTAGAACCAGAAATGAGTGCCCATATGATAACAGCCTCATTAGTAAAAGAAATAACAACAAGTCATGAAGACTTAATAATATTAAACTTTGCTAATGGCGATATGGTAGGCCATACAGGAGACTATGAAGCCGCTATTAAAGCTGTTGAAACAGTAGATGAATGTATTGGTAAAATATTAGAAAATATCTCATTAGAAGAATATACCATTATAGTAACAGCAGATCATGGTAACTGTGAAGTAATGCGTAATAAAGATAATAGTATTAATACCAGTCATACCACTAATGTAGTACCATTTATCATAACCGATAAAAGTCTAAAATTAATAGATGGAAAATTAGGAGATATAGCTCCAACTATATTAACACTAATGGGCTTAGAAGTACCAAGTGAAATGACAGGTAATATCTTAATAAAAAGTAGAAAGAAGAGGTAATTATGTTAGAACTACTAAATACAAAAATATTTGATAATGAAAGAAATATCTTAAATGCTGATTTATTTGTTAATAATTTAAAACATACCTTTAAAGCATTTAAATTTAATACAAAGATAACATATGAAGTATATAGAAATATAACAATATATCATATAACATGGAATGATGATAAAAGCTATGAAGATATGTTAGAATTAAAAAAAGAAATAGCCTTAGCCTTAGGAGTAACTACTAATGAATTTGAAATAGAAAAAGAAAAAGAAAACGAAGTAAAAATAAAAGTACAAAATATGAAGAAAAGTACCTTATCATTAAAAGAATTACTAGAAGAATCTAAAGATAAAGATAATAATAATATACCACTAGGATTATCAGAAGAAGATAAAGTAATATATTTTAATATAGAAAAAGATAAGAATCTATTAGTAACAGGAGTAACAGGTATTGGAAAGACTAATCTATTTAATAATATAATACTAAATATCTTAATGAATAAAGATAAAACTAAAATAATTATTTTAGATTCCCAAAGTATAAATTATAATGCTTATGATAAATTATGTGAAGTAGTAAATAATGAACAAGAAATAATAAATAAAATAAAAGAAATAAGACATATCTTTGAAGAAAGAGTAAAAAATAATGATCGAAGTAGAATAATTTTGTTTATTGATGAAATATATGAAATAATAAAAATGGATATTAGTGTAAAAGATGATATTAATTACTTATTAGAAGTCGGAGCCACTATGAATATTCATATTATAATGTCTACTGATAGTGTATTAGATGAAGATATAGATTATTTATTTGATAAAGATGATATATCTAAATTAAGTTTTTATCTAACTACTAGAAGAGAATATAATAAATTCTTAGATAATTATATAGATGAAAGTCTAGGTAGAGATGGTATATATGTAAGTACCAATAGTACATTAACTAGAATAAGTCTTCCTTTAATAGAAGATGATGAAATAACTAGAGTAGTAGATAATTTAGAAGTAAATATATAAGTAATAGTAGTAAGGAGTATTTATGAAGAAGAAAGAAAGGACAAAAGATCCAGATAAGATAAAAAAGAGAGATAACATTTTTACCATTATATTAAGTATTTGTGATGTAGTAGCAGTAGTGGTATTATTTCTTTTATATGGACCATTTAATGGTTTCAGAGACTGGTTAGTAACTACCGCTATGAGTACCATGAATCATCAATATTTTGCTACTACCTTCTATAGTGATGAATATATAAATAAAGTATTAGCAAGACATAGTATTAAAGAACCAGATGGAAATACTGATATTAGTGCAATAATAGGTAAAGAAGAAGATTATATAGATGAATATGATAGAGAAATATTAGATAGAAATAAAAAAGATATTTATAAATTAATAGAAATAAATGAAAAAGGATTCTCTGGATATTTAGTAGCTATCTATGATCCATCTAAAATAAAAGTAACTTATAGTAAAAACTTAGGTTATTCTGGAGAATATTTAGTAGATATGGCTAAAAGAGAAAATGCTGTAGTAGCCATTAATGGTGGAGGTTTCACTGACGAAGGTGGTCAAGGGACAGGAGGACAAGCAATTGGGGCAGTTATCTCAAACGGAAAGATAATAAGTAGCAATGGACACAGTCAGCAAGGTGGAGGACTAATAGGTTTTACCAATGATAATAAATTATACTTGGGTAAAATAAGTGCTGAAGAAGCAATTAATATGGGAATAAGAGATGCCGTAGAATTTGGCCCTTTCCTAATAGTAAATGGTAAGAGTGCCTTTATAAATGGTAATGGCGGTTATGGTGTTCATCCGAGATCAGCTATTGCACAGAGAAAAGATGGTATCGTATTATTTTTAGTAATAGATGGAAGAAGTCTAAAAAGTAAAGGTGCTGATATGAATGACTTAGTAGATATCCTACTTAGATACCATGCTTATAATGCTGCCAACTTAGATGGTGGTAATTCAAGTGCTTTGGTAATAGATAACAAAATAATAAATCATCCAATTAATTGGGATAACTTAGAACAAACAAGACCAATACCGTGTGGATTTATAGTAAAAGAGTAAAAAAATACTCTTTCTTTTTAATAAATATAGCAATATAGTTGTAATGTTCAAAAAAAGATGATATAATCTAATTATGAACAAACAAGTTCTAGAAAAAAAGAGGGATTATGAAGTTGACATATAATGAATTTGAAATATTAGTTTGTATAGAAAAAGAAAAAAGAGAGTTGCCACAAAGAGAAATATCTAAGATAACCAAGCTTTCTTTAGGTACAGTAAACAAAACTATAACTAGTTTATTAGAAAAAAAATTAATAAATAAAGATAATACTATAACAAAAAAAGGATTAAAAGACTTAGAACCATACAAAGTAAAAAGAGCTATCTTTTTAGCGGCAGGTTTTGGTTCTAGATTGGTACCAATTACTCTAAATACGCCTAAACCATTAGTATTAGTAAATGGTAAAAAAATAATAGAAACATTATTAGATGCCGTTGTAAAAGCTGAAATACCAGAAATAATAATTGTAACAGGATATTTAAATGAACAATTTGAAATATTACTAAAAAAATATCCTAATATAAAATTTATATATAACGAAAAATATAATGAAGCAAATAATATTTCTTCAGCATATTTAGTAAGAGATAAATTTTCTAATTCATATGTATTAGAATCAGATTTATATTTATATAATCAAGATTTAATAAGAAAATACGAATATCATTCAAATTTTTTAGGATTTAAAGTAGATAGAACTGACGACTGGTGTATAGAAACTAAAAATGGTATAATCACTAAGGAAAAATTAGGTGGATTAAATTGCTATCAAATGTGTGGAATATCCTACTATGATAGAGAAACTGGTAAACAAATAGAAAAAGATATAAAAGAAGTATTTATGTCTCCTGGTGGTAAAGAAAAATATTGGGAGCAAGTAATGCTTGATGTAAGAAAAAATAATTATAAAATATATTTAAGAGAATGTAAAAAAGAAGATATAATTGAAATAGATACATTTAACGAATTAAAAGCAATAGACAAAACCTATGATATATAAGAAGGAAGTGATTTTATGCAAGCAATTATGCTAGCAGCAGGTAAAGGCTCAAGACTTGGTAAGTATACTAAAAATAATACTAAATGTATGCTTAATGTACATGGAAAAACTTTATTAGAAAGAGCAATAGATGCTCTATTAGAAGCCAATATAAAGAATTTTATTTTGGTACTTGGCTATAAAGGCGATAATGTAAAAAAATATATTGAAGAAAAGGAATTAGATAAAAAAATAAATATTGAATATGTGTACAATGATATTTATGATACTACTAATAATATTTATTCATTGTATTTAGCAAAAGATTATCTTGCCAAAGATGACACTATATTATTAGAATCTGACTTAATTTATGACACATCAGTAGTAAAAAAACTAGTCAATTCACAATATGAAAGTGCTGCTTTAATAGCAAAATATGAAGAATGGATGGATGGCACAGTTGTTACAATAGATGAAAATAATGTTATCAATTCATTTGTTGAAAGAAAAGATTTTAATTACAAAAATGTAGATAATTATTATAAAACAGTAAATATTTATAAATTTAGTAAGGATTTTTCTAATAGATTTTATTTACCTTTTTTAGAGTCATATATTAAAGCCTATGGAAATAACGATTATTATGAACTTGTTTTAAAAATAATAAGTGGATTAAAGGAAGTAAAATTACATGGTTTACAATTAACTGGTGAAGATTGGTATGAAATTGACGATTGTCAAGATTATGATATTGTCAAAGCCATCTTCGCTCCAACAATTAAAGAAAAACTTGACCTATTCCATAAAAGGTTTGGAGGTTATTGGAGATTTAATGGAATAAAAGACTATTGTTACTTAGTTAATCCTTATTTTCCAACAAAACAAATGATAGATAAAATGAAATATTTTTATAGTGAACTTTTGTTTAATTATCCTTCAGGACAAAAAATAGAAAAAATATGTGCCTCTAGAATGTTTAATAATGTTAGTGAAGACAATATTTTAATAGGAAATGGTGCAGCAGAATTAATTAATACTCTAAAATATGTTGTAGGAGAAAAAATAGGCCTTACAATACCATCGTTCAATGAGTATGTTAGATGTTTCCCTAATAGTGAAATATTATATATAAATAGTAAAGAAGACAATTATTGTTTATCATTTAATAGAATTGCTAGTAAATTAGATGAAGTTGATACCATGATAATAATATCTCCTGACAATCCAACTGGTTCACATTTAAAATATGACGAAGTGATTAAATTGCTTGATTTAGCAAAACAAAAAGACAAGCAAATAATATTTGATGAATCCTTTATAGATTTTGCTAATAACAACTATACTTTAATAGAGGATGATATATTAAATAAATATCCAAATTTAATTGTTATAAAAAGCATTAGCAAATCGTATGGCGTACCAGGACTTAGACTTGGAGTATTAGCTTCTGGAAATAAAGACAATATTAAAACAATTAATACTAATTTGCCAGTATGGAATATTAATTCGTTTGCAGAATATTTTCTTCAAATAATAAATGTATATAAAAAAGATTATGTATTAGGATGTAATAAAATAAAAGAAGAAAGAGATAGATTTTATAACGAGTTAATGGAGATTAAAGAAATAGAAGTTTATAATTCGGAGGCTAATTACTTTATGATTAAACTAAATAACGGTAATGCTATTGAACTAGCTGAATATTTATTGGATAATAATAAACTCTTAATCAAAGTATTAAATGGTAAGAATGGTTTTGACGATAAGGAGTATATTAGAATAGCAATAAAATCAAGTGAAGAAAATGACTATTTTATTCAAAGTATAAAAGAATATTACAATAAAAAGTAATATTCTTTTATATTGCCTTGAAAACACTATTAAAATATAGTATAATTATCTATGATGGTAGAGGACAGGTTACTATAAGAATATAAATATAATAAAATACATTGTAGTGTTTTCGATGATATATATTCATTCTTTCTGATATGATATTTATTGATAAAACTATATTAGAAAATAATATATATAGCAATGTTTCTAGAACTTTATTTTTTATATACGCCAGTATTTATGATAACTACTGGTTACTTGATAAAAACAATAAGGTGTTAAACAAGAAATATTGTTTGGTTATGAGTAGAATAGTTATATTATAATTATTTTAAAACCGCAACATTAATTTTATTCTGTCAATAAGTTTATTAGTAATTAAAATACTATACATAAAATGATAAATAAGCACATAATAAAAAAATAAGAATATGATAATTCTTTATAAAATAAGAAAATTATGGTAAAATATTGTTAGTACATGGAGTGATAAGATGGAAAAGAAAAACACATTATTTAAAAATACAATATATAAATCAATGTTAAGTATGGTCAATATAGTAGTACCATTAATAATTGGACCATATATTATGAGACTTTTGGATGTTGATTTGTATGGATTATATAATAGAGTTTTTGCAGACTTTCAAATGTTTTTAGCATTTGCAGGTTTTGGCGTTTATACACTGGGTGTTAGGGAAATAAGCAAAATAAGAAATGATAAAGAAAAGGTATCAAAATTATTCACTAATTTATTTGTTATATCATTTTTGTCGAATATGCTTGTTTTAATTATTTATTTGATATTTAGTTTAATCACTTCTGTAGGATTAGCTAGAGTATTATATTTAGTGATGTCTATACAGATAATTTCAAACGTTTTTTATGTTGAATTTGTAAATGAAGCTCTAGAAAATTATAAATTTATAACTATAAAATCAATTATAGTCAAAATTATTTACTTTTTAGCAATATTATTAGCAGTTCGTAATCCTGATGATATTGTAATATATGCCGTAGTAGTATCATTAACTAATTTTTTAAATAACATTATTAGTTTCATTTATGCTAAACATAGAATTCCTTTTGATTTCTCTAAAATGCAAATAAAGAAATATGTAAAACCTTTAATTGCAGTTTTGATTATAACCAATGCTGATCTATTATATAGTCAGTTAGATAGGGTAATGCTTGGAAAATATGTAAATGATGTTTCTGTAACTGTATATTATACAGCTTATTATTTAGTTAGCACATTATCTGCTATTCCTTATTCCATTATAAATGTATCTATTCCTAGATTATCATATTTATTAAAGAATGAAGGTAAAGATACATACGAAGAAAAATTAAATAATTCTATATCGTCATTGATTTTTATAATTGTACCAATGTGTTTAGGGGTATTTGTTTTATCAAAAGAGGCTATAATACTTTATGCTGGAAAAAAATATTTGATGGCTATAGTTCCACTTATGATTGCTTGTATTACTAGAATATTTATCTCACTTGAATCTGTAATGAATAATTTAGTAATGTATCCTAATGATAGAGAAGATAGAATACTAAAAGTATCACTTATATGTGGAATAAGCAATTTAATTATTAATTATTTGTTGATATTATTTAAAATATTTAGTCCATTAACAGCACTTGCTACCACTGGATTAGTAGAATTAACAATATTTATTATTCATTATACATACGCTAGAAAAAAGATGAATATTGACGTTAGAATATTTAATAAGAAAAATATGACTTATATATTACTAAGTTTGTTATTTATTCCGATTTCTCTTATAATTAGAAGTTTAAATCTTAATTTTTATATAAATATAATTGTTATTGTTATGCTATGCTCTTTAATGTATTTTATCATTTTATACATAAAGAAAGATAATAACTTATTATTCATTTTAGATAAGTTTAAAAGTAAATTGAAAGTAGGTGGAAAGTAAAATGAAAAGAATTATAGTACCAATGGGGTATATGGGTAGTGGGTCTTCCGCTATTACAGATTTAGTTTCTGAATTTAGAGATTGTCAAAACGAGTATAAGAGTTATGAATATGTAATTCTACATTGTCCAAATGGTTTATTTGATTTGGAAGATAAATTGCTAATTGGCAATAATGCTATTAGAAGTGATGAAGCAATACGCAGTTTTGAAACACAGATGAATAAATTATATAACAAAAAATTTTGGTGGGTAGGGAATTATCAAAAAATAATTAGCCCGAATTTCATGAAAATGACAGAAGAATATATAAATCATATTCAAGAATTTAATTTTCCTGGATATTGGTATATGCATGAAGAGGTAAATATTAAAATGCTTTTAAAATTATTGATAAGAAAACCAATTAAAATATTGACAGGTAATAAAGTCAAATTTAATAAGGTCTTAAAGTATTCTGATGGCATGAGAATATCATATATAACCCCTGAAAAGTTTTATGAGGAGTCTCATAAATATATTTATGACATAATAGATGTAGTATCAAAAGGGAAAGATAATATAATATTAGATCAATTTTTATTACCATTTAATTTATTTAGAGTAGATAATTATTTTGATGACAGATTAAAAGCTATAGTAGTGGAAAGAGATCCTAGAGATGTATTTATAATAAATAAATATATTTGGCAAAAAAAACAAATTTGTGTTCCTTTTCCACTTGATGTAAATGAATTTTGTTCTTTTTATAAGGAAATGAGAGAAAGTGAAAAAGAATGTAATTCCAATAAAGTATTAAGAATTAGATTTGAAGATTTAATATATAATTATGATGATGAAATAAAGAGAATAACAAAATTTTTAGGCTTTACCAGTAAAGATCACATAAATAAGAAATCAAGATTTAATCCTGATATATCAATAAAAAATACACAATTATTTAGAAAGAAAGAATATCAAGAAGAAAGTAAGATAATCGAAAAAGAATTGAAAAAGTATTTATATGATTTTCCATATGAAATAAATAATGATGTTAAAGAAACGGTAGAATTTGAGTAGGTGCAAAAATGAAGTTAGAAAAAGATTATAAAAGAAAATTACAGTTGAAAATATTAGACATTGTTAAAGATATAGATGAGGTGTGTAGAAAGAATAATATAGAATATTATATTTTATATGGTTCGGCACTTGGCGCTATAAGACATAAGGGCTTTATTCCTTGGGACGATGATTTCGATATAGGCATGACATATGATAACTATGTTAAATTTTTAAATATATGTGAAAAAGAATTAGATAAAAACAAATATTATGTACAAACGCCAGATAAAGAAAAAGATTATTATTTATCTTTTTCTAAAATAAGAGATATAACTACTACCTTAGTTGAAGAGGGTAATAAAGATATCGATATAGTTCGTTCTGTATATGTTGATGTTTTTCCTTTAGTAGGTTGTCCAGATAATAAATTTAAGGAAGAAATTTTAAAAATAAATAGGGCTTTTATGTTATCTGCTAATAAAAATATTATTAATAATAAAGTGCTTAGAGGTATATTTAATATTATTTTGAAAATCTTTGGCAGAAAAAGAATACTTAAATATACAACCAAAAGATGTTTTAAATATGATTGCAATAGCAGTGAATATTGGGTTTCAATTGCTGACGGAGATAGTTTTGAACAAAACAAAGCAAAGAAAAGTGTATATGGAAAACCTAGATATATTGATTTTGAAGATACCAAATTACCTGTTCCGGAAAAAACAGATGAATATTTAAAAAAATTTTACGGTAACTATATGGAGATACCATCTAAGGAACAGATAAAAGCCAAAGAACATACGCCTTATTTTCTTGATTTGAATTTACCATATGAAGAATCTAATTTTAATTCCAATAATAAAAAGAAATTATTATTTATAATTTGGTCGTTTAGTTATGGCGGTGGTGCCGAAAAAATACTAGCTAATATAGTTAATAATCTTGATTCAAGTAAGTATAAAATAGATATAATTGAATATTGGAATGCAAACATCAAACAAGAATATGTCAATGATGGAATAACTGTATTACCGCCTATCATTAATGCTCAAAATGATACCAAAATTAAAAAGATTTTATATAAAATCATACTTGAAACATTTCCTGATATATTGAGAAAAAAATATATAAGAAAAAATTATGATGTTGAAATATCTTTTAATTATTTGATTCCAACATTTCTTCTTGGCAAAAAAACTAAAACCATTTCTTGGATTCACGGTGATATCTATGATTTAAATAAAAATAAAATAAATTATTTATTACAGAAAAAAAGTTTTAGATACACTGATAAAATCGTGGCAATATCAAATAATACATATAATTCTTTAACCGATGTTTATCCAGAATATTCTGATAAATTAGTTTTAATAAATAATGGATTTAACACTAAAGAAATTATACAAAAGGCAGGAGAAATTAAATTATCAAAATCAAAAGTTCCTACTTTATTATTTATAAATAGATTTGACGAAAATAAGAATCCTATTTTCGCTGTTGAAGTAGCTAAAATGCTAAATGATGATAATATTGACTTTAAATTAAACTTTATTGGCAAGGGAGAATTGGATAGCAAAATTGATGAAAAAATCAGAGAATTTGGACTTGAAAATAAAGTAGAAATACTGGGATATAAAACAAATCCATACCCATATATAAATAATAGTGATATTGTTTTGGGATGTTCAAAAAGTGAGGGCTTTCCTACTATTTTTGTAGAAGCAATTACTCTTGGCAAACCATTTGTTACCACTAATGTTGGTGGCGTTATAGAAATTTCTGATAATCAAAAATGCGGACTTATAGCGGATAATATTGCGGATTATGTAGATGATATTAAATTTTTGATAGATAATAAAGATGAATATAAAAAATTTAGCGAACATGGTAAAAAATATGTAGAAACATTTTCAATAGAAAAGCAGATTCAGAAAATAGATAATTTAATTGATGAATTGGTTGGTGCGAACGATGATGAATAAATATAAAGTTAGTGTTATAGTACCGGTATACGGAGTAGAAAAATACATTTCAAAATGTTTGAATAGTTTGGTAAATCAAAAGTTGAATGATATAGAAATAATTGTCGTCAATGATGGTACAAAAGATAATAGTCAAAAGATAATAGATGAATACGTAAAAAAATATCCTGATAAAGTTAAATCTTTTATTAAGGAAAATGGTGGACAAGGTTCTGCTAGAAACTATGGCTTGAAACAAGCTACTGGTGAATATATTGGATATGTTGATTCTGATGATTATGTTGAACTAGATATGTATGAAAAATTATATAATAAAGCAATAAATGATAATTTAGATATTGCCATATGTGGTAATTATAATGTTAGTGAAGATTATAAAAATAAAAAGGTAGATTTAGAGTTTATAAAATATGAAGATAATAAAATTAATGCTCTTCTTGGGAAAAAAGCTGTATGGAATAAGATATATAAAAAGAGTATAGTGGAAAAATTAGAATTTAGAAGTAAAGTTTGGTATGAAGATTTTGATTTTTCTATAAAAGCAATATGTAGTGCAAAAAAAATAGGATATGTTAATGAACCACTATATAATTATTTATTAAGAGAAGGTTCCACTATGAATAACTCCAATGTTGTAAGAAATTTAGAAATATTGGATGCCTTTAATGAAATAGTAAAAGATAAAAATTATAAGAAATATTATGACATAATAGAATTTTTAGCAATCGATCATATATATATATCAACTATAGTAAGGGTTATTAATGCTAAAGCTGACAAAAAAACTAAAATGGAAGTAATAGATAAATTAATGAATTATATGAATAATAATTTTTCTAATTTTAGAAATAATAAATATATAGAAACGTTATCTAGAAACAGAAAAATAATATACAAATTAATAAATAGAAAAAAATATAATCTAATAAAATTATTATTTGCAGTGAAAGGAGTAGTATAGTATGCTTGATAAAATTTATAAAAATTATAATAAAATAATATTATACTCTATTTTTATCCTTCCTTTTTTTGATATTTATAGAGCCTTGGTTGGAAATAAATTTGAGTTGTTTGGTATTTCTTTTGTTGAAATTTTTAATTTCTTATTTACGTTTTTTCTTTTTGCAATGTTATTTTATAAGTATACAAGAGAAAATAAAAAAATTTTTACATGGAAATTTATTGCTTTAATATTATTATACTTGTTGTATATATTTATTCATTGCAATTATATCATGTCATTAGTTGATGTAAAATATATAAATTACAATATGTCAATATTTAAAGAAGTTTATTATATTTTTAGGGCCTATGTATTACCTTTAATTATATTATTTGTGTATATGCGTTCTCAATTAAAATCTAAAGATATTGTAGATGTTCTATCAAAAATTAGTTTTATTTTTAGTTTAATTATTGTTGTAACAAACGTTTGCGGTATTGCACTTGTAGCGTATTCTTCAAGTTATGAAGGTATAGTTAGAATTAAAGGAAGTATCTTTTCTTGGTTCACTAATTTTGATGTTAATAGTGTAGACTTATATACCTCTAGAGGATTATTTTATTCTACTAACCAAGTATCAGCTATTCTTGGTGGATTGTTATTTGTTTCTTCATTTTATACGTTATATAAAGATAAAATTAGTTATTATTTATCTTATTTTATTAAAATTTTAGCGGCAATTATGTTATCCACTAAAACTGCTTTTTTTGCAATAATTCTATCCATTGCTGCGATATATGTGTATAGTTTAATAAGATATATAGTTAACAAGGAAAAAACTTTAACTAAAAAGAGTTTTATCTTTCTTATATATCTGGCAATTATAATGTTTATATTTTCTTATTCACCAATTAAATACAAATTGGATGGATATGTTGACAATTTAAAAAATGATGATATTAATCAGTTTATTGATAATAGTGTTTCAAAATCTTGTTTAAATGATAGAGCAATTGAACTTGAAAAAGAGTATAATATATCATTACAAACATTAATGAAAAAAAATAAAATTGAAAGTTATGAAAAGGATTATCTAATTGAATACATGAATGATTGTCCTAAAAAATTTGAAATACCTGAATCATATATAAAATTTTACCCTATAAGAGAAAATTTTGATTTTTGGTTTAATACCGTTAAGGAACCAGTGTCTGAGCTTACAAATTATAGAAAATTTAAAGAAAAAATATATATGAATTATATAGAAAAACATAATGATAAAAAAGATAGATGGCTTGGTATAGGATATTCATCTGAATTTCCTTATTTAGAGGTTGATTTTGTAGGTCAAAATATTTGGTTTGGATATATTGGTACAATATTATTTTTACTTCCTTATGTATTTATATTGTTATATTCTTTACTTATAATTTTATTAAATATCAGAAGGAAACTAACAATCTTTGGGACATCTTTAGCGTTAACCGCAAGTTTTATGACATTAATATCTTTATTTGCAGGTCATGTTTTTGGAATTATTCTTCCATCAACAGTTCTTGCATTATCATTAGCAGGATTATATGATGAGATTAAGAATGGTAAAACAAGTAATAATAAAATATCTTTCCTACTTCTTCATTTAGGTTATGGTGGAATAGAAAGTTCAACCATTAATACAGCCAATAGTTTATGTGATAAATATGATATTGAAATTATGTCATTCTATAAATTAGATAAAAATCAAGCTAGTAAACTTAATGATAAAGTTAAAATTAAATATTTATATGATGGTGCACCTAATAAAGAAGAATTTACAAATGCCATACATAAACGTAAGTTCATTAAAACATTAAAAGAGGGAATAAAAGCTTCAGATATATTAATTAAAAAGAAAATTAAAGTTATTAAGTACATAATTAATTGTGATGCCAAATATATTATATCTACTAGATGGGAATTTAGTGTACTACTTAGCAGATATGGAAATAATTATAGTGTAAAAATTGCCCAGGAACATCATTATCATAACAATAATAATAAATATATAAATGTAATAAAACATAAGTATAATAATATTGATTATTTATTTGCTTTAACTAAGACATTAGAAAAAGATTATAAAGATTTCTTAAAAGGAAATAATGATCATACTAAAGTGATATTAATGCCTAATATGCTATATGAAATACCAAATAAAGAAAGTAAATTAAAAGATAAAAATATTATTACTGTTAGTAGATTAGATGAAGGAAAAAGAAATGATGATATAATTAAAGCATTTTCAAAATTAAAAGAAAATGATTGGAAATTATATATAATAGGTGATGGTAAAGAATATAATAATCTTAATAAATTAATAGAAGAGTCAAAACTTGAAGATAGAGTAATATTAACTGGTTATAAAAATAAAGAAGAAATTGAAAAATATATGTTAGAATCAAGTTTATTCTTGATGGCTTCTATATCTGAGGGATTACCAATGGTATTACTAGAAGCTATGAGTTATGGTGTGCCATGCATAGCTTATCATACTGATAGTGGGACAGATGATATAATAAAAAATAATAAAAATGGTTATATAATAAACAATCGTAATGAAAAAGAGTATATAAATAAAATAGAACAAGTTATTAAAGATGAGAAGTTAAGAACTAAATTGGGAAAAGAAGCAAAGAATACAGCTTACGAATTTTCAAAAGAAAAAATAACAGAAAAATGGTTGAAAATATTGAAATAAATAAAAAGGAGTTATGATTATCTTATGAAGAGTGAAAAAAAGTGCAAACGCAAAAATAATATGATTATATTTTGCTTAATATTATTTTTGATTGTAATGATTGTGTTTATAGTATTAAATGTAAAAGATAAAAATTCTACTATGCCACTTTTAGATAATAGTAAAGAAATAAAAAAACATTATAATGAGTTTGTAAAGACTAATAAAGATGCTATTCTTTATAATGACAAAAATGAAGAAGTTGGTAAAGTAGGAAAAGATGTTGAACTTACATTAAATAATATAGATATAAATGAGGATACAAAATATTTTAGTATAAATGATATAGATGGATATTATGTAAAGTATACAGATGTTGATATAATAAATAAGTTAACTGATGTTGATCAAAGATATAAAGAATATATACCATTTAATCAAAATGTCGTTACTAGTGATATCGCTAATTTCTATGATGAAAGTGGTAATTTAATCTATTCCTTAAAGAAAGAGTATTCTCTTCCTATAATTATAAAAGATACTGATAGATATGGTGTTGAGTTTAATAATAGATTACTTTATATTAATAAGGATAATGTTAAGGAATTAATAGATAATCATAACACTGATGAAAATAATTCTAGTGGTGTTGCAGTACTTAATTATCATGCGTTCTATGATGAAAATGATACAAATGCTAGAAAAGAGTGTAGTTCTAGTATTTGCCATTCTAAAAAGCAATTTAAAAGTCAACTTGAACTTATTAAGAAAATGAATATGTTAACATTAAAAATGAAGGAAGTAGAAATGTATGTTGATGGTAAAATACAGCTTCCTAAAAGTGTACTTATTACTATTGATGACGGTGGTAAAACAAAAGATGGAATTGATCTTTTGACAGAATATAAAATGTATGCCACTATATTTTTAGTAACCTCATGGTTTGATCCAAAAGACTATTATAAAACCGAATATATTGAATTACATTCACATAGTGATCATATGCATGAAACTGGAGATTGTCCAACTGGTCAAGGTGGTGGTATTCAATGTTTAGATGAAAAAATTATTCAAGAAGATTTAAAAAAATCAAGAGAAAAACTAAATAATACTACATATTTCTGCTATCCTTTTTATGAATATAATGATTATAGTATTAAAATGTTGAAAGAAGCTGGGTTTACTATGGCATTTATTGGTGAGAGTACTCATAGTGATAATTTAGTTCATGTAGGTAGTGATAAATTTAGATTAAGAAGGTTTATCATAGCAGATATTACTACAATAGAAGGATTAACTAATTATTTTAATCAAATAAAGTGATAAAAGGAGGGTAAACCTCTTTTTTTTTGGGTATTTTTTTGCTATAATTGTATTAGAGATATGGAGGTATAAGGTATGAGAAAATTATTTGACAAGTTATATAGTAAGAGTGAAGAATCTTTTTATAAGATGTTGGCTAAAAATTTAAAAGAAAATAAAAAGATGTTTATTGTTACTGCCAATCCAGAAACATTTATGATAAGTGAAAACGATGATGAAATGAAAGAGTTACTTCTTGACAAAAATACTACATTAGTACCAGATGGAATAGGAATTGTAAAAGCAGCTAGAATGATAAATTATAATGTTACTGAAAGAATAGCAGGAATAGATATAGCTAATAAGTTATTAGAATTAGGAAATAAAGAAAAAAAGTCAATTTATCTGTTTGGCTCTAAGCAAGAAGTAATAGACTCTATGAATAAAGTTTTAAAAGAAAAATATCCAAATTTAGTTTTAGCAGGTGCTACTAATGGATACGAAAAAGATAAAGATAAAGTATTTGATAAAATAGCTAAAACAAAACCAGATATAATTTTAGTAGCTTTAGGCATACCACTTCAAGAAAAATTAATATATAAACATTTAAATGAATTTGATAAAGGAATTTTTGTTGGTGTTGGTGGTTCTTTTGATGTAATAAGTGGACACAAAAAAAGAGCACCCAAAATATTTATAAAATTAAATTTAGAATGGTTATATAGAATATTGAAAGAACCTAAAAGATTAAAAAGATTTTATGATAGCAATGTTAAGTTTTTGTTTAAAGTAAAAAAATACAGATAGTAATGGAGGTGTATATACTGTGAAAGTATTAATGATAATTCCTGCTTATAATGAAGAGCAAAATATTGAAAATACAATTAGAAAAATTATTAAATATAATGATGAATCTATTAATAAAATTGATTATATTATTATTAATGATGGTAGTACTGATGATACCAAACAAATTTGTGCAAAAAACAATTATAATACCATTAATCTAATACATAATCTTGGAATTGGTGGTGCAGTGCAAACAGGATATAAATATGCGTTAAAAAATAACTATGACGTTGCTATACAATTTGATGGTGATGGACAACACGACGAAAACTACATAGATTCATTAGTTAAAGAAATTACTAGTGGCACTAATTTTGTCATTGGTTCAAGATTTGTTAGCAATTTGAGTGAATTTAAATCTAGCAGTACCAGAAGAATTGGTATAAAAATATTATCTATACTAATAAAAATTTGTACTGGTAAAAGAATATTTGATCCCACTAGCGGATTTAGAGCGGCAGATAAAAAAGTAATAGAATTATTTGCTAACCATTATCCGACGGAATATCCTGAACCAGAATCAACAACTGAACTCATAAAAAAAGGCTTAAAAGTAAAAGAAATACCAGTAAAAATGCACGAAAGAGAGTTTGGAAATTCATCTATTAAACCTCTTAAAAGTGTATACTATATGTTTAGTGTTTGTTTATCTATTATAATTGCTAGCGTCAGTGTAGGAGGAAAAAAATGAATATAAATCTAAAATTATCTTTAATATTATTGCTAATCTTGCAATTAATTTTAATTATTAATAGAGTGAAAAGAAAAAAAATGACTATAAAATATGCTAGTTTTTGGCTCTTTTTGATAATTCTTATGGGTATTATAGTGATATTTCCTGGTATAGTATTTAAATTATCGAATATTGCTGGATTTGAAGAAGCATCAAATATGATATTTTTACTTGGATTTTTCTTCTTGTTTTATGTTTCATTTATAATTACAACAAGTATATCAATTCAAAACGAGAAGATTAAAACATTAATTCAAGAGGTATCGTTGTTAAAAGAAAGTGTTGAGAAAAATGGAAAGAAGGATTAATATGCAATTGATAATTATGTTTACTTGTTATGTGCTTCTTGCATCATCTGGATTAATATTATTTAAATTAGGCAGTACAAACAATAATTTGACACTGAATATATTTGGCTTGTCAATTAATTACTCTATAAAAATGATATTAGGATTATTGTGCTATGGTTTTAGTTTTATTTTATGGATGCTTATAGTTAGTAAAATGAATTTAACTATTGCTATGCCTCTTTCTGTTGCTATAGTAAATACATTAGTAGTAGTAGGCTCTTGTTTGGTACTAAAAGAGAAAATAACACCAATGCAGGAAATAGGAATATTTATCGTAATATTTGGAGTATGCATTATGACATGGGGGAGAAAGTGATGAAAAAAATTATTAAATGTCTTATCGAGGCGTTATTATCGTTTATAGGTATTTTAATTTATACTAAAGCTATTTATAATTCTTACTCATATAATTTTCTAATATCTTTAGTTCCTATTATATTATTTTATATCTACTATAACTATGATTTAAAATTAAATAAAAGGCAAAAAAAATATTCTTTTGTATTAGCTATTATTATATCTGCTATGTTATCGGTGGGAAGTATAGTAGGATTATATACGAATGAGGTTACTTTGATATTTACTACCAAAAACATTATTTATGCAATAGGTTGTTTTAGTGGCTTACTTATTATATTTTATAAATTGCTTGGGTTTATATTTAAAAAGAGTAAAAAAGTTAATTTGGTAGAAAATCATGAAAAAATGAAATTAAAAACCTTCTTAATTATAATTGCTGTTATTTTTGCAGGAGACTTATTATATTTTATTAGATTTTATCCTGCAATTATGACTCCAGATTCATATTACGTAATTCACTATGCCAATAATTTTATTATGAGTGATTTTCATACTTTTGGTCATACCTGGTTCTTTGGAATATTCTTTCATTTAGGTAAATTATTATTTAATAGTTTAAATGCCGCTGTAGCATTTTCGATGATTATACAAATGCTTTGCATGTCAACAATATTTGCTACTGCTATTAAATATTTTTATAATAAAGGTTTAAACAAAAATGTTTGCATATTATTAACCATCTTTTTTGCTTTAAGTCCTTTGCATACATATTATAGTGTAACATTATGGAGAGATATAATGTTTGGTGGATCCTTTGTTATAATGTTAATTTGTTTATATGAATTTGTTTCTTGCAAAGATAAAATTAAGCCTTCTTATATTATATTATTTATAATTGGTGCGTTAATAATGCTATTTTTTAGAAATAATGGTATATATGTTTATTTGTTTTGTATTCCTTTTATAATTATCATTATGAAAGATAAAAGAATCAAAATGAGTATACTAACTATAGCAATCGCTTGTTTTTATTTTATAGTAAAAGGTCCTGTTTTTAATTATTTTAATGTTGAAAAATCGACTACAGTTGAAGCCTTTTCAATACCTCTTCAGCAGATTGCAAGGGTTGTTGCCTCAAATAAAGATATCAATGCTGAAGATGAAGATTATCTCAAAAATTTATTTAAAGATTACGATGAAGTGGCTATTGAATATAAGCCATACATAAGTGACCCAATTAAAAGGGAAACCAGAAATGATGTATTGTCGGATAATAAAGGAAGTTTTTTAAAAACATATTTAAATTTATTTGTTAAATATCCTAATATATATATTGAAGCATATCTTTCCCAAACTCTTGGTTATTGGTATCCTGATGTAATATATAATTCAACCGGAGGTGAAACCAGCAGTATTTTTGAAGGCGAGAATGTATATTCTTCTCCTTTAACATCACAATGGTATAATAGGCTTATTGATAAAACAGTATCTAGAAAAATTCCTTTGTCGAATTTTATATGGAGTTTAGGAACTCAATTTATTATATTATTAATTTCGTTTACAATAACTATGTATTTAGAAAATAAAAAATATCTATTATGTTATGTGCCACTTTTTGGACTTTGGTTATCAATGATGGCCGCAACCCCAGTTTTTTGTGAGTTGAGGTATGTATATGGATTATTTACATGTATGCCATTTCTGCTAGTGATGCCATTAATAATACCTTCTAAAGAACAAAAACTATGATATTAAAGGAGTAGTAAATATAATTTTTAATTTTATATAGTTTTTAATATTTTTGATTGCTGTATTTATAATTTATTGCATAGTAAAACATAAGTATATATGTAAAAAAGCTTTATATGATGTTAATCATCTAAATAAAAAGGATCGATAAAATTCACAATGAAGGTTATTGAGTGCCTAGAATATATGTAATTATTTAATAAGGGAGGAATATAAAATGATTAAAGTAATGACAATATTTGGAACAAGACCAGAGGCTATAAAGATGGCTCCACTGGTAAAAGAATTAGAAGGAAGAAAAGAAATTGAAAGTGTGGTATGCGTAACAGCACAACATAGAGAAATGTTAGATCAAGTTTTAACTGTATTTGATATTAAGCCAGATTATGATTTAAATATTATGAAACAAGGACAAACATTATCAGAAATAACATCTAGAGTATTATTAGGACTTGAAGAAGTAATAAAGAAAGAAAAGCCTAATATTATATTAGTTCATGGTGATACAACAACAACCTTTGCAGGTGCTCTAGCAGCTTTTTATAATCAAGTTGATATTGGTCATGTAGAAGCAGGACTTAGAACATGGAATAAGTATTCACCATTTCCTGAAGAAATGAATAGACAAATGGTAGACAGAATGACTGATATGTATTTTGCTCCAACGGAAGTGAGTAAACATAATTTATTAGAAGAAAATATAGATGAAAGTAAAATATATGTAACTGGTAATACTGCGATTGATGCTATGAAGACAACAGTTAAAGAAAATTATAATAATGAAATTTTTGATTGGGTAGGTAATGATAAATTAATATTGTTAACAGCTCATCGAAGAGAGAATTTGGGAGAACCAATGAGACATATATTTAGAGCAATAAAAAGAATTGTTGAAGAATATCCTGATGTTAAAGTTGTATATCCGATACATTTAAATCCTAAAGTAAGAGAAGTAGCAAATGAAGTCTTTGGAGGAATAGATAGGGTTAAATTAATAGAGCCATTAGAGGTAATAGATTTTCATAATTTTCAGAATAAAAGTTACATCATTCTTACTGATTCCGGTGGAATTCAAGAGGAAGCCCCTTCACTTGGAAAGCCAGTACTAGTATTAAGAGATACTACTGAAAGACCAGAAGGAATAGCAGCCGGTACCTTAAAGTTAGTAGGAACAAATGAAGAAGTAATATATGAAGAAACAAAAAAATTATTAGATGTAAAAGAAGAATATGAAAAAATGAGTAGAGCATCAAATCCGTATGGTGATGGATACGCTAGCAAATATATAGTAGATGCCATTATAAATAAATATCATGAGGAGGAAAAATGAAAATATTAGTAACGGGAGGTATAGGCTATATAGGTAGTCATACCGTAGTAGAACTACTAAATTCCGGATATGAAGTAGTAGTTATAGATAATTTATATAATTCAAAAACAGAAGTAGTAGATAAAATAAAAAAAATAACTGGAAAAGACTTTGCTTTTTATAAAGGTGATGTATGTGACAAGAACATATTAGAAGAAATATTTAATGCTCACAAGATAAACGCGGTTATACATTTTGCAGGATATAAAGCAGTAGGAGAATCAGTAGAAAAACCACTTATGTATTATAGAAATAATATAGTAAGTACATTGTCATTATGCGAAATAATGGCTAAACATAACGTTAAAAATATTGTATTTTCATCTAGTGCAACAGTATATGGAAATCCAGAAATATTGCCAGTAATTGAAAGCCTTGAAATAAAACACGCTACTAATCCGTATGGAGAAAGTAAAATTATTAATGAAAGGATATTAAATGATTTATATATATCCGATAACAGTTGGAATATAGCACTTCTTAGGTATTTTAATCCAATAGGGGCTCATCCATCAGGATTAATAGGAGAGAATCCTAATGACATTCCAAATAATTTGATACCATATATAGTGAAGGTAGCTACAGGAGAATTAAAGGAATTATCAGTATATGGAGATGATTATGATACTCCAGATGGAACAGGAGTAAGAGATTACATTCATGTAGTAGACTTAGCTAAAGCCCACATAAAAGCAATAGAATGGACCCTTAAAAATGAAGGAATCGACGTCTTTAATATAGGAACGGGTCAAGGCTATAGTGTTTTAGAAATAATAAATGCATTCGAAAAAGTGAATAAGGTAACAGTACCTTATAAAATAGTATCAAGAAGAAAAGGTGATGTTGCATCATGTTATGCAGATACTAGTTATGCAAAAGAAAAATTAGGATGGAAAAGTATCTATGGAATCGAAGACATGGTAAAGGATGCTTATAACTTTGCAATAAAAAATTAAATAACATATAGGTGGCAAAATGAATATCTATGAGTTTAACAAAGTAATTTATAAAGGTAGTATAAATAGGGACTTTTACATATATTGTTTAAAGAAAAATATCGAATTAATAAAATATATATTTATTAATTTATACAATATAATATTATCAATTATTTTTAAAAATAAAGGTGACATATATACAAGAAATAAGTTTAAGTATCTAAAAGAAATTAAAAACCTAGAAGAAGAGCTAGAACAGTTTTATAAAAGAAAAAATAAATATAGATATAGTATTTTATATGAAAATAAAATCGATATAATAATTGACAAAATACCAATAATATTTTTTCAAAAAAATTTAACTTCTAAAATAATTGGCTACGAATTGGACGAGAATTATAATGTTAACATAGAAAAATACAAAGAAGAAGTTTCAAAAATAAATACTGCCCAAAGGCTTTATATCAGAAATAGATACCACCTTTTGAATATTAAAAGTAAAGAGATATTCATTGTTAATAATAATTTAATACATTTTATTAATAAACGAAAACAATTAAATAAAAAAGCAATAAATAGTCTTATAATAATTTTAATATCATTATTATTAACAATTATTAGTTTTTGCTACACAAATAAGTCATTAGACATAACAATGTATAATTCATATTTTGAATTAAAACTATTTATATTAAACTTCACACCAATATTCCTAATGAATGAATTATTTGATTACTGCAACTTATCAGGAAGTGAATATCTCAATTATATGAGTGATTTAAAAGCTAAAATTGATGTAATCAGTGAATATTACTACAAAGAAGATGGCGAGTTCATAAAAAAAGAGCAAAGTAAATATAAAGATTTAGTAAAAGAATATAATTATGTTAATTATTATTATAGTAGAAATTTTAAAAAATAACATGAATAAGTAAGCAAAGTAAGCAAAATATGTTTATTATATAATTGCAATTGATAAAAAACAAAATATGTTATATAATATAAATGTATTAGTTATTTGAGGAGTTGTATTAATTATGGAAATAAAAAATGTATTATTAATGGTATTAGTAACATTTGCTTTTGTTGCACTATTTATACCAGTAGTAAAGAAAATGGCAGAATTTATTGGAGCAATGGATATACCAAATGCTAGAAAGGTACATAAAGTTCCTATTCCTAGATTAGGAGGACTTGGTATATATGCTGGCTTTTTACTAGGATATATGCTATTTGGTGTTCATTCAGTTCAAATGAATGCTATCCTAATAGGAAGTTTTATCATATTAGTTACTGGTATTTTTGATGATATAAAACCAGTACCTGCTAAATGGAAATTACTTGCTCAAACAGTAGGAGCCTCTATAGTACCATTATATGGTGAAATATTATTGCAGGATATATCGGCATTTGGTTTATATATAGATTTTGGTATATTAGCATATCCAATAACTATAATATTCATTGTAGCTATAATTAATTGTATTAATTTAATTGATGGATTAGATGGATTATCATCAGGAATAGCAAGTATTTATTTTCTAACAATAGGAGTTATTGCCATGTTACTTAATAATTCTAATGGTTTAGATATAATTTTAACATTCATAATGTTAGGAAGTACATTAGGATTCTTAGTTCACAACTTTAACCCTGCTAAAATATTTATGGGTGATTCTGGTAGTATGTTCTTAGGTTATATAATTGCAGTAATAGCCTTATTAGGCTTTAAAAATATAACATTAACATCATTTATAGTACCAATGTTATTACTTGCAATACCTATTATGGATACATTATTTGCAATATTAAGAAGATTAATAAATCATAAACCACTAGGAGAACCAGATAAAAATCATTTACATCATCAGTTATTAAAATTAAGATTATCTCAAAGAAAGACAGTTTTAATAATATATTTTGTAGATATTTTATTTGCTATAGCATCTATACTATATGCTGTTGGTAATAAGATGTTAGGAACTAATAAATATGGTATTATAATATATGTAATATTATTTATTCTTACATTACTATTAGTATTAAAAACAAATATAATATGGAATCATGATAAGAAGAAGGAAGAAAAATAATCTTCCTTTTTCTATAAATAACATTGACTAAATAAATAATTTATTATAAAATAATATTGTAAGAAAGGAAGAGATACTATGAATAGACTTACTACTAATAAAATGTGTTGTCAAGATCTATTAAATGATAGGTCTATTTCCTTATGCTTAACAAGATAAATAAAGTATACGAAGAGGACTTATCATAATAGATAAGTTCTTTTATATAATAAATAAAAATATAATAATTAGGAGGATTAAAATGAAATTATATAACACATTAACAAGACAAAAAGAAGAATTTATACCATATGAAGGTAATAAAGTAGGCTTCTATACATGTGGTCCAACAGTATATCATTATGCTCATATAGGTAATATGCGTAATTATATAGGTCATGATATTTTAGATAAGACTTTAAGATATTTAGGTTATGATGTAAAAAGAGTAATGAATATTACTGATGTTGGACATTTAAAGAGTGACTCTGACTCCGGTGAAGATAAAATGGTAGCTAGTGCTAAGAAAGAACATAAATCAGTTATGGATATAGCAAAGTTTTATACTGATGCCTTCTTTAAAGATTTTGATATGTTAAATTGTCGTAGACCAGATGTAGTAAGTCCTGCTACTGATAATATTGATGAATATATTAAAATAATATCCAAGTTACTAGAGGATGGTTATGCTTATGAAGCCGGAGGTAATGTTTACTTTGATGTAAGTAAATTAGCGGATTACTATAAATTAACTAACCATAAAGAAGATGATATGGTCGTAGGAGTTCGTGAAGGAGTAGACTTTGATGATAATAAGAGAAATCAAGCGGACTTTGCCCTATGGTTTACTAAGAGTAAGTTTGAAGATCAAGATTTAAAATGGAATTCACCATTTGGAGTAGGTTATCCCGGTTGGCATATAGAATGTACCGGAATTAGTTTAAAATATCTTGGTGAACATCTTGATATTCATGGTGGAGGAGTAGATAATATTTTTCCACATCATACCAATGAAATAGCTCAAAGTGAAGCATATCTAGGACATAAATGGTGTAATTATTGGTTCCATAATGAACATCTTATGGATGAATCAGGTAAAATGAGTAAGAGTAAAGGAGCAGTTTTATCAGTAAGTGTTTTAAAAGAAAATGGTTATAATCCATTAGCTTTTAGATTTATGTGTCTTCAAAGTCATTATCGTAAACAATTAGTCTTCTCATATCCTGTTTTAGAACAAGTACAAAATCAATACAATAAATTAATAAATAAGATATCTCTAATTAAAGAAGAAGGTAGTCTCCAAGAAGATAAAGTAAAAGAATATCAAGATAGATTTAAAGAAGAATTATCTAATGACTTAAATACCGCTAATAGTATAACAGTACTATATGATTTAATAAAAGATGATACCGTAAATGGTACTACAAAAAGATATTTAATTGAAGACTTTGATAAAATATTAAGCCTTGACTTAATTAAAGAAGATAATAATATAGATTCAGAACTAGAAAAATATATTCAAGATAAAATAGAAGAAAGAAAAATAGCTAAACAAAATAAAGATTATGCTTTATCAGATGCTATTAGAGATGAACTATTAACTAAAGGTATAGAATTAATTGATACAAGAGAAGGAACTACTTATAAAATCAATAAATAAGAGTTCTTTCTTTTTTGCCTATGAAGCCTTATAAAATAAGTCTTCATTAGGAATCATAGAGCCTAAGTATAGTCTCTATGATAAAAACTATGTAAAAATTATCAAAAATATGATATACTATAAGAGTAGTGTAGGTGATAAGAATGGAATTATTAAGGGTAGTAGATAAACTAGGAAATGATACTAATGAAATAATAGAAAGAGAAGAATTACATAATAGAGGTAAATTACATAATGAAGTAACTATATATATCGTAAATGATAAAGGAGAAGTATTACTTCAAAGAAGAAGTAAGAATCGAAGATTTTGTCCCAATAAATTAGGAGTAATAGCAGGTCATCAATCATATCGTGAAGATATATTAACATGTGCTGTAAGAGAAACTAAAGAAGAAGTAGGATTAAAAATAAAAAAAGAAGATCTTCATCCACTTTGTGATAAGTATTTAGTTGAAGAAAAATATAACAATCATTATATGTATCCATATTATGTAATATGTAATCAAAAGGCTGAAGACTTTACAATTCAAAAGGAAGAATTAAGTTTTGTAAGATGGTATAAAATAGAAGAAGTAATAAGATTAATTGAAGTAGGTTCTAAAGAAATAGTCTTTAAAAAGGATGAAATAAGATTATTTAAAAAATTACTTGAAGTAACAAAGAAAGACGAAAAAGAATCATTCTTCTTAAAAATAAAAAAATTACTCGAAGTCAATTAAATAGTTTACATAAAAACCCATAACTAAAGGAGAAAATAACATTTCTTCTTTTATTTTCTACTAAATTATGATAGAATTAAATTATAAGGTAGGTAGAAATATGAAACTAAATGAAAAAAGAATTGTAAATGATATAAGATTATTAGCATTAGATATGATAAATGCAGCAGGATCTGGTCATCCGGGAATAGCTCTAGATGCTGCTCCCACACTATATACACTATTTGCATATCACCTAAAATTTGATTTAGAAAGAAAAGCATGGTGTAATAGAGATAGATTTGTATTAAGTGCAGGTCATGGTTCAGCTTTATTATATAGTACATTATATTATCTATTAGATGAATTTAATCTAGAAGAATTAAAAAACTTTCGTAAAATAAATTCTCAGTGTACTGGTCATCCTGAATATAATTTAAACAATCGTATTGAAGTAACAACAGGTCCATTAGGAGAAGGCTTTGCAACATCAGTAGGATTAGCTATTGGTGAAAAATATTTAGAAAGCACCTTTAATAAAAAGAAAAACATTGTCTTTGACTATAAGATATATACCTTAGTATCTGATGGTGACCTAATGGAAGGAATATCTTATGAAGCAGCTTCCCTAGCGGGCAATCTAGGATTAGATAATTTAATTGTTCTATATGACTCCAATGGTGTAACTGCTGATGGTGATTTAGATAAAGCTATGTATGAAAATATTCCTGATAGATTTGCTTCAATGAACTGGGAAGTAATTAAAGTAAAAGATGGCGAAAATATTGGTGAAATATCTAATGCTATCGAAAAAGCCAAAAAGAGTAAGAAACCAGTATTAATAGAAATAAAAACAACCCTAGGTATATATTCTAAGTATGAAGGAACTAATCGTATTCATTCTAATCTTGATAAAGAAGACTTAGAAGAAATAAGAACAAAATTAAAAGGAGGACCAGCCTTTACCTATAGTGAAAATGACCGAAATAATGCTATGAAGTTTATCAAAGATGGAACTGAAGATTATTATCGTGATTGGTATTCCGAATATGAAATGTATATAGCTAATGCTACTGATAGTGAAAGAGATAAAATAAATTTAGTAATAGAAAATGAAAAAATATCTCTTGATATAGCAGCAGTTATTGATACTAGTAAGATATTTGAAGATAAAGCTATGCGTGATATAAATTATCAAATAATGAATGTTATTAGTACCTTTATACCAAACTTTATGGGAGGTTCAGCTGATTTATTCTGTAGTACTAAGACATATCTAAAAGGAAAGAATGAGTTCTCAGTAGACGATTATTCTGGTTGTAATATTAACTTTGGTGTTAGAGAGAATCTTATGGGAGCAGTCTTAAATGGTTTAGCCTTAACTAATATTCGTAGTTATGGAAGTACATTCTTAGCCTTTTCTGATTATATGAAACCATCTATTAGAATGAGTGCCATGATGAACTTACCAGTAACCTATATCTTTACTCATGATAGTGTTAGAGTAGGAGAAGATGGACCAACTCATCAGCCAGTAGAACAACTAGGAGCCTTAAGAAGTATACCTAATTTATCAGTATATAGACCAGCAGACTATAAAGAACTAATGGGTTCTTGGACAAATATTCTAAGAGAAGGTAAACCAGCTGCCCTAATATTACCTCGTGGTCATAATAACACTATGAAGTACACAAATCCAAATAAAGTAGCTCGTGGTGGTTACATAATTAGTGAAGTAAGAACAAGATTAGACTTAGTAATAATAGCAACAGGTAGTGAAGTAGAACTAGCAGTTAATATAAAAGAAGAATTACTAAAGAATTATATTGAAGCCAGAGTAGTATCAATGCCTAATATGAATTTATTCCTAAAACAAGACAAAGATTATCAGGAGCAGGTCTTACCAACAGGATATCGTCGTATGGTTATAGAATTATCAAATGATGCCAATTGGTATCGCTTTATCTCATCTGATGAAGACCTAGTTAACATACAAACTTTTGGTAAGAGTGGTAGTGAAAAAGAAGTATTAAATTTCTTTGAATTAGATATGACTGATTTAGTAATAAAAATAAAGAATAATTTATAATTCGACAAAATAAATAAATATAGTATGATATTTTATTTATGGTGATATAAATGAGAACATACTATATTTTTAATGTTAATAAATATTATAGTTATATGTATAAAGATAAACCTTTTAAGATGTATAAAATATTTGAAGAAATATATTATTCTAGAGATTATGATAGTATTAAAGCTTATCATGTATTAGAAGAAATAGCAAATCCTTTTAATAAGATAATGTTAAATGAATATATTTATAATGAGTATAAATATAAATATGGATATAAGAGAAAAGATAATATTCATTATTTAAATACAACTGATAAGAGTATTTTAAGAATAAATAATTATAATATTAAGATAGAAACAGAAAATAACTATAGTATTTTTTTCAATGATATAAATAATTATAATAATAATTTATTTGTCTGTGACTTTGAAAATATGGATTATTTCTGGTTATCTAAATTAAATTCTTTACAAAATAATAATTTAATAGTACAATAACTATAGAGAGGAGAGAATAATATGCTTTGGGATATATTATATATAGTAATAGGCTTAGTAGTAGGATTAGTTATTGGTTTTCTAGTAGCTAGAAAATTAATGAAAAAAGAATTAAAAAAGAATCCTCCTATTAATGAGCAAATGATTAAGACTATGATGAGTCAGATGGGAAGGACACCATCTCAAAAACAAGTAAATCAAATGATGAAACAAATGAATAAGTTTATGTAAATTTATTCTTTTTCTTTTGCCATTCCAACCTTAAATAAATTTAAGTTTTCCATGGTATGATAGAGCCTATATAACAGTCTCCATCATAAATAATTGTATGTATATATAAATCAAAATAATAGCAAGTAATATATTGACTATTTGTCACAATTATAGGAGAGTTTCTAGGTAACACTTACATGGTGTATTCTCTCCGATTTCTTAGTATTCCTAAGAGAAAGAGGTGACATCTATGATGAAAGAACTTTTTTACTTCTTAAAGGGTTAGAGGTTTAAGTAATGGAACTAGTCCTTGCATTTGTTTGGATTACTATCATTATTATTGTTTATATTGACAATATGATGCGCAGAAAATAATAAAGGCACCCTTCATGTGTAAGGGTGCTTCATACTTTGTATGGAGAGAACACCTTTCACAGCTAGGTGTTACCAATTTTTATTATGGATAAATTTCTCTTTACATATTCGTTATACTAAAAAAATATAAAAATATCAATACTTTCTTGAAATATATATTTGTTTATGATAAAATTAATTTATAAAATAAATTGAGAGGAGGGCTCCCTATGAACAAGAAAGAATTAATAAAAATTAACAACTTATTAACTAGTACTTTTGTACGTGTTGGGGGGGGGGTCAAAAATCTAATCTAAGTATAAATAATAATATAAATAAAGACTATGAAATAACTAATAGAAATATTAGTGATTTTTCATAGTCTTTTTACTATGGAGGAATAATTATGAATAAGTATAAGTTATATATGATATTTGGTATAGTATTATTAGGTTTATCTATTACTGGTAGTTTAGCATATTATATATGGAGTAGTAGTACTACTAGTATATCAGGTGATTTATGTTTACCTGAAATATATTTTACTGGAGGAGCTACGATTAATAGTAAATTAAAACCAGTATCTAGTAAAGAAGAA
>CAKPRO010000004.1 GCA_934182615.1 uncultured Bacilli bacterium | reverse complement strand
CAATATTTTTTTTATGCCTAAATATTTTTATATAAGAATATTTAGGCTTTTTCTTTTCTAATTTCTATGGTATAATACACGTGGTGATTTTATGGCAAATGAGATTAAAGAAAGATTTAGAGAAAGAAAATATTCTTATATAAGAAAATTAAAGTTAAAAAAAGAAAAAGATATAGCTAATGATAATATATTAAAAGTGTTATTATTTTCACCATTATTAATTTTAGGCACAATTGGGAAAAAAATAGAATTCTTTAATGAAAAATCAAATGATGAATTAGTTAAAATTACAAATGAGGAAAATAACTCTAAATCAAATTCTGATACTAATAATAAAAAAGTAAACAATACTCAGCAAAAAGAAAATATTAGTGTCAATAATTATAAATTTAACAAAGATATCAATAAAGAAAAATTAGAACAAAAAATATTCTTAAAATTACAAAAGGAAATAGTTAGACTTAAAAATGAGTATGAAATAATTGAAAGTGAAGAATACTTATTAACCAAATACGAAAATGATAATAATTTATATTTAAAGGCCAAAGCTATTAATGAAAAAATAAATAGTTTATTAGAGAGACTAGAAGAGATAAATGATAAATTCACTATTTTTAAAAACAAAAACATAATAGATGATCCATATTTATTAGATAATAGTTTGTTGATAGATGACATATTAAATTATAAAGAAAAAATTAAAGAAGAAGACATTAATATTATTACCAACAAAATAAAATTATTGAATGAATATGAATATATGTATATAAATTTAGATAAATTAATAACAAAAATTGAACTGGTAAAAATGCAAAGTGAAGAAAGAGAAAAAAAGTTATTAGATAGAGATAATAAATATGACAAAGCGAAGTCTAAAATAATTAATTTAACAGATATTGATGAAGGCTGTAATCAAATAATAGAAAAAAATAATAAATATTTAGAAGAATTAAATAAAAAAGTTAATAATATAAATGAGAGAAAATATATAGAAAGTAAATTAATAGGAATGAATGGTTTTCTTTCCTCTACATTAAAATATCTTGGATTATTATCATTAACTCCATTAAGAGGTATATTACCAGGAATAGGTGCTAAAACAATAGCTACCAGAAGATTACTTCAAAATATGCTAAAAAACATGCATTATGAAAAGCAAGAAAAAATAATTTATTCAGCAAAAGATTTTGAAAGTGAAATAAATAATAAAATATATAATATAGATTCTGTAGGTCAAAATATAAAATTAGCTCTAGCTGAGGTTAGAAAGTTAAAAAGTGAATTTAAAGAAGAATATTTATCATATAACTTAACTGAATATGATAAAGCATATAAGAAAATAGAAACAATAGAAAAAAGTATAATAAATAGTCAGGAAAAATTAGATATAATGAAAGAAAAATTATACAAAAATAAAGAACTAAATAAAAATACTTTAAAGAAAGTTAGAGAATTAAATTCCAAAAATTAAGTTTATTTTTAAATAATTGCTTGTAAGAGATTAAAAAATGTGATATACTTACTTCAGAATAAATGATAGAGGATATCATTAAGAATTTTAAGGAGGACTTTTTATGAATAAAAATTTTATAATTATAGATAAAAATAATAATATTCAAAAACAAGCAGCAAGTGTAGTAAAATTTAATTTGGAAGGTAAAGATTATTTAGTATATTGTGTTGATGAAAATGCAGAAAATAAGCAAATTTTTGTATCGAGATTTATATTAAATTCAGAAGGAAAGTGTTTTATTGATAATATTGTTCCAGAGGAAAAATCAAAATTAAGTGAAATTGTATATAACATTATTATATTGGCTCCTACTAGTTATAAAAAGGGTGAGGATCCACAAAAATTATTAAATAATTTAAGTGAAAAATATAAAGTTTCGCTAACAATAGATATTCCTGAATTAGGAGAACAAGAATATTATAATAGTTGTTCAATAGCAATTACTAGTAAAGAATTAGTAAATTTAGCAGAAGAATTTTTTGACAAAACTTTAAAAGTTGAACAAGTTGTTAATGAACCAGTAGTAAATTCAATGCCTACTTGGGAAATACCTTCTCTTGATACAAATACAATTTCTAACACTTCAGAAGTTGAAAATAATGCTCCGACTGTAGATTTATCCGCAATTAATCAATCAGCAAATCAAGCAACACCAGTTGAGCCAATACCATCAATTAATGTAATTCCTAATCCAGAGCCAATTCCAGCACCATCAGTAAATGCAGCAACAACTGTAGAATTACAAACAAATAATATTAATTCAGTTCAACCAGAGGTACCTCCAGTAACAAATAATGTTGTACAAGAAACACCGGCAACTCAGCCTACTATTAGTGATAACATACCAAATCCTCAAGCTGAAAAGTTGGCAGTTGTATCAGACCCTAGTTTAGCAAGTATAGCAGGATTAAATCCAAGCAATGTCCAACCTAATATGGTTAAACTAAACAATAAAGGAAAAGCAAGTGTTAAATATATTGTTATTGGAACCGTTTGTATTTTACTTGCAATAGCAGTTGTAATAGTGGCTTATATATTAATTCAGAAAAAAACTACTGGGGTTTAGAATAAATGCAACCACAATAGTTTTGCCTATATAAATTATATTTATTAGATAACAAGATGGAAGTTTTATATCCATCTTTTTTCTTGAAATCAGAATATAGCCATTTAACATCATATTTATTTTCTAATATTTTACCAAATTCATTAATCCATTTAGAATTTTTATAAGGACTAACAGAAAGAGTAGTACAAAAATAATCGTAATCATTTTCTTTAGCCAATTTTGCTGTTTTTTCCAATCTCATTAAGTAGCAGACTCTGCATCTTTTTCCTCGTTCAGGTTCATTTTCTAAACCATTAATTAATTTCTCATAGCATTCATTATCATAATCACAATCCATAATATCAACACAATTAACTTTTGCTATCTCATTAATTAATTTTATTTGTTCTTCTTTTCTTTTTAAATACTCATCATATGGAAAAATATTTGGATTATAATAAAGAATAGTAATATCAAAATACTTTGTTAAATAACTAATCACATAACTGCTGCAAGGTCCACAGCAACTATGAAGAAGTAATCTTTTTTTTTCACTTAAAGAATTCAATATCTCCTCACATTTAATACTATAATTATCTTTCATAAAATCATCTCCACATAAGTACCATTATTATAGCATAGTTTTAATTTTTTTTCATATAATTTCTTGAAAAAAGAAATAATTATTGATACAATATAAATGGAGGCTAACTATAACTATGAAAAACAAAAAAGAAATACCATTAAAAAACTATATAATACTTTCAGTAGTATTAATATTAACAATAATAGTAGTCATATATTTATTTATGTGGCAAAGTACATATGAAAAGAATAAATTACAAGTACCAATTTTAGATAAATATCTAATGGTAATAAATGCTAATGAATTAGATAATTATCTAATAGAAAATAAAAATGCTATTATTTATACATCAAAATTAAATAATGAAGAAGTAAGACTTTTTGAAAACAAATTTAAAAATATAATAGAAAAAGATAATCTAAATAGTTCAATATTATATATGGATTTAACAGAAGAGTTAAATGATAAAAATAAGATAAATGAATTAAATAAAAAATATGGAACTGAGATTACTAATGTACCATCAATTTTAATATTTAATGATAGTAAAATAATTGATAGTTATAACATAGAAGAAGGCAATTATAATATAAAAGCATTAGAGAAATTTTTAAAGAAAGAAGCGATAATAAATGATTAACATAGTACTATATGAACCAGAAATACCAGAAAATACTGGTAATATAATGAGAACTTGTGCGGGTACAAATAGTAAACTACACTTAATAGAACCTTTAGGATTTGTTATGGATGAAAAAAGAATAAAAAGAAGTGGTGTTAATTATATAGATAAAGTTAATTATACAAGATATATTGATTATGATGATTTTAAGAATCAAAATACCGGGGAATACTATTATTTTACAAGATATGGTACTAAGGCATATAGTGAAATAGATTTTAGTGATAAAAACAAAGACTATTATTTAATTTTTGGTAAAGAAAGCACTGGTATACCAAAAGAAATACTTCATAATAATATAGATAGATGTTATAGAATACCTACAAGTGACAATATAAGGGCCCTAAACTTATCAAATTGCGTAGCATTAGTAACTTATGAGGCATTGAGACAACAAGATTTCCCTAATCTACTTAGAAGTGATCCTTTTAAAGGAGAGGAATATTTAAAAAAAGAATAGCTTATTTATCTTGAATAAAGCCATTCTTTTTTAATTTTTCTATGATTTTATCTGTAGAAACATCACCTTCGATTCTAGTAGCGGTAGTTTTTTCTTCACCATTCTTAATAAATATAGTAACCGGAGTACTGCCATCAAAACTAATAAGTGAATTAAATTTGTCTAAGTCTTCGCTACTATAAAGATCAACATCAGTATAATAAATATTGATATTATACTTATTAGCAACTTCTTTTAACTTTGGTTTATAGTTATTACAATGAGAACAAGTCGTTCTAGAAATACATAAAACAAAGTTTTCCTTATTATTTATTTTTTCTTCAATATCACTATAGTCCAGTTTTACAAGTTTACTATCATTAAAAAACAATAATATTCCTATAAAAATACCAATTATGACAACAATAATTCCTCCAATTATATATATTTTTTTCTTTTCTTTCATATAATCACCTAATTAATAATACCATTTTTTTTATAAAAATGCAAAAAGTTCTTTTAAAAATAAAAAAAAAATGATATAATTCTTTATAGAATATGGATAGGTGATATAGGTATGAAAAAAAAATATTTTGTGATTGTAGCTTTGATAATATTTTTAGGTATACCTATTGTTAATGCTGATTGTAGTAATGAAGAAATAGAACTATTAAAAAAAGAAGCAAATAAAATAAAAGTTACTTATGAACATATGGGAAAAGTAGAAACTTATGATGGACCAACCTATAATAGATTTAACGTTGAAATAACAAACATTCCAGATAATTTTTATATTAAAATATATGACGATACAAAATATACACCAGAGAATGGAACAGTAACAAAAGAATTGTTATATGGTAAATGGCAAATAAAAGTATATTCAGAAAAATGCGAAAAAGAAATAGATACCATATCATTTAAATTACCAAAATTTAATATGTACTCATTAGATCCATTATGTAAGGGAATAGATGGAAATGATTTTCCACTATGTGGAAAATATTATGAATATGATGTTAGTTATGATAGTTTTAAACAGAGAGTAGAACATTATAGAATTACACATAAAATAGAAGATAATACAGACGAGCCAAAAGAAGAAAAAAATAATTTTGATATAATATTAAAATATTTAAATGAATACAAAGTATACATATCAATAGGATTAGGAACTATATTAGTAATAACATTGATTATAATATTAATTAAAAAGAAAAGAAATAGAGGTGTTCTAAAATGAAAAAAAACATCTTAATAGTATTTACAATAATAACATTTATAATTTTTATTCCCAATGTAAAAGCAGATTATGGCGATGTAAGATATGATGTAACAGAATTAAATATTAGAGATTCAAAAATAACTTTCAGTGGATGGGCTTTTATTCATAAAACACATAACTTTGTTTCTTATAAAAATGGTACTCCGATAGAAAGTCAAAATGGTAACATTACTAATGGTGATCAAAAAATAATGATAAGAGCATTAGATGAGAGTGGAAAGCAATTAGGCGATGTTGTATCCGTTACTGGAAGTGGAAATTATAATTTTTACTGTCAGATGTATGAATTTAAAAATTCAAAAAGTGAATGTACTTCTTCGTATAATGGAAATTTTCCGAGTGATTATGCAGGAGCAAATAACAGCTGTAGCACAGATCCAACAAAGCAATATGAACAATGTTTATATGAAGACATAGGATTTAAAGTAAGTTTTGATACTATGAATTGGGATTTAGAAGATGGAACAGAAGTAAAATTTCAAATAGCTGTACACAACACAGATTATACAAATAAAAGTGGCAGATACCAAACCGAATGGAAAGATTTATTTTTAAATAAACAAGTAAAATCAATAAACGATAGTGACAATATTAAAATACTTTCTGATTATGATGATAACAAAGTTAGTGTAATTGCAGCAAATGGATTGCTAAAAAATACAAATGATGAATATATACTAGAAACATCAGATGGAACAAGTTGTACATGTACATCTGGGCCACCATATAACAGTTATATATGTAAAACTTGCCACTGGAGTTCAGCAAAAGTAGGGCAAGTATTTAAAGTAGTGGAAAAAAGTGATGGAAGTTTTGTCAATGGGTACATTGGTAGCTCAAGTAGTTTTTTTTCTGGAATGGCTGATCCAGGCAAATACATAATTTATGTAAAAAAAGGTTATGATGGCAATAGTGATAGATATCCTGCAACAGAAGAAGATATTCAATCAGGTAATTATAGAGAGGCAGTTGTATGGGCATCATGGGTAGTTCCAGCTGGAAGATTTAAAATAAAAGTATATAACGACAAAAAATGTAAACCTGTCACGCCAAACATAAAGGCAGCTTGTAATAGTACTAGTCCAACATTTTCTAGTAGTTGTAGTGAGCTAACTGTTAGAAGTAGAGATGAAAAAAATGATACAAAAGCTAAGGCTGAAGTAAAAATTGAACAAAGTGGTATTGTATCAACAATACTAACACCAACTACAACATATGCTGGTGGTGGATTTAAATTTGGCATTATCTACTATAATACAATATCATGGGATATAGTTAAACAATCAATAGGAAATGAAAGTGATATTGCAAGTGAAATGCAAAAGAAATTAAAAGAAAATTTTGTAAATGAATTTGGTCTTAAAAACGTTAAATTTGGAAATGAAGAAATACCCGATGATTATTTTAGACAAAATATTCAGTGTAAAGAAACTGGAAGTTTTACAAAAGGAAATACTTTAACAACTATGTGTATTGTATATTTACCAAATTCAATAGTAGAAAAATATACTGGTAAAGTAAATTATAAAACAGATGGCAACAACTTAGGATTAAGCAACAAGTATTATACACCATTAACTTGGGATACATCAAAATCATATGAGATAACTGCTACAATATATGGTATGGATAGATTAAAAAGTACCACAACAAAAGCTGACAGTCAAGAAAAAGGAACACCATGGACGGGAACTTGGGAAACAACATTAAATGGAGCAAAAGATAATTGTGCAATTAATTTATATCCATTATATGGACAACCATTCAACAATAAAAAGAACTTTAAATATATATTCATGTATAGACCAATATCTTTAAACAATCCATTTCCAAATAGAAATGCTGGTATGAACTGGTATGATTGGTATAATTTAGATAAAAATAAAACAAGGTTAGAAAATTCATATAATACTATGCAATATTCAGTAACTTTAGATAGTATGAAAACTGGTGAAATAAAGAAATATAACAGAATGCAAAATTCAAATGGTGGTTATTTTGATTGGAATACAATTGAAAATGGAAAGAGCGGATTCATAGATAAATATTTCGATACAAAGAGAACAAATATAGTAGGTGATAATTAATGAAGTGGTCAACAGTAACAGTAGGGGTAATGGTTCTTGGATTAATAGGAATATCAATAATACTATTATTCCAACAATTAACAACTACTAATGAAAACGATTATTACTTATTAAAAGAAATAACTGAAGCAGCTATGGTTGATTCAATAGATATATCTTACTATAGGGAAACAGGAGAATTAAAAATAGTAAGAGAGAAATTTGTAGAAAATTTTACTAGAAGATTTGCTGAATCTACACTTATAATAGGAACAAAATATACTATAAAATTCTTTGATATTATGGAAGAACCACCTAAAGTATCAGTAAGAATAGATACTGGTATCGAAAACTATAAAATATATAATACATCAGATAGTTATAATGTACTAAATGAATTAACAGGAATATTTGAATATACAGGAAAAGATAATAATGGTAAGACTATTACTAGTACAGAAAATCCATATGAAACTAAGACAAAAGAAATAACATATTATGCAATAGTAAAAAAGAGCAATGCAACTAAAAAATATGATGATGTTTTAGAATTAAATATTCCAGATGAATTAGTATCAGGTAAAATAAAAAATGTAAAAATGAAAGACATTGCATATAAAGAAAGTGGCAATATAACACAATCAGAATTAAATGAAGCAATATTAAATAGAGATATAGACTTTAAAAATGCAAATAAAGACTACGATTACTTTTTAACTATTGCAAATATAGAAAAAAACGTGTATAATGTAAATAGTATAACAAAGTACGGGAGTGGACAAAACAAAGTGGAAATTAAAAGTTCAAATACTGGAAATGAAGATTATGCAATAATAAAGTTTGCGGTTACATGGCAATATGAAGAGTATAAATATAAATTAAGTTAGAATAAAAGAGGAGGATATTATGAATAACTTAAAAGCTTCAATGAAAAAATTTCTTGGTAACAAGAATACTGTTACCATATTGGGGATAGTAGTATGTTTAGTAGTACTATACGTTGGTTATAATTATCGTATTAATTCAAAAGTAGAATTAGTACAAGTTCCATATGCTGTAGCAACAATACAGCCAAGAACATATATAAAGAAAGATATGATAGGAACAATGAATGTACCAAAATCATTTCTTGTAGGAAATTACTACACAAATGTAAATAGTATTGTAGGAAAATATTCAAATTATAATACTATTATAGCTAAGGGTAGTTTATTCTACACAGATTTAGTAGTATCAGGAGATGAGTTACCAGATTCAGCATTTGCAGATGTACCAGAAGGATATACAGTAATAAATTATCCAGTTACAATTGCATCTACATATGCAAATTCTATGGCTCCAGGTAGTCATATAAATATATACTACAAATCATTAAATGATAATGGTGAAGTAATGTTCGGAAAATTCATTAGCAATGTTGAAGTATTAGATGTAAAGGATGCATCAGGACAACATGTATTTGAAAATAGTGAAGATACAAGAACACCTGCATATATGTTATTTGCAGTACCAGAAGAAACACACTTATTATTAAGAAAAGCATTATATCTAGATGATTACGATGTAGAATTAATATTAATACCAAATACTGAAACATTAACAGAAAAAGATACTGTAAAAGTAAGCAGTCATGATATAGAAGAATTCATTAATTCAAAAACAGTATTTGTATCAGTAGATGATTTACCTTCAGTAGAAGATAAAGTAGCAGAAAAGAATGCACAAGATGAAGCTAATAAAAAAGCAAATCAATAAAAAAGAAGAATAATAAGGAGGGCAAAATATGGATGAAATGTTTACCCAAATAGATTTTGGCCCAATAAAACCATTTCTTGAAAATGACGATATAACAGATATATCATATAGTAATAATGGACAAGTATGGTTAAAGACACTATCGCAAGGTGTTTATAGAGTAGAAAACACTGGAATCAATAATCAATTGATGGAAAAAATTGCATTCCAGTGTGCCAACTCCATGGGAAAATCATTCAATATGGCTAATCCTTTTCTAGATGCTGAGTCTGCTGAATTAAGAATGAACTTTGTTCATGATTCAATTGCTAAAAATGGAATAGCCGTATTAATAAGAAAAACTCCTGCTAAAATAAGATTACAAAAAGAAAAAATAATAGCAGAAGACTATATAAGATTAAATATTCACGACTTTCTTCTAAAATGCGTAGAGGGTCATTGTAATATTATAGTAAGTGGAGAAACAGGTTCAGGTAAAACAGAATTTATCAAATATCTAGCCGCACATACAAAAGAAAATGAAAAAATAATTACAATAGAAGATACTTTGGAATTACACTTAGATAAAATATTTCCTCAGCGTGATATAGTTGCTATGAAAACAAATAATATAGCATCATATTCAGATGTATTAGTAACATGTATGAGACAAAATCCAAGATGGATACTATTGTCCGAAGTAAGAAGTGCAGAAGCAGTAATGGCTGTTCGTAATAGTATATCATCTGGACATAATATTTTATCAACTATTCATGCTGATAAAGCAGAGTCAATTCCAAGCAGAATGTACAGTTTGTTGGAAACAAATCAGGATATAGGACAATTTCTTGCTACCATCCATAGATATGTTCAGTTAGGAGTACATATAAAAGGATATTATAGTCAAAAATATAAAAGATTTCATAGAGAGGTAGCAGAAGTAGTAGAGTTCTATGTTACAGAAGACAATAAGCCAGAATATAAAATATTATACAAAAAAACTCCTGATGGGCATGAAACAACAGCTAATCCATCAAAATATTTACTTGATTACTTAGAAAGTCAAGGAGTAATAATACCCAAAGATGTATTAGTAAAAGAAGAATTTAAAGATACAACAAACACTTCTATAAATAATAACACTAATAATGAGTTCGTAGTAGATAATAGTAGTATTTCACAGAATAATATTAATACAATAAACATGAATCAAGGAAATAATAATGTATATAGAGAAGGTATTAGTAGTTTAAATAATAATATACAAAACCAAAGTGTAAATATGAATACAATTAATCAAAGTATTCCTATAAATGCTAATAATCAAAATAGTATACCAAATATTTATGCTACACAGAGTGTTCCAAGACAAGTTAATATAAATAGTATAAATAATGGTTAAAAGGTAGGTGATATAATGGAAATAGTTATAATAGGAGTGATTATAATATTTATAATTTCTTATCGTACAAAACAAGGCGAATCAGTATATAAGTTTATTTCTGAACAAGCTGTAAATACGTATAAAAAAATAGAACCATATTCCTTTAAAGTAATGCGTGAAAAAGTAAAGGAATTAGGCTTAGAATATACACCTAGACAATATTTATTTCAAATATTAGCATTTGCTGGACTAGCTGGTGGAATAAGTTATTTATATTTTTATAACTTATTTATATCAGTAATATACATCATAATAGCAGTTTCATTTATACCATACATAACATTTTTAAGATGTAAAAGACAGTATAGTGAATATATATTTGAACAAGTGCAAGTATATTGCACAAATACTATAATGGAATTTGCAACAACGCAAGCATTTGTTAAATCGCTTGAAGGAGTAGTGGAATCTGGTATATTGGAAGATCCAGTACTGTCAGATGTAAAAACAATGATAGCATTATCCTACGAAAAAGGAGATGTATATGATTCAATTAAATATATGGATGCAAAGTATCCATATTATATGGTAAAAAATATGCATCAATTGTTTCTACAGGTTACTAAAGAAGGTGCAAAAGATACTGAGGAAACATTTGAAAATATGTTATCAGACATAGATATATTAGTTGAAGGAGTATATCGTGACAGAACAGAAAGAGCAAGTTTCCATAGACAATTTGTTATATTTGGCGTGTCCCTATATGGAATGGTAGCCTTAATTCAATTATTAATAGGTCAAGAAACATACATAGCCATGATAGATAAAGTATTAATAAGAATATTTGTACATGGCGTAGTAATAATAAATAGTTGGTTTCTTCTAAACGGAGAAAAATATTACAACGAGAATGTAGGTGCTGAATAATGTATATTGAAATGCTGATAATAGCAGTAATAGTATTCTATATTTTCATTGTAAACAAAAAGATAAGTTCAACTGGTATGTTTGGTTCTGATAGTCCTTTAACAAATATCCTAAAGGAAAAAGATTATGATTTTCTATTAATAGCAAAATATGGTGATCGTGTATATGATCCTAACGAAGTATTTATGAAAAGAGTAAGAAATGGAGTATTAGTAACAATAGCACTAGTATTTATGTTCTTATCACAATTAAGTTATTTAACTGTAATAGTGGCATTAGTAATAGGTTTCTTAGTATTTAAAAGTCAATATTTAAGTTTAAAAAAATGGTATAAACAACATCTAAATTATATAGATTCATTATTACCATATTACTTAAAGACTCTTGAAGTATTAATTCATCACTATACAGTACCAGTAGCAATCGCTAAAAGTATAGATGATGCTCCTGAAGTATTTAAGCCAGGATTAAAAAGAATGATAGCTAAAATAGAATCTGGAGATTCTTCAATAGATCCATATATGGATTTTGCTAAAGAATATCCAGTTAGAGATTCAATGAGAATGATGAGATTATTATATAGATTAGGATTAGGTGAACAAGAAAAGAAACACCAACAACTAGTATCATTTTCTAAATCAGTATCAAATCTTCAAGCTAAAGCTAGAGAAATGAAATATCAAGCAAGACTTGGAACAATGGAAAGAAAAACATTAATAATGATGGTTGTTACTGGTGGATGTTCCCTAGTATTACTATTAATTTCAATTGTTGTACTTTTATCTACTGTATAATTATAACAATTTGAAATATAAAAAAAGAATAAAAAAATACATATAAAGAGGAGGTGAAAACAATGAAAGAAGCAACAGGTGAAGTTTCAATGACAGTTATTACTATTGTACTATTAGTAGTAGTATTAGGAATTGGTATGTTCTTATTTGGTAGTGAAGATTCAATCGGAAGAAAGTGGATTGAAAATACATTCAATAATATCACAGATAAAGGTGATAATGCAATGGATAACATGGGATAACAATTGATGATAAAAAGTAGGTGATAAATAATGAGAGATTCAGTCGGTGGAACATTTATGATATATGTATTAATAATATTTTTAGCGGTCTATATTGTCTTTGTGGCTGTAGCATTTAATTACGCCAGGGCATTTAGAGTTAAAAATAAAGTAATAGATATCATAGAGCAAAATGAAGGAATAAGAGAATGGGATGATGGAACAGAAGGTAAAGATTATAGTAAGATAACCTCTGGAATATTTGGTCAAATAGATGATTACTTAGAAAGTATCTCATATAGGGTTAATGGAATCACTGAAGACAATAATTGTCCTGGAGCAGATTATGTAAGTGAAAGGGGAATTTGTATATCAAAAATAGAACAAGATAGTTCAGTTGATGGGCTTAAGAGTAGTTACTATAAAGTGAGAACATTTGCTTATATAGAATTTCCATTCTGGAATTTACATTTTGAGATTCCTATAAATGGTGAAACACGTAAAATTGAAAGGATAACAGAATAATGGATACAGTAATATCAAATAAATATAGTAATGTGCTAAATGAATTAGATATTGAAGTGTCAAAAAAATTAGAAGGAGAGTATACTGTTGATGAAATAATATCTCAGTTTAAGAACTTTTTCTTCAATAAAATGTTTTTAGATATAACAGCTATTAAAGATTATAAGGACCTAACAAACTTACAAAAATTATCAATGGGAATAAATATGGATAAAGTTATACTATTATTAGATAAAGATGACAGTATAAGTGATTCAGAAGAATTTTTAGCTAAGTTAGTTAATATGGGAATTTATAATTTTACTAAAGATAAAAATAGTTTAATGTATCTATATACTAATCCTAATGTATATCGTGATGTAGCCTATTTACAAAAAATAGATTCATCTAAACAAGATGATAATAATACCAATGAATTCTCTCATTTGGTGCCTAATAAGAGAATAATAGGAGTAAAAAATATTACTGATTCAGCTGGTTCTACTTCTTTAATATATATGCTAAAAAAAGTATTAAGTAATTATTATAGTGTTATGATATTAGAAGTAAATAAAAGAGATTTTACATATTTTAAAGATAATGATGCTATAACAGTAAAAGATGATGAAATAGATACAATGATTAGTAAATATAATAGTATAGATTTATTTTTATTAGATCTAAATAAATCAAATAAAGAATACTTATGTACTGATGTATTATATTTAATAGAACCATCAATACTTAAATTAAATAAATTGGCAATGATAAATCCTAAATTATTAAATGATGTAAAAGGTAAAAAAGTAATATTAAATAAATGTCTACTTTCAGAATCTGAAGTAGCAGACTTTGAGGTAGAAACAAAAATAAAAACGTATTACATAATACCACCATTGAATGATAAAAAAGATAATAGTGATATATTATTACCATTATTAGAAAAATTAGGGTATATAAAAAAAGAAGAGAGCACTGAAAAGAAGAAAAGTATATTTGACTTTTTAAAATTTAAATAGTAGACAATACTATTTTTCTTTTTTTAAAAACAATTGTAAATAATAGTAGATTATAGTATAATAAATAATAGAAAGGGAAGTGATTAGTGTGGAAAATCAAAAATTTAATATAGAAATAGATGGAAAAGAAAAAGAGGCTGAGGTATTAAAAATAGTAAGTATAGATAATAGAGAATATGTTATATATTCTGTAGATAGAGGTGATGAAACTTCTGATATATTTACATCTGAAATAATAAAAGACGAAGAAGGTTATGATAAGTTAATTGATATAGAAGATAAAAAAGTAAAACAAAATCTTTTAGAAATAATAAATGTAATATTTTCATAAGATAGGTGGGATATAAAATGAATAATAATGAACTACAAATAGCAAAAGAAGAATTAAAAAACAGTATAAAAGTAGTATCAAGAAACTTAAAGATACTTGGAAAAGTTTATATTAGCGAGAAAAAAGCAGTATTAAAAAGGGTTGAGAATAATATTATTAACACTTATAAACAATTACAAAGTGCAATATATATTCAAAAATTAAATAGAGAAATAGCCCACTATCAAAAGGAAAGAGAAGAGGCAATTAAAAGAGCAGAATTACTAGAAGAAGCAAATAGAAGAGCAAGAAATAGAGAAAACACAAGAGCCTTAGAAGAACAACAAATACAAGAAAGAAAGTTAAAATTTAAAAATAGTATAAGCCAAAAAACAAACGCAATAAAATCAAGAATAGGTAAAGTAAAGAATACATTTTTAAAGAAATTATCTTTCAACAATATTGAAACTAAATTAAGTGATATGTATAGGGTTACAGGAATTACAGGATTAGGAACGGATTTTGTAACAACAAATAGATTAAAAAACGATGTAACAAATTTAACTTCTGAACAAATAGCCAAATTAACTGAATATAGGATAAATAAACAAAAAGAAAGAGAAGAAAAAAATAAACAATCTTTAATAGCTAAAGCAGAGGCTCAAGAAGAAGCAAATAGAAGAGCAAGAAATAGAGAAAACACAAGAGCCTTAGAAGAACAACAAATACAAGAAAGAAAGTTAAAATTTAAAAATGGTATAAGTCAAAAAACAAATTCAATAAAGTCAAAGATAGGGAGAACAAAGAATACATTTTTAAAAACTTTAACAACAAAAAATATAGATTTAAAAATAAGAGATATTTTTGACAAGATAGAAATAAAAGGTTTAACAGCGGTAGGTACAGGAATGATAATTATTAATGAAGCTAAAAATAATGTTTTAAATTTTACTTCTGAACAAATAGCCAAAATAACGGAATACAGAATAAACAAACAAAAAGAAAAGGAAGAAAAAAATAGACAAAATGCAATTAGAAATGCTGAAATACAGGAAGAGAGAAACAGAAGAACTAGAAATGAGGATCATTATAGTGGAATGATAGAGGCATTAAATACTAAAGAAAGAGAAGAATATGATTCTAAACATAAAGAAAATATGGTTCAAAAACAGCTATTAATACAAGCACTTCAAGAGCAAAAAAATAAACTTTTGAATGCAAGAAATGAAGAACTAGGAGAAAAATCAAGGGCTAGATAAACAAAATATAATTAAAACTATGTAAATAAAAGGCAAAACAATTGACTTTTTAATAGTTTTAGTGTATTATATAAGTATATTTAAGGAGGGAATATTATGTTAACTTTAGCAGCGAATATTTGTACTGAAGAATTTAGACCACTATGGAATGTAGTTGGAATTATTATAAATGCAGTTTGGATTGGTGTACCAATATTATTAATTGTTCTAGGTTCTATTGATTTAGGAAAAGCAGTTATCTCAAGTAAAGAAGATGAGGTAAAGAAAGCTAAAAAAGCGCTTCTTAATAGATTTATCTATGCTGTACTTGTATTCTGTGTAGTATGGATTGTTCAAATAGTTATGGGAGCAATTACAAAGATTGGTATTGAAGGTTCAGATACAACTTCATGGGCAAATTGTTGGAAACTAATCAGAGAATAAGTATAAATATACAAGAAATCATAAAAAAATGATTTCTTTTTTCAATTTTATATGCTATAATTTAGTTATAGTGAATTCTTGGGCCTTATTAGGCTTGAAATGGAGTGAAAAATATGAAAAACAAAGTATTATTAATATTTACGATTATGATTTCAAGTATAGTATGTATAAATGATGTATCAGCAGCTACTGAATTAACATGTGTGTATGAAAAAGGATGGGTACAACCTGCAATCAAATTTGTTCAACTGTCAGATGGAACACATAAAATATATACGACAAAAAGCAAAAAACAACCCGAAATAAATGATAGTAGTTGGAAAGAAGATTCAGAAGCAAAAATAGCTAGTGAAACAGAATTAAATAAATGTCCTGGATTTGCTGATTATTCTAGCAAAAAAGTAGTTAGTCTTTCATTTTCTAATTCAGGATGGGATTTTAAAAAGTTAATACATGAAGATATAGTGAAAGGTACAACTAACGACGATCAAATTATTAATAACGAAGTTACTAATGGAAATTGGTTAATGGGATGCAAATATAAACTCTTTGAAAAAAGTACCGGAAATGAAAACAAAGATGATAAAGTTGCTTATTTATATTTATATTTCAACAATAATGAAAATAATAATATAAAACTTATTGAAGAACATACATTGACAGGAAGTGTTGAAGTACCAGCATCCGCTGGAGAAAACAATTCTTATGATAAGTGGCATGAAATTGATCAAAGTATATTGGTTAATAGATATAACATGAATAAAGGATGCCCAACTTTTATATATAGAAGTACAAAAACATCAGGTATGGGTGGAGAAATCATTAAGGTGATATATTCACTAAATAAAATTGATAGCTCACAATTAACTACAACATTTGTGTATGAAAATGGCACTGACACGGATCAAATTAAAAATAATGAGAATTTAAATCCAGAAAATTGTGAACAATTATTCGGCCAAGATGTAGTAGATTTTATAAATGAAATAATGAAATGGATAAGAATTTGCGTTCCAATATTATTGATAGTATTAGGAATATTAGACTTTAGTAAAGCAGTATTTTCTAAAACTGAAGATGATATGAAGAAAACAAGAGAAAAATTTATTAAAAGGATAGTCGCAGCTGTGTTAGTGTTTTTAGCACCAATATTTGTTAATATGATATTGAGTGTAGCAAATAGTGTATGGAGTGATATTAGTCCAGACACATGTATTAAATAGGAGGTGTATGGGATGTACGTTTTAGGAGGATTTTTAAGTAATGTAGGTTCTGCAATAATGGATGGCATAAGAACATTAATGCTAACATTATGCGATGGCGTATATAAGCTTATATATATAGCATATTTTATATTTGAAAAACTAGGTACTGCAAAAATATTAACTGAAGACCAGGTTGCAGGTATATTCAGAAGGATCGGTCTGATTATTGGTATTTTCATGCTATTCAGATTAACATTCGCATTTATACAATATATCATAGATCCTGATGCCATGGCTGATAAGAAAAAGGGCATGGGAAATATAATAAAAAAGATATTGATATCAATTGTACTATTAGGTAGTACATCAACATTATTTAACTTAGCATTTAAAGTTCAAAATTTAATTATTGATAATCACATAATATCTAAAGTTATTTTTAATTCCAATGAGGGTGCCTCAGACAACTTTGGTGCTGAATTAAGTGCAGAAGTGTTTACATCATTTTTTAGGTTGAATCCTGATGCAGTCAATACCAACACTCTCTGTGCAACGCTTTTAACAAACGATTCAAATGGTAAAAATGTAATGTATACTAGCACGGTAAATAATAATGGCGAAGTAACCGAAGCATATAAATGTGTAACTGAAAAGGATAGTAACGATGAGTATATAGCTACATTTGATGGTGGTGGCTTTATTCCTTTGATAATGGGAATAATTATAGCATACACACTGATTACGTATACAATACAAGTCGGTGTAAGAGTTATACAATTAGCTTACCTACAAATAATAGCACCAGTTCCAATAATGATGTATATAACTCCACAAGGTGAAGATAAATTAAAAAAATGGGGTCAACAATGTTTAACAACATTTTTAGATTTCTTTTTAAGAACAATGATAATTTATTTTGCAGTATTTGTACTTCAAAATATATGGGAAAATCATGTGATTAGTGATATTTTATCGGCCGGCAATGCAGGTAGCACTACTTGGCAAACTGCATATATCAGTGTAATAATGATAATTGCTGTATTAGTATTTGCAAAAAAAGTCCCTAAACTAATTAAAGAAATATTCCCAGCATTAGAAGGCTCTGCTGGCTTTGATTATGGATTATCATCTCCAGAAATGAAAAAAGCTTTAACATTTGGACTTGGTGCAACAGCAGGAGCGGTCGCTGGAGCTGCCGTTGGATTTAAGCAAGGAAAAGGAACACTTACAGGACGTGCTGGAAATGCCTTTACTGGTTTCTTTAGAGGAGCAGCAGGTGGTGCGAAAACTAAAGGAAGTATAGTTGGAAATGTCAAAAAGGGTATGTCTTCACAAAGAGCAGCATCTCAAAAAGCTTATGAAAGAAATAATGATGGTTCAACATTCTGGGGAAGAACCTTAGGGGCTTCTGGAGCATCTATAACTAAAGAAGCATTCGATAGAGAATTGTCTTTATATAGTGATTATAATAGTGTAGCTGATTTAATTGACAAGGAATTAGAAAAAGATGCGGCTGTTCAAACAGCAATGGCACGAAAACAAGCACTTTTAGAGAGAGGAACATCTGGAGGACCAGCACCTACAGCTGCAGAAATTAAAAATGCTGATGCCCTTATTAAAAAAGCAAAGAAATCAGCTTTGCAAGTGGAAATTGGACGCGGAACAAATGGCAAAATTATGAGTGCTTTAGCCAATGCTGAAGCTATTAGAGCCAAGGGCCAAGAAAAAGGATATGCTGGCTTTGGTACCACATCGTTAACAACAGGTTCAGCAGTAGATCGCATGGATGCATTCTTTGGTAACAAAGATAGTACAGGTATTGAAACTAACGAAATCAAAGGCGCAGGTGGAAGTAGAAATGCTGAGTACAAGAAAGCAGAGGCTAATGCAAAATATAATAAAACAAAATAAAATAAAAAGGAGTGTGATACATAGTGAATGGCTATTTAGTACCAGCTAACGCTAAGAGAGGTACATTAATATTCAATATATTTAGACCAATAGATTTGATAATGTTTGGTACAGGTGCAGGATTATCATTACTGTTGTTAATGATAGTCCAATCCTCAAGTACATTATTAGTACTATTAGCATGCTTGCCTGTTTGTGTAACAGGCTTGCTAGTAGTGCCAATACCAAATTATCATAATGTACTTTGTGCAATACAAAGTATCTTTAGGTTCTATAATGAAAGAAGAAATTATATATGGAGAGGTTGGTGTTTTTATGACAAGCTTGCAGTCGATGACAAAAACAAAAAATAATTCTAAGTATACAGAGGATTGGATACCTATTAGAAATATTTCTAATGGTATGATTGTACTAGATAATAAAAAGAAAGTAACAGGAGTTAAAATAAGACCTAGAAATATCTTTATTTTAGATCAGGGTACGCAAGATAATACCTTAATATCACTAAAAAATTTCTATAATACTATTGATTTTGAGTTTTGGTTAATATCAGCGGATCGCCCAGTCGATTTAAATAATTATTTAGCAAGACTACAATTATTATACAATCAGACTTCTAATCCAGCAGTTAGAAAATTAATTAATCAAGATATTGATAAAGCTAATGATTTTATGAATAATAATATAACAGATACTGAGTATTACATTTTGTTTAAAGAAAAAAATGATGATTTAATTCAGAAAAAACTTAGAACATTAGTAACTGGACTAGCTAATGCAGGACTTGAATCTACACAGGTGTCAAATGACGATTTAAGAATAATATTAGATAATTTCCTTAATAGTGGTATGACAACTAAATTTGGGACGGTGATTTCATAATGAGTTTTAAAAGTGAACTAGCTCCTAAAGGACTACAATTTAATCCTTCTGATTTCGTCATAAGTGATAAATATGCAACTATACTTACTGTAATATCTTATCCAAGATTTATAGGACCAGGATATCTATCTAATTTAACAAATATGTCCGGTGTTAAATTAGTTATAAAACATATACCTGTACCTTTTACAGTATTAGCAAAAATGTTAAATAAAGAAATTTCTGATTTAAAAAGTAGATATCAACAGGAAAAAGATAGAACCATTCAAGAAAGAATAAGACAAGATGTTGATTCACTAGAATATTTTATTCAACAGTTTACTGCTTCACAAGCAAAAACATTTGATTTCCAAATGCATATTATGGTAACTGCTAATACTAGAGAAGAACTTGAAATGAAAAAAGTTAGTCTTAAAAATTATATGGATGCTATGGAATTAAGAGCAATTCCATTAAGATTTGAACAAGAAAGAGTATTAAAGTCTATCTTACCAATATTTGAAAAACAGCCAATTGAAGACAGAATAGGTACTCCTATGCCATCACCAACAATGGCAGCTATGTATCCTTTTATATTTGATAGTATTAAGGATGATGGATTATCAACATTACTAGGAGTAGACTTTTCTGGTGGTGTAGTATTATTTAATCAATTCTTATATCAATTAAAAAAAGAGAGCAACAGAAATAATGCCAATATGATTATATTAGGTACTTCTGGTAGTGGTAAATCAACTGCTGCTAAGTTAATACTTAGAAGTCATATAAGAAATGGATATCAAATAGTAGCAGTAGACCCTGAAGGTGAAATCAGTGAAATGACTAAGATGCATGGCGGTGACGTTGTAGATCTTGGTAAAGGTGGAGAATATGGTATGGTAAATCCACTAGAAGTAATAATGGATGCTGATGAAAACGAAATAAGAAATGGTTTGGGATATACAGTTTTAAATAAAACATTACAATCATTAAAAGCATTTATGAAATACTATTCTCCTGATATTGAAGAAGATGTCTTGGCTTTATTTAGTGGAGTGGTGCAAGATACATATGCAAGATTTGGTATAACATTTACATCTGATTTTTCAAAATTTACATCTAAAGATTATCCGACTTTTAGTGATGTATATATAACAGTAACAAGTAAATTAACATCAATGACTGAAAAAACACATGAAAGAGATGTAATGGAAAGACTTGAATTGAAATTAAGACCTTTAGTAAGAGAATTAAAATATTATTTTAATGGTCATACATCAATAAATACTGGCAGTGATTTCTTGGTATTTAATATAAAAGAACTTATGAATTCTGATGCTAATATTAGAAACGCTTTACTATTCAATGTACTTAAATTCGCATGGGGATTATGTTTAAATCCAAATGTTAATACAGTGTTGTCTGTTGATGAAGCTCATGTATTATTAGGAGCAAAAAACGAATTGGGAGCAGAATTCTTAGCTCAGGTTCAAAGAAGAGCCAGAAAATATAATACTGGTACAATAATAATAACTCAGCAGCCTTCAGATTTTGTTGCTGATGGAATATTAATGCACGGTAAAGCAATTTTTGATAATTCTTCATACTATTTAGTAATGGGCTTAAAGAAGCAAGCAGTAGAAGATTTATCTATGCTAATAGATTTAAATGATAATGAAAAGGAATCAATAAAAAGATTTAGTCAAGGTGAAGCATTATTTGTATGTGGTAATAGAAGAATGCAAATTAACGTTATAGTAACAGAAGATGAATTAGAGTCATTTGGCTCAGGCGGTGGTTTTTAATCACTATTAGGTGGTGAATATTATGAATGAAGAAGAAACAAGAAACAGTAAAACTAAAATATTATGGAAAACATTACCATTAAAAGTAAAACTAATAATAATTGGTGCTGCTACTGGTTTCTTTTTCATTGTAATATTTTTAGTTGTATTAATAACTCCACTTATGAGTTTAGGAATAATAAATATCGCCGATGGAACAGGAAGTGGTGATTCCTTAAGTTATTCTGATATAATATCTTCATCATCATATTGGTGGCCAATAGGTAGCGATAGTACAGAAACAATAAATGGAAAATTATTTGCTACAGGAGAACCAACTTCTACTTCCATAACTTCATCGTTTGGTGAAAGAGAAGATCCATTTACTGGCGAAATAAAAAATCATGGGGCTACAGATATAGCGTCAACCGGTCAAAAACTAGGAACTGTAAACATAATTGCAGCCCAAAGTGGAACTGTTATATATCCAACTTCAAGTGATGTAACAAACTGTCCATCCAGATCAACATTAGATTCATGTGGTGGTGGCTATGGTAACTATGTCATTATAGAACATAGTGATGGAACAAGAACCCTATATGCCCACTTATATGAAAATTCCATAACAGTAACTGCAGGAGAAGAAGTAATTAAAGGACAAGTTATTGGAAAAATGGGTAGCAGTGGTCGTTCTACCGGAACTCACTTACATTTTGAAGTAAGAGTAAATGGTGAAAAGGTTGATGGTTTAAACTATGTATCCATGGAAAATCCTAGGCCAGTATCTAAAACAAGTACAACAGTTGAAGGTGATAGTAATAAACAAACAGTTTGTTTAACTCTATCCAATAGTGAATATTCACAAAATGGAGTAATCGCATTAATGACCAACATCAATTCAGAAAGTGATCATAAATTTGATCCAAATGTTTTAGGAGATTATGAAAATGGTACTCCAACAAGTTATGGATTATGTCAGTGGCACAATGGTCGCTGGGATAATCTAAAAAATACTTTTCCAGACACTTATGATACGATAGGAGGCCAATTAGACTTTTTAACATATGAATTAAAAAATGGTTATCCAGATTTATATAATGACTTAGTTAATGGTAGAAAAAGTGCCTATGATTTAACAAAGGAATTTTGTAAAAAGTTTGAAAGGCCAAATAATGCTGAAGCAACATGTACTGGAAGAGCTGAAAATTCAAAGAACTTTTCAGACTATGTAAAAAATGGATGTAAGTAAAGGGGAAAATATGAAAAAAGATGATGTAAAAACATTTGTTACAATTGTGGTAATTTGTTTAATTATTGTAGTAATATTTTTACTATTAAATAGAAAGAGTAATAGTGAAAGATTAGAACCAGTAAATGAATACAACACTTTCTTTGCAGTCACTAATTACGTAAATAATTATTTAGACTATAATTCCTCAGCTGATAATAGTAAACTATATGATATATTATATACAAAATATATCAATAATAAAGAAATAACTACTAACAATATTTTTGATGTAGTTAAAAAGTTTCCTATTGACTCAAATATAAAAGTAAGTAAAATGGAATATGTAAAAATAAAAAATGATTATATATATTATATAGAAGGAAAAATAAATCAAATAACATATGATGGCAATGAAGAAATCGAAAACAACTTTAGAGTACTAGTATTAACTGAGTTTGATACATTATCATATGCTGTATATCCACTAGAACAAAAAGATAATTATAAAAAAATAATAGATAATATCAAAAAAATAACTATTGAAAGTAACAGTAACAATAAAATGAAGGATTCTAGTTTAATAACTAAAGAACAAGTATGTGTGTTTTATCTATCAGATTACATTGATAAAATGAATAATAATATTGAAGAAGCTTATAACATACTAGATGAACAAAGCAAAAAAACTTATTCTTTAGAAGAATATGAAAAATATGTAAAAGATAATTATAAGAAAATAACAACATCAGCAGATAAATGTTTATTAAGTAATACTGATTCAAAAAGAATTTATACAGTGGTAGATAAAAATAAGAATAAATATGTATTTAATGAAAAAGATATTATGAACTACACAGCAAGTGTTTATTTCTATGACGAAACTACTACTGAAGAATAAATAACATTGACCAATGTTATTTGTTTTTTCTTTGATTAAAACGTTTACATTTTAAATTATTAATGCTATAATAATGATAGAAATTTTGGAGGGCGATTTAGCATATGAAAATAAAGGTAGAAAAGAAAGATTTAATTATATTTATAGCTTTTTGTGTATTCTTATTATACTTATGTGCAATAGGTGTATTAAATGCATCAAGCATAGCTACAGAAGGAAAATTTTATGGCTTTTTACCATTTAAAGCTTTTACAGCAAGATATATTGGAATGACTTTTTTCTTGTTTTTAGCAGCCCTAATAGGAATATTTATGGCAGTCAAATCATATATTTTTGATCGTGATAAAGGATTTGGCTTTTCAATAGGTGGTAAAAAAGAAAAAGGTTATACAAAATGGGCTACTGATAAAGAATTTAAGAATGGCTTGGTTGAAGTAAATATTAAAGATGAAAAAATAGATGCCGCAGGAATTCCTTTATATAGTAAAAAAGGTAAAATGTGGGTAGATAATGGAGAAGATCATTATTTAGTAATGGGTGCTACTGGTTCCGGTAAAACTGTAATTGTAGCAAAACCAATGATAAAATTATTAGCTAAGCATGATGAGTCAATGATTTTAACCGATCCTAAAGGTGAACTATACGAGGAAACAGCAGAACTTTTAAAAGCCGAAGGATATAACATAATAACTCTTAATTTTAGAGAACCACAACATGGTAACGCTTGGAATCCAATGAGTTTACCATATCAGTTATATAAAGAAGGAAATACAGATAAAGCAATAGAACTACTAGATGATTTAGCATTAAATATCTTATATGAAGAAAAAAATAGTGGTGATCCATTCTGGGAAAAAACAGCAGCAGATTATTTTACTGGTTTAGCTCTAGGACTATTTGAAGATGGAACTCCCGATCAAATAAACTTAAATAGTTTAAATTTAATGTGTAGTTTAGGAGAGGAAAGATTTGGTGGACCAAATAACAATTATATTAAAGAATATTTTAATGGTAAAGATCCATCAAAACCTGCTTACATAAACGCTTCAGGTACTGTTTTCACTGCCGACGAAACAAAGCAAGGTATCATAGCAACATTTAAGCAAAAAATAAAGTTATTTTCTTCTAGAGAAAATTTATCAGAAATGCTATCATATAGTGATTTTGATATGAGAACTATCGGAAGAAATAAAACAGCAGTTTTCTTAATTGTTCAAGATGAAAAGAAGACATTACATCCACTAGCAACTATTTTTATTAAGCAATGTTATGAAACGTTAATAGATGTAGCACAAGAAAGTGGTGGAAAATTACCATTTAGAACTAATTTTATCCTAGATGAGTTTGCCAATATGCCTCCATTAAAGGATGTAACAACAATGGTAACAGCGGCTAGAAGTAGATTAATAAGATTTACTTTCATAATCCAAAACTTTGCGCAATTAACTCAAGTTTATGGTAAAGAAAATGGTGATACCATTCGTGGTAACTGTAACTTAGTATATTTAATAAGCAGTGAACTTGCTGCACTTGAAGAAATAAGTAAAATGTGTGGAGAGGTTAAATCAAAAGAAAAAGAAAAGACTGCTTCAACACCATTGGTTACAGTAAGTGACTTACAGAGACTAAATAAATTTGAAATAATAATTATAAGAAGAAGAAAGTTTCCATATAAAACAAGATTTCAAACAGATTTTGAAGTTGATTGGGGTAGAACATATCCAAAAGCAGTGCCTCCAGTAAGGCAAAAAAGAGAAGTACAATTATTTGATATAAGAGAATTTGTTAAAGCAAAAAAGAAAGAAAAAATGGAAGCAATGGGTAGCGGAATGCCAGGTCAAATGGCTGGAAATCCATTTGGAGGAGCAAATCCTTTTAGTGGCTCTAATCCATTTATGGGAATGCCTAGTCCATTCGGTGGCGGTTTACCTCCGTTCTTAAATGAAAAGAATACTTCTCCTGATGAAGATGGCGGTTTCAACATCGATGATCTTGTTAAAAAAATAGATGCCAAAATAGCGGAGATTGAAAAAGAAGAAGAAGCAACAAAAGAAATAAAAGAAGAGAAGGAAACACCATTTGAAGAACTTGTTTCAAATAAAGAAACCGAATCAAAAGGTACCAACGAAATAAAAAATACTACTGTTAACGATAACAGTGACAATTCAACGATTGCTGAATCGACACCGATAAATAATATGTACCAAGATAATACAAATGATGATGATTTCTTTGATGATTTCTTTTCTGATGATTAAGGAATAAAGCTAATGTTTTATTCCTTTTTCCTTTATCTTAAAAAGCAAAATAACTTGACAACAAAAGAAATCTAAGATACAATTAAATTGTATAGTTTAAATTAAAATTAATAATTTTTTCTATAAATATATATTAAAGAATGGAGGTGTTCATATGAATGAAACAGTTTTCTCCATTTTACTATTTGTTCTTGGATTAATCGTAGGATTAGTTAGCATATTAGTTATAAATTCTCTAAAAAAGAAAAAAGAGGCTAAAGAAGCTGATTCAATAATAGATAAAGCAAAAAAAGATGCCGATAAAATAAAAAGGGATTCCTTATTTGAAACAAAAGAAGAAATACATAAATTAAAAATAGATGCAGATAAAGAAATTAAAGAAAAAAAAGGCGAAATAAAAGATCAAGAAGAGAGATTACTTCAAAGAGAAAATAATATTGATCGCCGTGATTTGGCATTGCAAAATAGAGAGAATTCTCTTGAAGAAAGAGAAAATAGTTTGTTAGAAAGACAACAAAAAATTCAAGAATCAAAAGAAGAAATGGAAAAATTAAAAAAACAAGAACTAGAAGAATTAGAAAAAATAAGTAAGTACACAAAAGAACAAGCAAGAAATACTATTATGAAAATAGTAGAAGAAAAAATGACTAAAGAAATAGCGACATATATTAAAGAAAGAGAGTCAGAAGCTAAATTAGAGGTAGATGAAAAAAGTAAAGCTTTACTTGTTGAAGCTATGCAAAAGTATTCTGCCGACATAACAAGTGAACAAACTGTATCAGTAATCACTCTTCCTAACGATGAGATGAAAGGAAGACTAATTGGTAGAGAGGGTAGAAATATTAGAACAATAGAGTCAGTAACAGGTGTTGATTTAATAATTGATGATACTCCAGAAGCAATAGTTATATCAAGCTTTGATCCATTAAGAAGAGAAATTGCCAGACTTACATTGGAAACGCTAATAAAAGATGGAAGAATACATCCAGCAAGAATTGAAGAACTATATGCGAAAACTTGTGCTGATGTAAAAACTGCCATCAAAGAATATGGAAAAAATGCTTTATATGAGTTAGGACTATCCAAGATGGATCCTGAGTTGGTAGAAATTGTAGGAAGATTACATTTTAGAAGCAGTTATGGACAAAATGCTTTAAAACATTCAATGGAAGTTGCTAATTTATCAGGTATTCTAGCAGGAGAACTAGGTGAAAATGTAAATCTAGCCAAAAGAGCAGGACTACTTCATGACATAGGAAAGGCTATTGACTTTGAAATGGAAGGAAGTCATGTTAAAATAGGTGTTGATTTAGCTAGAAAATATGGTGAAGACGAAGTGATAATAAATGCCATTGCATCACATCACGGAGATACTGAGCCAACTAGCATTATAGCTTCAATTGTAGCAATCGCAGATTCAATTTCAGCATCACGACCAGGAGCAAGAAACGATTCTTCCGAAAACTATGTACAGAGATTAGAAGAATTGGAAGAGATTGGAAATAAAGTTGATGGTGTTGAAAAAGCATATGCTGTTCAAGCTGGAAGAGAACTTCGTGTAATGGTAAAACCAGAAGAAGTTGACGATTTAAAAGCACATCAAATAGCTAGAGAAATCAAAGAAAATATAGAAAGTAACCTTAAATACCCAGGTACAATAAAAGTAACTGTTATAAGAGAAACAAGAGCAACAGAAGAGGCTAAATAGTCTTTTCTGTTTTCTATAAAGGAGTAATAGAAATGAATAAAATCGATAAACTTACACTAGAGGAAAAAGTTGGTCAAATGTTTATGTTTGGCATAAATGACAACAATATCAATGGAATAATAGATTTAATTAAAAATAATAAAATAGGTGGTGTAATTCTTTATAAAAAAAATTACAAAACATATCAAGAAATGCTTGAAGTAATTAATAAATTAAAATTAGCCAACAAAGATAATAAGATTCCACTATTTATTGCTATTGATCAAGAAGCAGGAAGAGTTAATAGAATGCCTAATGAAATAAAAAATTTATATAGCATTACTAAATTTTCTAAATTAAATGATCCAGAAATAATCAAAAAACATTCACAAATAATTTCCAGTATGTTAATAGCTGCTGGTATAAATATGAATTTTTCACCAGTATTAGATATTGACAATAATTCCCAAAATAATGTGATAAAAAATAGATGTTTTTCAAGCAAAGTTAACATTGTGAAAGAATATGGAACAATATATATGCAAGAAATGCAAAAAAATAATATAATTCCTATTGTAAAACATTTTCCTGGGCATGGAATAACAAAAAAAGATTCTCATATATTTCTTCCATATACATTAAATTATCACGAGGTATTAAATAAACATATTCTTCCATTTGAAGCGGCTATAAAAAATGGCTGTGATGGTATAATGGTCAGTCATATTGTAATAAGAAAAATGACAGACGGATTACCAGCATCATTATCTAAAAAATTAATAAAAGAATATATAAGAGATAGATACAATTATGATAATTTAATTATAACAGATGACATAAGAATGAAACCAGTAGATCTATTATATAAAAGAGTTTCATTAAAAAAAGCATTTTCAACTGGAGCAGATATAATTTTATTTAAATATCGCAATAATGATTCCAAAGTGATAAAAAAGGTAATCACCATGATAAAAAATAATAACATTTCAGAAGATAACATAAACAAATCAGTAGAAAGAATATTAAAAATAAAAGAAAAATATAATATAAACGATAACATTGTTAAAGGTAGTTACAATTTAGACAAATTAAATAAGGAAATAGAAAAGTTAAATAATAAGTTAAATATCTAACAAGGTATTTAATTTTTTCTTTATTTTTATATTCAAAAATGATATAATGTATATAGATAGTTACAGGAGGTTAATATGAGCATATTTAATAAAATTAAAAATGTTTTTTCAAAAGATAAAGAAGCAATAAAATACGAAGAGGGATTAGCAAAAACAAGAAAAGAATTTTCTACAGAGATTGCATCACTATCTAAAAAATATAAAAATATAGATGATGATTATTTTGAAGAATTAGAAAATATTCTTATTATGTCAGACATAGGTGTAAACACAGTTGTAAAGTTTGTTGACAAATTAAAGAAAAGAGTAAAAGAAGAGAATATTAAAGATTCTGAAACTTTAAAAGAAATTATAATAGATGAACTACTAATAATGTATGTAGATAATGGTTTACTTAAAAGTAAAATAAACTATAACGCTGAAGGCCCTACAGTTGTTTTATTTATAGGAGTAAATGGTGTAGGAAAAACAACTAGTATTGGTAAGATAGCAAATAAATTAAAACACGAAGGAAAGAAAGTACTATTAGTAGCTGCGGATACTTTTAGAGCGGGTGCGATAGAACAATTAAAAGAATGGGGACAAAGAACAAATATTGATGTTGTAACTACAACTTCAAAGGATCCTTCAGCAGCAGTTTACGATGGTATTGATAAAGGTATTAAAGAAGAATATGATATAATTTTGATAGATACAGCAGGTAGACTTCAAAATAAAGTAAATTTAATGAATGAGTTAGCAAAAATGAACAATGTAATCAAGAAATTAATACCAAATGCACCACATGAAACTCTTTTGGTTATTGATGCTACAACTGGTCAAAATGGTATTATGCAAGCAAAGGCGTTTAGTGAAGTGACTAACATAACTGGAATAGTATTGACTAAATTAGATGGAACAGCCAAAGGCGGTATAGTCTTAGCCATAAAAGAAGAAGTAAATATACCAGTTAAGTTTGTTGGACTAGGTGAAAAAGAAGACGACTTAGAAACATTTGATATAGAAAAATATATTTATGGATTATTCAAAGATTTATAGAAAGGGTGAATAAAATGAAAAAAATAAAGAAAAGCCAAAAAAAAGAAGAAAAATATAAGTTAGTCGATATAGACAAATTAAAAAAGATTGAATTAATAGTTTCTCTAGTAGTAGGAATAGCCTTTTTAGTATTATTAGTTTTATCCATAACTAATATTGTCTTTTTGCCTGCTACATTAATAACATTAGCATTATTTCTATTTTGCATTTGCTACTACTACATTGAAGATGAATCAAAAAAGAAAATGGTATATACACTATTTATTATAGGAGTACTTTTAATTGTTATTGAAGTTGTATATACTTTAGTGAAGATAAGTTAATGGAAGAACGAGAATATTTAATAATACTATATGATTTCTATAGTGAGCTGTTAAACGAGAAACAAAAACAGTATTTTGAAGATTATTATTTCAATAATCTTTCACTAGGAGAAATTAGTGAAAATGAAAATGTAAGTAGAAATGCCGTTCACAAAAGTATTAAGAAAGTAGAAAATGAATTATATTTTTATGAAGAGAAACTAAAATTATATCAAAAGAATCAACAATTGAATGAATTGATAGAAAAAATAGATGATGAAAAATTAAAAGAAAAAATAAAAAAGATATTATAGAGGAGAAATTATGCCAAATAAAAAAAGTAAAGTATATTATGACTATAAAAAAAGAACTAGTGGTGGCTTTTTAGATGCAATGTTTCTATCAAGTATAATGCTAGTTGGCTTAATGCTAATTCTTCTTTCAATAGGAGGTATGTAATGGAAAGTATTTTAGAAAGATTTTCAGATAATTTAACAGAAGTTGAATATATAACAAATCCTGCTATAGCTCGTGATGAGGAAATAAAGAAGCTAATACTAGTATTATTAACTCCTGAAAAATCAGCCGTCTTAGTAGGTAAACCAGGTATAGGTAAAACTGCTATTGTTGAGGGATTAGCATATCGGATTCAACGACATGAAGTACCAAAGGCACTAGATGGTTATACCATATATAGAATAAATACTACAGCATTATTAACAAATAATGGTGAAGAGAATAGAGTTTTAAAATTAGTAGAGGAATTAAAACAGAAAGAAAAAGTAATTCTTTTTATAGATGAGATTCATACATTAATAGGAAATGATGCCGCTGGAGCACTCGATTTAGCAAATATGTTTAAAGAAGGTTTGAGTAGAGGAACAATCAAAATGATTGGAGCCACTACTACATATGAATATGAAAGATATATTATGCGTGATAAGGCTTTCTTAAGAAGGTTTGAAAAAGTAGATGTATCTGAGCCAACAGAAGAAATGACAGTGGAAATACTACTCAAAACATTACCAAAGTTAGAAAAACAAACAGGCGTAATTCTACCTTATACTGACTTTATTAAAGAAAAAATAATGAAATTTATCGTAAATATGACAACAGAATTTAAAAGAGTATATGAAATTTCATCGAGATATCCTGATATTGCTTTGGTCATACTAAGACAATGTTTTTCAAATGCAATATATGAAGATAGAAAAACAATAGATTTCAAAAATATTTATGATGCAATAAGAACTACGAAAGCCGTATATCCTGATGTTATAAGGAAAGAATTAGTAAACTTTAAGGAAACATTTAAAGAAGAATTAAGCCAAGAGAATATTAAAATAGAATAAGAAAATTTAAATTCTTATTCTTTTCTTTACACAAATTACAAAAGTATGATATACTTATAATGGTGGTAGAATGAAAAAAGTAGTGACAAATATTTTAATTATTTTGTATTTTTTAGTAGTGATAATAGTTACTTATACTTTGCTTTCTTATAATAAATACAATGTAGCAGAAATAAATAATAAATACATATTAACAATAAAAAATAAAAATTCAGATTTTAAAGAAAGTGATTTATTAATTGTCAAAAAATATCCTGATTTAAAAGTTAATGATTATGTATTTTATTATGATACATATGCTGCTACAACGACTGTAAAATATGCTAAAATAAAAAATATAGAAGAAATAAATAACGAAGAAAAAGAAGTCCAACTAGAAAATGATTTAATATTATCAAGTGAAAACATTTTAGGAAGAAAACAAGATACAACATCCTATAAGACATTAGGAACAGTATTTAATACATTAACATCAAAATGGGGATACTTATTTATCATAATATTTCCAATGTTAGTAGCCTTTGTTTATGAACTATATGCTATTTTTAAAGAAGTAAAGAAAAGATAAATAATTTTATGAAAAAGAAATTAAAAAAGAAACTAAAAAAGATAAAAAAGTATCTATCAAAATTAGAAATTAAAGAAAAAATATTGGAGCAAAAGAAAAGACTTGATAAGTATGGTAAAAAAGGATATATAGCATTAGGAGTAATTATAGTGCTTGTAATAACCACTATATCATATGGAAGATATATATATAATGAAATAAGAGATTTTTATTTAACCACTAAAAACTTTTATTTCAATAGTGATAAATTAACTACAAATAGAGCCATATACCAAATTGATAATTGGTCAGCAGTAGACCCTTATACCATAACAATAAATTTAAATAATAAAAAGAACAACTTGATTCATTCTAATAGTGATATAAATTATGAAGTAAGTTATGTATGCTCTGACAACGTACTATGTAGCGTAAGTAGCACAGGAGGCACGCTTCATACTGATGATGAAACAAATACATTTAATGCAGTTCTAAATCCGAATACAGTTTTTGAAGTAGGAGATGAAGCTTTTATTGAGATTACTGTAAAAAGTACTTATCCATATAAGAAAACGCTAAGAGGAAGATTTATATTAAAAGTAGGGAAAAGTGGTTTATCATATACCATAGATGATAAAGTTGGAAGGCCATATTTCAATTTCAATATAACAAATACAATAGATTATTATTTAGTAAAAGAAGCCTTTGATGATTACAAATTAAATGATAGGATAGATAGATTAACATACATAGCACTATCAGAAGAAAATAAAAGAAAATGCCTTTCTTCTGAGGTAACATTAAAGTTTAATCCAGAAGTTGTAATTTTGGATACGACAAACACAGCATATTTAAAAAAAGAAAGTTATACAACAACTAATATAAATGGATATGACTATATAGATAGCATAACATTTAGAATGGACTCAGAGTCAAGTGAGGTAGTAAAATTTTACAAAGTAGATGTAAATAATGATTATACTTTTCCAATAATTAATGATACATCAGTAGTAGAATTTAGTCATTCAGAATAGGTGGTGAAAAAATGGCTAATAATATAGCAAAAGAATATATAGATTTCTCTAAAAAAAATATAATAAAATATTTAAAAATTATATTAGATAAATACTATTCCAAAAAAATAGTAGACCCCTTATTAGAGGAATATATAAATATTCGTTACTACAATAATGAAGATACTAAATATAAAAATTTTGAATCAAATATAAATTATTACTTAAAGCAAAAAGCTATTGAAATAAAAGAAGATGCAGATGAAGACATAGTATTTAAAGTAAAAAATACATTTTATCTTTTTAAATATATATTATGCTTTGATAATGTTACTTCATATGAATTGCTAAAAGAAATAATTTTAGAAATTGATGAATATCGCAATAAAACGCTAGGACTAAATGAAGATACTTTTTCAGATACCCTTTATAATCTGGTAAAAGAAAATGAAATCAGAAAAGACAAATATCTAAAAGCATTTGACAGCGAAAAATTCACCTTAAAATTAAATCAAACCAATGACAAGAATGTATATAATGTTAAATTAGATAATACTATAAAGTTTAATAAAATATATAGTGATTATTCTATTAACAAAGTTTACAATGAAGGTCTAGTCAATGAACAAAAAAACTTCATATTATACTATTTAACATCTAAGTTAATTTTAGAAAATATCATATCAGGAAATTTTGATATAAATTATATAGTAGATTTTCCAATAAGTATTTTTGAAAAAGAGCAAAAATTAAATAGATTAATAAATATTATAAATGATGAAGCAATTAAAAATAATATTGTAATAAAATTTAAGTATTCTGATTACTTAATGTATAAAGAACAAATTAATAATTGGATAAAAGATGGCTTTCAAGTAGCGGTAATAATAGATGAAAAATATAACTATGATAAACAAAATAGATTATGGCTTGATATATTTAAATATATAATTATAGATAAAACAAAAAAAGACTTCTTTAACGAAGATAAAATAATAATAGAAGAGTAAAGTAGGTGTAGTATGGATACATTTTTTAGATTTTTATATGAATTTTTAGAACAATTTTTTACATCTTTCATACTGATGTTCAAAGGATTTATAAATGGTATAATTAATATGTTTAATATCAAGGAATATGTAGCAATACTTAACTTTTACAAAGATGATTTCACTGTTCCTGAATGGATATTAGTAGTTTTAGCAGTAGTAATTGTATTAGCCATAATAGGTGGCTTAGGTTTTATAATCTATTTTATAATTAGAAAATATTTAAAATTTCATAAATCCGTAATCGAAGAAGAATCACTTCTTGAAGAAGTAGCTTCACTAAACAACCAAGTAGCGGATCTTATGGCCGAAAAAGAAAGCATTCTTGCTATGAAAGTATCACAGTTAGGATTAAAACCAGGAGAATCACCTGAAGTAGAAGCCTCTGACAAACCAAAAGAAGATGTTGATACTACTAAGAGTAGATTTCCTAAATTAACCGCTGTTGATACTGAATTTGCTAAATATAAAGTAGTAAATTATGGTGATAGCTTCACCCTTGAAGAATTAGTAGAAACATTTAGAAACTTTGCTGCTTCTAAATTAAAATTATACTATAAACCAGAAATGATAAGACTATTCATATCAGCCCTAGCTTCAACAAAACTAGTAATATTACAAGGTATATCTGGTACTGGTAAAACTTCATTAGCCTATGCTTGGGGAAAATTTTTGAAACACGATTCCTGCGTTGCATCAGTACAACCGTCATGGAGAGATAGAACTGAGTTATTTGGTTACTTCAACGAATTTACTAAAAAGTTCAATGAAACAGAAGTATTAAAAGAACTTTATGTAGCAGGTTATACTGACGATATATATACAGTAATCCTAGACGAAATGAATATCTCCAGGGTAGAATATTATTTTGCTGAAATGTTATCTATTCTAGAGATGCCTAACAAAGATGAGTGGATAGTAGAATTAGTATCTAGTTCTTGGCCTGATGATCCTAAAAACATTGTTGATGGTAAATTAAAGATACCTGCTAACGTATGGTACATTGGAACAATCAATAACGATGACTCTACCTTCATGGTAACAGATAAAGTATATGATAGAGCTATGCCTCTAGATATTAATGATAAAGGCCAGGTATTTGAACCAATAGATACTGAGGCTCAAGACATAAATTATTCATATTTAGATAAATTATTTAGTGATGCAATGAAAGATAATCCAATATCCGAAGAAACATTAAATAAAATAAATGAAATGGATGATTACGTTATCAAACACTTTAGAATTGCTTTTGGTAATCGTATAGTAGCCCATATGAAAAAGTTCGTACCAGTATATGTTGCCTGTGGTGGTGATGAAGTAGATGGTGTAGACTACTTTATAGCCAGAAAAATATTAAGAAAATTTGAGCAATTAAATATATCATATATTAGAGATGAAATAGATGGATATATAGAATTCTTAGACAAAACATTTGGTAAAGGAAAAATGAAAGAATGCGAAGAGTATTTACTTAGATTGAAAAAATTAACATAGGAGGAGTGCAATGAAAGAATTAGAAATAATAGACTTATATACTAAAACAAATGATGAAAAAAATAATAAGTTTTCCGAAAACATAAATTCTAATCTTCATGTAAAGACTGCATATGATAGAGTAAATACAAACTTTGAATGGCTTGAAATAATGGAAGATACCATAAGATATCTAGACAATATTTTAAGAAATCCCAACCGTTTTATAGTAAATGAAGAAGATATTGTAAAAATAGAATTAGCTCGCCGTGTAACAGTAGAAAGCATTAAACATTTATCAAAGAATACTAATCTAATACAAGACTATAATAAAGAAACAGGAGATGTACGTCCTAGCAAAATATTAAATATCAATAAAGAAGAAAGCTTTGATACATATGAGAATCGTTTTATCTATAGTCTAATAAAAAATATGAAATTCTATATTGATAGAAAAAAGCGTAATCTAGTAGAAGAGTCTTATAGTAAAGATGACAAAACATTAGAATATAGTGCTAAAAGCAATATTGGTAAAGAAAATATAGATATCAATATGACTATCAATTCTAAAAGAGATGATAAAAAAAGTAATAAAGATGAGTCAGGATTAACTATATCAGAAAGAATAGAAAAACTAGAAACTCAAATATCAGACCTAACATCATCATCTGTTTATCAGACTATAGATAAAAAACATATATCATTAGTAACATCTCCGATTAAAAAAACTAATGTAATACTTAAAAACGTTAACTTTCAATATGCTGTAAAGCTTTGGAATTATATGCAATCACACATGGAAGATGATACAAAGAAAGATAAAGGAAGTAAAGATTACTATGATGATGGTAATATCAAAAAACTAATTGATGAGTCTTTCCTGCTTGATTATCTTGTTCTAGACTCTATAGATAAAACAGAAGAAAAAATAGATAAGACAGAATTATCCGAAAAATTAGTAGGCAATATGATTGAAAAAGTTATGACACTAGATTCAAGTATTGACGAAAAGAAATTAAAAGATTTAATAGATAAACAATATAGCATAGTAAAATATAAAACTGTAGTAAATGAGAAACAAATTGAAGATATTTATAAAAAATATATGGATAAATATTTAGAAAATATAAAATTATTAGAAATATAGTGGTGATGAATATGATAGAAAGAATAAGAAACAATAAAGCCTTAAAAATAATATTAATGGTTATTAAAGCAATTATATCTTTGTTCATAGTGGTAGTAATTAGCATAATTTTTATACAAAGAATATCAAATAACAAACTTTCACTAGGAGGATATAGTATCTACACAATTATAACAGAAAGTATGGAACCAGAATATAAAGTATACGATATGGTAATATCAAAAGATATTGATACAAAAGAAATAGTTGTAGGCGATGACGTTGTATACTTAGGAAATAAAGATGATTTCGCCGGCAAAATAGTAACCCATAGAGTAATAAAAAAGGAATCAAAACAAGGAAAATCATATTTTCACACCAAAGGTATTGCTAATGATATTGAAGATCCGTTAGTAGAAGATAATCAAATATTAGGTAAAGTTGTATATAAAGGTAAAATTTTAAGTTTAATAAGTAAGATTGTAAATAATCCATATGGATTTTACTTTGTAGTATTCGTACCATTTGCTATATTACTGGTAATGGAAGTAATAGATATAGTGGATGAAAGAAAAGAAAAAAAAGTCTAAGTAGGTGATACTATTGAATGACAAAAAGAAAAAAAGAAAAAGAAGAATTCGTCTTAGAACAATATTCTTACTTGCCATAACATTAGCCTCAAATAGTTTTGCTTGGTTTATTTATTCTACAAAAGTATCGAACAATATAACCGCTAAAGTAAGAAGTTGGCATGTTAATTTTGATGTTGGCTCAGGTGAAACAGTAGAAGAATACATCGAAATAAATATAGATTCCTTATATCCAGGTATGGAAAATTACCAAAAAGTATTAAGGGCATCAAATAATGGTGAGGCTGATGCTCGAATAAAATATGAAATAGAGAAAGCTACTGTACTAGGAGACAATTTATTAAATTTAAATCTAACAGATGAACAAATAATAAATAAAATAAAAAATGATTATCCATTCACCATAGACTTTAATGTTTCTAATGATATAATTTCCAAAGGTGGTGGAGAAGCCACTATTACTATAAATGTTGCTTGGCCATATGAAAGTGGAAACGATGCTGAAGATACTAAATGGGGCAATCGTGCCTTTGATTATAATAAAGAACATAGTGATTTACCAAGTATAAGCCTAATTGTAAAAATAACAGCGGTTCAAGTCGAATAAAAAAGTCAGTGTTTAACAAAACATTGACTTTTAATTTACTTAGCTTCAGTATAAATACTTTTATCAAATTTATGAGTACCATCATTTATTTTTTCTAAGGTACTAGTGGTTATTAAGAAGTAAGTATCTCTATTTACATTGATATCGCTTATTGGGTCATCCCAAGTTAAATCTAGGTGATACCATTTACCATCAAGGTATACTAAGTTCCAGATATGTTCTTCATTACTTATTTTATAATTTATTACATTTAATTTATTTAAGAAGATAGCCATTGCATCAGCATAACCATTACATGTACCATATCCTTCAATTAAAACACCATAAGCAGTATTAGATTTATAAGTGGTATCATTTTTGTTTTCATATTTTAGTTTATCATATTCGGCATTATCAATAATATAGTCATGAATTACTTTTATTTTTTCTTTAGTAGGCATATTATTGGTTATTTTTTCTTTTATTACTTTATCTACGACTTCATTTATTTTAGTTATTTCTTCATCACTATAGGCTTTATTGATGGTTATTCCTATTTTATATTCACCACCATAATTTAATTTGATATTATTAGAACTATTGTATGGATGGACAAAGTTATTTAGTAGGGATATTGTCTCTTTAAAGCCTTCGCCATCATTCATGGTTAACATATTGATATCATTTAGATAATTTATGTAATCTTTAGTGATATATCTTTCGGTATGATGTATACCACTATTTAAGGTGTAATATATAAAATTAATTAATTCTTTACGATTATTTATGCCCATACCGGTATAATTATCTACATAGTTAAAGTTATCATCAACATAATACTCGTTAGTAGTGGAAGAAGAGTATTTCTTTTCAATTGAATATTCATAATATTTATATCTAATGTTATTTTTATTAAAAGCACATACTGTTACTATGATAATAGCAAGTGCTCCCATAACTACAATTAATCTTCCATTTTTATTCTTTTTATTCATATCTTCCACCTCTAATTAGATTATATCATTTTATAGGGAATTTTATCAAGGAAAATATAAAGATTTTTTAATAAATTTACCAGATGTAAACTTTTAGTAAAATAATATGAAAAAAATAATTTACTTATACCTTATTATTTGGTATAATTAAAGGGAAATATCTTGAGGAGGGATAATATGAATATTGAAAATAAAAAACCTAAAATATATTTAATTTGTGGTAGAGCAAGACATGGAAAAGATACAATAGCGGGATTTCTTAAGAAGTTCTATGAAGAAGATGGTAAAAAGGTTATTTATTCACGAGCGGGTAAGTATATTAAATTTTATGCAATGGAAATGACTGACTGGGATGGTAGTGAGGAATCTAAACCTAGAAAGTTACTTCAAGAACTTGGAACTGATGTTATTAGAAATAAACTTAATAAGGCTGAGATGTTTATTGAAAGACAACTTGATGATATTGAGATTTATTCTTATTTTTATGATGCTATTATTGTACCGGATATTAGACTTCCTAGAGAGATAGATAGTGTTAGGGAGAAGTTTGATAATGTGGTTGTTATTAAAGTAGAGAGAGTTAATTTTGAAACTAGTTTAGATAGTAAAGAGCAGGCACATGTTACAGAAATAGCAATGGATAATTATAATGATGTTGATTACATTGTTACTAATGATACTTTAGATAAATTAGAAAAAGATATATATGATATATATAAGGAGACGAGATAATATGAAGAAATTAACAGGAAGAGAAATTATTAGAATGTATTTGGATTTCTTTTGTGAAAGAGGGCATACAGAAGTTGATTCTGCTCCTTTAATACCAATGAATGATCCAACAGTACTTTGGATTAATGCTGGTGTTACGCCACTTAAGAAATATTTTGATGGAACAGTAGTACCTAGTAATAGGAGACTTACTAGTTGCCAAAAATGTATTAGAACAGGAGACATTGAAGAAGTAGGTAAAACTGCTAGACATCATACTTTCTTTCAGATGTTAGGTAATTTTAGTATTGGTGATTATTTTAGAGATGAAGCTCTTACTTGGGCTTGGGAATTACTTACTAGTCCTAAATATTTTGCTATGGATAAAGATAAACTATATATTACAGTTTATACCGAAGATATTGATTCTTATAATAAGTGGATTAGTTTAGGAGTTAAACCTTCACATTTAGTTAAATTAGATAGTAATTTTTGGGAGATAGGACCAGGACCATCAGGACCTGATACAGAGATTTTTTATGATCGTGGTGAAAAGTATGATAAAGAAGGTAAGGGTATTAAATTATTACAAGAAGAGATAGAGAATGATCGTTATATTGAAATATGGAATAATGTTCTTAGTCAATTTAATGCTACTGAAGGTTTGAAGAGAGAAGAATATCCTGAACTTCCTAGTAAGAATATTGATACTGGTATGGGTGTAGAGAGAATGGCTTGTATTATGCAAGGTACTGAGACTAACTATGAGACTGATTTGTTTATGCCTATTATGAAGAAAATAGAGGAAGTTTGTTCTATACCATATATGGGTCAAATGGAATTTAAGGTAATAGCAGATCATATTAGAACACTTACTTTTGCTTTATCTGATGGAGCTGTATTTGAAAATGTAGGTAGAGGATATGTTCTTAGAAGACTTCTTAGAAGAGCTTCTAGAATGGGAAAGAAACTTAATATTAATAGAGAATTTTTAAGTGATATGGTTGATGTAGTAGTAGAAAACTATAAAGATACTTATCCTGATTTAGTTGGTACTAAGAGTAAGGTTAAAGAACTTATTGCTAAAGAAGAAAGATTATTCCAAAAGACTTTATTAGCGGGTGAAAAGAGATTAGAGGAATTATTTAATAGTGATACTAAGGTTATTAGCGGAGAAGATGCTTTTAAATTATATGATACTTATGGTTATCCGATTGAACTTACTATTGAGGCTGCAGATGAAAGAGGATTTAAAGTTGATACTGATAGTTTTAATGTTTATATGAATGCACAAAAGGAACTTGCTAGAAATAGTAGAAAAGTTGAAGCTAGTATGAATTTACAAAATGATTTACTTATTAATTATAAGAAAGAAAGTAAGTTTGTTGGTTATGAAAAATTAGGATTAGAAACTGAAGTTATGGATATTATGAAGGATAATGTATTTGTGGATTCTTCTAGTGAAGATTGCTATATATTTTTGAAAGAGAATCCTTTCTATGCTGAAAGTGGTGGTCAGGTATCTGATTCGGGATATTTAAAGAATGATAATTGTAAGTTAGAGGTTATAGATGTTATTAAGGCTCCTAATGGACAACATTTATTATATGTTAAGGTACTTGAAGGTACTGTAAATAAGGGAGATAAGATTCTTACTCATGTTCTTAAAGAGAAGAGACTTGCTATTATGAAGAACCATTCTTCTGTACATTTACTTCAAAGGTCTTTACAAGAGTTACTTGGTAATAGTGTTCATCAGGCAGGTAGTAAGGTAGATGAAAATATGCTTAGATTTGATTTTAATTATCAAGGTAAGTTATCTGATGAACTTATTGTTAAAGTAGAGGAACTTGTTAATAAGAGAATTCAAGCTGGATATGATGTGACTATTGAGTATTTACCTATTAAAGAGGCTATTAAGAAAGGGGCTATGGCTTTATTTTCTGATAAATATGGTGATATTGTTAGAGTAGTTACTATTGGTGATTCTATTGAGTTATGTGCTGGTACGCATATTGATAATACTAAGAATATTGGTAGATTTGCTATTGCTTCAGTAGAGAATAAGGGTACTGATACTTATAGGGTAACAGCGGCTACTGATACTAATATTGTTCCTATTCTTAAGGAAGAGATATCTAAGTATAATGAAGAGATGATTAGATTACTTGATAAGGCTAAGAGAATTATTAATGAGGCTAAGGAAAATGATATTGATCTTGAGTTTAATTTTAATGTTGATAATAGTGATCCTGAAAGTTATAAAGATATTGTTTATAATAAGAATGAACTTGCTATGTTAAGAGAAGGTCTTAAGAAGTTAGAGAAAGACTTTAATACTAAGAAGAGTGAGAAGTCTGTTAGCGATTTATCTAGTTTCTTAGATATTAAAGAAGATATTAATGGTATTACTACTATTATTAGTATTACTAATGGTTATGATATTAATACTTTGAGACAGATTGTTAGTGCTCTTAGTAATCAAATTGATAATAATTTTATATTACTTGCTAATATTAATGATGATAATTCGGTTAATTATATTGCTAAATCTAATTCTAATAGGGTTAGTTGTGGTGATATTGTTAAGGATTTGGCTGTTAGATCTTCTGGTAATGGAGGAGGTAATAAGTCCTTTGCTCAAGGTGGAGGTACTGATGGTAGTATTACTTCTAAATTACTTGAGAATGTTAAAGAGACTATTAAGAATTTATAGAGACTTTGGTCTCTTTTTCTATGCCTTGTAAGCCTTGGTCTTACAAGGTAATTCAAAGCCTAACTTAGGTAGTCTTTGAATTAAATGGGGTTGGTTACTTTACAAAATGGTAATTTTCTGCTATAATTATTTAAGTCTTTTACTTTGAAGAAAGGAGAATTATTTTGAGTAAAATTAGAATGTTTTCACTAGGTGGACTAGATGAAAATGGTAAAAATATGTTTGTTATTGAAGTTGATAAGAATATATTTGTTTTTGAAGCAGGGCTTAAATATGCTGATGAATTAACACTTGGTATTGATTATATTATACCTAATGTTACTTATTTAAAAGAAAATAAAAAAAGAATTAAGGGAATATTTTTAACACATGGTCATGATGAAAATATAGGAGCTTTAACTGATATTGTTGATGATTTAGGTAAACCTTGTATATATGGTTCTAAATATACTTTAGAGATTGTTAAAGATGAATTTGAAAATTCTAAGATTAAATATAAGAATATGAAGGAGATAAAGGCTTATGTGCCAATAGAGATTGGTAATGTTAAGATTTTTCCAGTAAATTTATCACATTCTACACCAGATAATTTTGGTTATGCTATATATACTAAAGATGGAGTTATTTTTTATGCTTCTGATTATGTTATTGATTCACTTATGAAAGGGGCTTATAAGACAGATATTGGTAAGTTAGCTTATATTGGCAAACAGAAGGTATTATGTCTTCTTACTGAATCTTTATATGCTGGAGTAGAGGGATTTACTTCTCCTAGACATAGAATAGCACCTTTAATTAGAGAAACTTTAAATAATAGTGATGGTAGAATTATTTTTAATGTATTAGATTCACATTTATATCGTATTCAAGAATTATTTACTGAAGTAGAGAAAACCAATAGAAAAATTGTAATTATGGGTAAAAGACTTAAGAAGATAATTGATTTTGCTATTGAAAATCATTATCTATATATATCTAAAGATATTATTGGTGATTTATCTAATATAAATGATAAGAATGTTGTAATATTAAATGCTAATGAAAAAGATAAACCATACTACAATATCATGAGAATAGTTAACGGTTATGATAAGTTTATTAAGTTAAATGAAGATGATACTGTATTTTTAGCGACTCCTATTTATGATAATAGAGAGAAAACTTTTTATAGTTTACTTGATGATATTGCTAAGACAGGAGCTGATGTAGTTAGTTTGTCTTCTAAAAAATATTCATCACATCATGCTTCTAATGAAGACTTAATGACAATGATTAATTTAATGAATCCTAAGTATTATTTTCCAATAAGAGGAGAATATAAAAATCAGGTTATGAATGCTGAATTAGCAGAAATGGTTGGTATACCTAAAGATAATATTATTCTTAAAGAGAATGGTGATGTTGTTACATTTAAAAATGGAGTAATGTTAGATACTTTTGAAAAAGTTCCTAGTGGTTCTGTTTTAATAGATGGTACTGCTGGTGATGATATTGGAGAAGTTGTTTTAAAAGATCGTGAGATGCTTAGTGATAATGGTATTATGATTATTTCTGTTACTTTGAATAAACAAACTAAAGAAGTAATAGCGGGCCCTGAGATATTAACAAGAGGATTTGTTTATGTTAAAGATTCTTATGAACTAATTAATGAGATTAAAAAGATTTCTGAAAAGATAGTAGTAGATAATACTAAGGGAATGAAGTATGTTGAATATAATAAAATTAAAAATACTATTAGAGACGAACTTAGTAAATATTTAATTAATCAGACTGGTAATAAACCAATGATTATTACTGTAATTCAAGAAATATAAGCAAATTTTTACTAAATAATAAAAAAACTATTTCATTTTAGTTTTTTTTTTGTTATAATGTAAAAGAGGTATAATATGATATGAAGAAAAAGTTTTTACTATTAATGGTATTACTTTTATGTATTGGATGTACTAGAATAAATAACAACGATTATAAAAATATTATAGATAATGTTATAGAAAATAGTAATAGTATATATAATGCCACATCATTAGGGTATAAGTATTATTTGCCATTTGGCGTTAATAAAGTCTATGATAAAGATTATAATCAAAAATTTAAAGTAAATGATACTTATATGTATTTATATGTAGATGTAGTTAGTTATTATTACAAAAATAGTTTAAATTTAGATGATAAAGATACAAACTGCTACTACTATAGTAAAATAGATAACAATGGAAAAGTTGGATATGTTAAGATAACCAAAGAAAATGATAAATATTTTATAAAAGCTGTATATAATTATGCAAAAATAGAAACATACGTCGAGGAATATGATATAGCGGATATTTTATCTTATTCAATGATTATACTTAATAGTATTGATTATAATGATAATCTAATTGAAAAAATAATACAAGATGATTATTATTCTAGTTCATTTAAAGAATATAAAATTAAAAAGCCAGAAAACACTGAAAGTAAATTTTCAGAGTATTTGAGTGAGTATGTTGGTGAAGAAGATAATATTATTCCAGATTTACCAGAGTACTAGAAAAGGAGCGACTATATGGGATTTTTAGATAAAATAAAAGATTTATTTTCTGATGAGGAAGAGGTTATAGAAACAAAAGAAATAGAAGTAGAAGAAAAAGAAGAACATAAACTTCCAACTTTTATGAGAAATAAAATAGAGGAGGAAGAGAAAAGAGAAGAAGTAAAAACAGTCAGAGCTAGTCAACCCGAAGAAATAATTAGTGATAGAGAAATGGTTAGAACTAGAACTACTCCTAGTAATAGTTTTTCTTTCCCCATAGAAATGGACGAACCTGATACTTTTGAAGTACCAAAATATAGCAATCAAAACATTTTAGCAAAAAAGAAAGAGGAAGAAAAAAAAGTTTCTACATTATATTCCAAAAAGGAAGAACCAAAACCTAAGAGATTTAAACCAACGCCAGTAATATCTCCAGTATATGGAGTGTTAGATAAAAATTATACTAAAGATGAAGTGAAAGTGCAAGATGAAAGTTCTTACGAAATACCTAGAGGAAGTAAGAAAATAGATTTTGAAACAGTTAGAAATAAAGCTTTTGGTAGTCTAACTGATGATATTAGAAATAATTTATGTGAAAACTGTGAATTATATCAAGAAGTTAAAATCACTAAAAACGTTGATAAAAATAAAGTTATAGATGATAGTAATTTACTTGCTGATATGACTGAAGATACTCCAAGCAAAGATATTACTTTAGGGGATGCTGAAGAAAATTACTTTGATTTTGGCGTTAGTTATGAGCAACCAAGGAGAGAAAAACCAGAAGTAGTAATTAATACTAATAAAGTAGAACTTGATGCTGAAGATAGTGATATTAAGATAGTAAATCATAATATGGAAGAAGCTTCAGCTGAAAAAATAGAAGTTAAAGAGGAGACTCCGGTAAGAAAGACACCTGCTAAAAAATTAGAGGATACAATTGAATTTGAGAAAAATCTTATGCATATAGAGAGTGCTGATGAGATATTAAATAATTATCCGGATAATGACAATAATAAGGATTTAGTAGGAGAAAATGATATCTTTAATTTAATAGATTCTATGTATGATGAGGAGGAAAAATAATGACTGTTAATGAAGTTTTACCTATAGTTTTATATATTTTAGGTGCTATTTTATTAGTAGCTTTAATAGTATTAACTGTAAAATTAATTATTACTATGGATAAAATAGATAAAGTTGTAGATAATATTACTGTTAAGGTTAAATCCTTAGATGGGGTGTTTGAGGTTGCTTCATTAGTTAGTAATAAAGTTACATTTGTTACTGACAAAGTTGTTGATATAATCAGCATGATTATAGATAAAATATTTAGTAAAAGAAAGGAAGATAAGAATGAGTAAAAAAGGATTGGGTAAGTTAGCATTAGGTGCTGGTATTGGTGCATCTTTAGCACTATTATTTGCTCCTAAAAAAGGTAGTGACTTAAGAAATGATATCAAGAAAAAAATGAATGAATTCATGAAAAGCGTAGATGATATGACTGTTTCAGAAATTAAAGATGAGTTTACTACTAAAGTAGATGAAATTAAAACTGGTCTTGATGAACTTGATAAAGAAACTGTTTTAAAGGCCGCTAAAAAGAAAGGCAACGAACTTAAAGATAAAGCTAATGAATTAGTAGAACTTGCTAAAGAAAAAGGTACTCCAGTACTTGAAGGAATAGCAGATGATTTAAAAGAAAAAACTATTTCAGTAGCTCAAGAAGTAATTGATAAATTAGAAGAGAAATAATCAGTAATTGATTATTTTTTTTGAAAGGATGATAATATGAAAGCACTAGTAACAGGAGCTTCTTCAGGTATGGGAAGAGATATGGCTAAATATTTATATTCATTAGGATATGAATTATATTTGGTAGCAAGAGATAAAAAAGATTTAAATAGAGAATTTAAAGGATATAAAAATATACATACTTATGGTTATAATTTAATAATAGAAGAAGAATGTGTTAAATTATACAAAGAATTGAAAAATGAAAATATTGATATATTAATTAATAATGCTGGATTTGGTGATGCTGGGAATTTTACTGAAACTAGTTTAGATAAAGAAATGGATATGATTGATTTAAATATTAAAGCATATCATATACTTACTAAATTATTTTTAAGAGATTTTGTTAAGAGAGATTATGGTAGGATACTTAATGTTGCTTCAATGGCTGGTTTTATGCCAGGACCTTATATGGCTACTTATTATGCTACTAAAAACTATATTGTTAGTTTATCTTTAGCTATATATGAAGAATTAAAAAGAGACAAATCTAATGTTAAGATATCTATATTCTGTCCTGGACCAGTTAATACTAATTTTAATAATGTAGCAGATGTTAAATTTAATATTCCATCTCTTAATAGTGAATATGCTAGTAAAGTAGCTATAGATGGTATGTTTATGAATAAATTACTTATTATTCCTAATAATATGAAATTTAATCGTTTTCTTACTAAGATTGTTCCTACTAAAAGTATTTTATTTGTTAATTCTCTAATACAAGAAAGAAATGAAGAATAAATTTTCTTTCTTTTTCTATTTATTTATAGTATAATGTATTAAGAGGTGTAATATGAAAAAAATAGTTGTTTTAGGAGGCGGCACAGGACTTTCAGTACTTCTTAGAGGATTAAAACAATTTCCTCTTGATATTACTGCCATCGTAACAGTTGCTGATGATGGAGCTTCTAGCGGTAAACTAAGAGAAGAATTTGATATATTTGCAGTGGGGGATCTTAGAAATGTTTTAGTTTCTTTATCTGAAGTGGAACCACTTATTGAAGATTTATTGCAATATAGATTTGTTACTGATAGTTCTTTAAATAATCATCCTATGGGTAATTTACTTTTAACGGCTCTATATAACATTACAGGTAATTTAACCGAATCGCTTAGATCTTTATCTAAAATATTTAATATTAAAGGAACAATACTTCCTTTTACTGAAGAAAATCCAATATTAGTGGCGCACACTAAAGATGGTAAAGTAATTGAAGGAGAATCTAATATTACTAAGGCTGGTAAAGAGATTGATTATATAGAATATAAAAATAAAGTTAAACCTACTAAGGAAGTTATTAAAGCAATAGATGAAGCTGATTTAATCATATTTGGTATTGGTAGTTTATATACTAGTATAATTCCTAATTTACTTTCTGATGAAGTGGTTACTTCTCTAAAAAATTCTAAAGCTAAGAAAATGTATGTTTGTAATATCATGAGTGAACATGGAGAGACAGATAATTATAAAGTATCAGATTGTATTAAAAAAATAAATTCTTACGTTAAAGATGGTATGATGGATGTAGTAGTTGTTAATAACAAAAAAGTACCTGATAATATAAAAGAAAGATATTTAGGAGAGAACGCTAACCAAATAGAAGTAGATTATGATGTATTAAATGATATGAATGTAGAAGTAATTGAAGATGAACTTTTATATATTAATAATAATAAAGAGGTTAGACACGATCCATATAGAACAGCACTTGCAATATTTAATTATATAGTTAAGGAGTTAAAATAATGAGTTTTACAATGGTTGTTAAAGATGAGGCTTCAAAGATAGAAACTACTAGATTAGAAGATATATCAGAATTATCCGCTATTATAAGAATAGCGGGTAATATTAATAATAATATAAATGTTACTATTGAAAATAATGCTGTTGCAAGAAGAGTATTTAAATTATTTAAAGAGATATATGGTATCAGTCCTTCTATTACAGTTAGAAATAAGAAACTAGGTAGGGGATTAACTTATATATTAAATATAAATAATAAAGTAAAAGAAATACTTGAAGATTTATCTATTATTGATAATAATAAATATCTTAGTATTCCTAAAGAATATTTAATATCAGATGAAGAACAATTAAGAGCATATTTAAGAGGAGTATTTTTAGTATCTGGTTCTGTTAATGATCCAAAGACTAGTAGATATCATATGGAATTTATATTAGATACAAAAGAATATGCTAATTTTATTAATAAATTACTTAATTCTTATGACTTAAATAGTAAAATAATTAAAAGAGAAAAGAATTATACTGTATATATAAAAGAAGCAGAAAAGATAAGTGATTTTTTAAGAGTTATAAAGGCATTTTCTGCGGTTATGTATTTTGAAGATATTAGAATATATAGAGATCATAAAAATATGACTAATAGGCTTAATAACTGTGAACAAGCTAATATGGATAAAGTGTTTATGACTGCGAATAAACAAATTAATGATATAGAAAAATTATATGAATTAGATATGGTTGATTTACTTGATGAAAAGTTAAAGACAGTTATAGAATATAGAATGAAGTATAAAGAAAGTTCTTTAAAAGAATTAGCAGAAATTATGTCTTTTGAAACAGGTACTGAAATTACTAAGTCTGGATTAAATCATAGATTTAGAAAAATTAGAGAGATCCTAGATAATATAGAAAATAAATAATTATATAGTACTAACTCTAAAATATGATAGGTCTAATGAGACTCTGATATAGACTAAGAATTAGGCTATATCAGACATGAAAATACCTTGGATTTTCATGAAAGGTGAAAAATGTAAAAAAATGTAGAAAAGTACTTGACAGATAGTGTAAAATGGTGTACAATTTAATTGTCTAATAGAAAATACTATGATAATATAATGTAAATATTAATAACGACTATATGTTTTAATATTTACCCGAGTAGAAGTTTTATTTGGAAATCTTTATGTTAAATAGTAAATGCTGGGTATTATGGTAGAGGCTATAATTCTTATCTATCTATTAGATATGCATATATGTATGAGAAAGAAAACTCATTAGATAGGAAGCTGTTTTATCTTAACTGACATTAATTTAAAATGGTTATTCATCAAACTAGAGAATGCAATTGTGTGTCAGACAATGCATTCTTTTATTTTACCCAAAACTATGTTATACTATTAATGCAATGAGGAAGTGATGTTATGAAAGAGTTACTTAGTCCTGCTGGTAATATGGAATGCTTAAAGGCTGCAGTTAATAATGGAGCAGATGCTGTTTATTTAGGTGGTAAGTCTTTTGGAGCAAGAGCATATGCTGGTAATTTTAGTGATGAGGAATTAAAGGAAGCAGTTAATTATGCTCATTTATATGGAGTAAAAATATATGTAACAGTAAATACTATTATTTATAATAATGAAGTAGATGAATTAATTAAATATGTAGAGTATTTATATAAAATAGGAGTAGATGCTCTTATTATGCAGGATATAGGTATGATATCATTAGTTAGAAAAGTATTTCCTAATATGGAAGTACATGCTTCTACTCAGTGTCATAATCATAATAATGAAGGTATAAAGTTATTAAAAGAACTAGGAGTAACTAGAATAGTACTAGATAGAGAAATGTCTCTTGAAGAAATAGAAAATATCGATGTAGATATAGAAAAAGAAGTATTTATACATGGAGCTTTATGTAACTGCTACTCTGGATGTTGTCTATTTAGTTTTATGAATGGTGGTAGAAGTGGTAATAGAGGAGAATGTACTCAGGTATGTAGACTTCCTTTTAAGTTAATAAAAAATGGTGAATATGTAAATAATGAAAGTAAATATTTACTTAGTACTAAAGAACTTAATACTATTTCTAATTTTGATAAGTTAATGAATTCAGATATTGTAAGTTTTAAAATTGAAGGTAGAATGAAATCTCCTAGTTATGTTGGATATGTAACTAGAATATATAGAAAATTAATGGATAATTATAGTAATACAATATCTAGTAAAGAAGAAGATAATTTAAAGATATTATTTAATAGAGAATTTACTAATGGTTATTTATTTAAAGATAAAGTTATGAATATAGAATCTTCTAATCATAGGGGATTAGACATTGGTAAAGTAATAGATGTTAATAAAAAGAAAATTAAAATTAAATTAGATAAAGAATTATATCAAGAAGATGGTATTAGATTTAAGAATAGTAATAAGGGTATGATAGCTAACTTTATTTATAATGAAAAAGGATTACTTATTAATAAAGGTAATGTTGGAGATATTATTTATTTGGATAATAAGATTAATCTAAAGGATAAAGATATTTTAGTTAAGACCTCAAGTAGTTATTTAGACAAAGAGATAATTACTAGTAGTATTAAAAAGATACTTATAAATATAGATATTAAATTAATAGATGAATTTTTAGATATTACTTTTAGTGATAATATGAATAATATAGTTAGTGATAAAGTAAAGGTAGAACCTCCTGTTAAGAGGGGAACTACTAATGAAGAGATTAAAGAAAAGATAACTAAACTTGGTAATACTCCTTTTGTATGTAATAATATAAATATTGATATAGATAGAGATATCTTTGTTAATATGAAAGATATTAATAATATAAGAAGATTATTATGTGATAAATTAATTACTACTAGAAGTAGTATTAAAAGAGATATTATTATTAATAAATATTCATTAGATTATAATAAAGAAGATGATTATAATACTGAAATATCAATACTTGCTAGAAATAAAGAACAAGTACAAGCAGGTATAGATATGAATATAGATAGAATATATGTTGATAGTGAATTATATGATATATATAAAGATAATGATAAAATATATTTGAGATTAGAGAGAGTTAATAATAATTATAATTATGATAGTAAAAATATACTTGCTACTGAGATAGGAGCTATCTATAAATATAGAGATAGTAATCTTATTAGTGATTATTATTTAAATGTAGTTAATAATTATAGTATTAAGTTTTTACTAGATAATGGTGTTAAGAGAGTTACTTTATCTCCTGAAGTTAATTATAATTATTTAGATGATTATATATTAGATAAAGTAGAATTAATAATATATGGTACTATAGAAAATATGATTACTAAGTCATGTCCTATTAAAGAATTAAAAATATGTCCTTGTAAAAAAGAAGATATATATTATCTAGAAGATATTAATAAGAATAGATATAGAATACTTCACAACAATTGTTTAACACATATTATGCATTATAAAAAGATTAATTATATTGATAATATTAGTTATTATAAAAATCTTGGTATTAGATCATATAGATTAGAATTACTAGATGAAAGTTATGAGGAAGTTATTAGATTAATTGATGAAATAAGGAAAAAATAATAGAAATAAGTAGCAATACAACTGCTAATATTTTAAAAAACAACTAGTAAGGATTTCTTACTAGTTCAGAAAGGATGGACAAGTATTATAATTTAAATGATATTATTTAGTTTTGAATAGGATGGTGAGGTAAAATGAGTGGTACTAAATTACTTGTAACAGATAGATTAGTCTTGAGAAAAGTAACTATGAATGATGCTCATGATTTATTTATTAATTGGGCTAGTGATATTAAAACAAATGAATACTTAACTTTTAAATGTCATGATACTGAAGAGACTACTAAAAAGGTGATTAGTTATTGGTTAAAGAAATATGAAGAAAATGGATTTGAATGGTGTATAGAAATAAAAGATACTAAAGAAGTAATTGGTGTTATTAGTACAAATACTTCATATAAATATAATACTTTAGAAATTGGTTATAGTATATCTTCTAAGTATTGGAATAAAGGTTATACTACAGAAGCAGTTAAGGCAATAATTGATTATTTATTTAATGAATGTAATTATAATATAATTGAGGCTGTTGTACCAAGTAATAATATTGGTAGTATTAAAGTGGCAGAAAAATGTGGTATGAAATTAGAAGCTACTTTAAAAGATAGATATAAAAATAAATTAACTGGTAAAATGAATGATTTACTTATATATTCTATTTTTAATAATAATTAAATGAATGGTAAAGAATTATTGATATAGTGATAATTCTTTTTTAAATATTTGACTTATTAATAAAAATAGAGTATTATATAAGTAATTTATTTGAGGGGATGAGATATATGACTATAAAGAATATTGATATTTATAGTGAAATGAATGGTAGTTATGTAGTAGATAAAGATAAGAATATTACTGGGTATGCTTCAATTGATAAACCTTGGCAAAAATATTATAGTAAAGAAGCTATTACTGCTAGTATACCTGAATTAACTGCTTATCAATATATGGTAAGTCAAAATGAAGATAATTTAAGTACTAAGGCTATTATGTATTATGGTAAAAAGATTAGTTATAAAAATTATATAGATATGATAGATGAGACTGCTAGAAGACTATATAATCTTGGCGTTACTGAAGGAGAAGTAGTAACAGTTATGTCTGTTGCTAATCCTGAATTAGAAGTGTTGTTTTATGCATTAAATAAGTTAGGAGCAGTTATTAATTTAATTGATGTAAGAAGTGATTATAAACAAATAAAAAAATATCTTATGGAAGTAAAATCTAGTGAAGTAGTAGTTATGGATAATTTTTTACCTGAGTTTGATAAATGTATGGAAGATGAAGATATTGATAATATAGTAGAAAATGTTATTACATTAAGTCCATATAATTCAGTATTATTTCCATTTAATGTATTAGCAGAAAAGAAATCTAGAAAAGAAGATAGTAATTTATATGGTAAGATAGATGAAATAAAGAAGAAAAACAAATATATGACATGGAATGATTTAATGAGTGTTCATAAATATCGTTATCCTAGATACCCTAGATATAAGAAGAATATGGTAGCGGCTTTAGTTCATACTGGTGGTACTACTGGTGTACCTAAGACAGTTAAATTATCTAATGAAAACTTTAATGCTATGGCTATTCAATATAAATCACTTAATGCTAATTATAATAAAGGTGATACTTTCTTAAATGGAATAGTTCCATTTGTAGCATATGGTATTGTTGTTACTATTCATATGCCTATGTGTTTAGGTATGACTAATATTATTGCTCCTATATTATCTCCTAAAGAGTTTACAGAGTTTATGATTAAGTATAAACCTAATCATACTATTACAGTTCCAACTTATGTTGAGCATTTTGTACATGATAGAAAAGCAGATTCAATGAATTGGAAATGCTTAAAAAATCTTGGAATAGGTGGTGATTACTTCCCTGAGCAATCAGAAATTTATGTTAATGAATTTTTAAAAAATCATGGCAGTTCTTCAATTGCAGAGAAGGGTTATGGCATGACAGAAAATTCTTCTACTGCTGGTGTTTGTTTAGTAGGAGTAAATAAAATAAATAGTTTAGGTATTCCGCTTCCATTTAATACTTATGGTATATTTGAAAGAGGTACTGATAAAGAATTAAAATATGGTGAAGAAGGAGAAATATGTATAACTGGTCCAACTGAAATGCTTGGTTATTTAGATAATGAAGAAGAAGAAGGTAAAGTTATAAAAATACATAGCGATGGTAAAAAGTGGATACATTCTGAAGATGTAGGTATAATTGATGAAGATGGTTTTCTATTCTTCAAAGGAAGATATAAAAGATTAATACCTCATGGTGGATTTAAATTATATCCTTCATATATTGAAGGGGTAATAATGAAACATCCTGATATTGATAATTGTTGTGTAATTTCTATCCCAGATAAAGTGTATGGAGCTTCGCCTGAAGCGCATGTTGTTATAAAGAAGGATAACGTGAGCGAACTTAAAAAATTAAAAGAAGAATTGATAAAATTATGTCAAGATAAACTTCCTTCTTATTCGCAACCAGAAGATTTTATTTTTGAAGAAGATTTACCACTTACATCTGTTGGTAAAGTAGATTATAAAAAAGTAGAAAAAATGAGAATAAAAAAGTTAGAGGAAAGCACTAAATAATGCTTTCTTTTAATTTTGAATTATGGTATAATTTTTATAGAATAAAGAGGTGTTTTAAATGAAAATTAATAGTACAATATTTTTTACTATTGCTAGTTTGATGTATAGTGTTTTATTAATGATAGCATATTTTTCAAAAGACAAAATAAAGACTCCTGAAAATAAAGTTTATTCAAAACTTATTATTATTAATTTTGTTGGTATAGTATTAGAAATATTTTGTACAATATTTGCTGGATATGCCGAAGAACATATGACCTTTTATACAATGCTTAATAAACTATTTTTAATTGAATTAATTGCATGGGGAGCTACTTTTGGTACTTATGTATTTCTAATATCATCAAAAAAGGATTCTAAAGAAGAATTAAAAAGGTATATGAAAAAAGTTCTAAGATTATATATTATATTACTATTATTAATATCAATATTAGTAATTATGTTACCATTACAATTTAAATTTCGAGATGGTTATGTTATGTATTCTTATGGAGATGCCGCTAATGCGGTATATTTTGGAATATTTATATCTATATTCTTAACCATAATTTGCTTAATTAAAAATTTTAAGAATATTAAAAGTAAGAAGTATTTACCTATATATGTATATTTGTTTGTAGGAACTATAGTTTCTTTTATTCAAAAAATGATACCTGAGTTATTACTTGCTACTACTATGGATACATTTATTACAGTAATTATGTATTTTACAATAGAAAATCCAGATAAGAAATTACTTGAAGAGATACATATGTCTAAGAAAATAGCGGATGCTGCTAATGAAGATAAAAGTATGCTTATATATAATATGATGAATGAGGTTAAGAGTATTGCTAGTGATATTAATAAATCTTCTGAAGTAATACTAAATAGTAATAATTTAGAAGAAAATAGATTCTTTGCTAGAGAGATAATATCTTCTAATAACAAGTTATATAGTATGGCTAATAATATATATAATATTGATGTTATTGATGATATTAATGTTAAGACTGTTAAAAATAAATATAATATTAAATTATTACTTAAAGAAGTAATAAATAAAAATAAAGAATTATTTGAAGATAAAGATATTAGTTTTAGATTTAATATAGATAGTAATTTACCTAATATTTTATATGGAGATAGTATTAATTTAAAGAATGTATTAAATACTATTATAGGTAATTCTTATAAATATACTGATAAAGGATATGTAGAGTTATCTGTTAATGCTATCTTTAAAAAAGATATAGTTAGATTAATTATAAAGATAGAAGACTCTGGTATTGGAATAAAAGCTGAGAACTTAGATAAGTGTTTAAATAAAAATACTAAAGATCAAAATAGTTTATATGGTGCTAGAAAGACTATTAATATAATGGGTGGTAATTTACTTATAAGTAGTGAATATAATAAAGGAACTATTGTTACTATTATATTAGATCAAAAGATATATACTAATAATAAAGATAATTATGATAATTATGTTAATAATAAAAAGATATTAATTATAGATGATAATAATTCTAGTACTAAAATAATTAGTAAGATATTAGATAAACATAATATACTATATGATAGTTCTAATTTAGGTAAAGAAGCACTAGATAGAATTAGAAAAGGTGATAAGTATGATTTAATATTACTAGATGAAGATATGCCTTATATGAATGGTATTAGTGTTATGAATAAGTTTGGTAAGATAAAAGGCTTTGATACTAAAGTTATCCTTCTTACTAAGAATAGTAATATTATATATGATGATATTTATAAAGATAGTGGTTTTAGTGATTATATTATAAAACCTATAAATAAAGATGATTTAATGAATAAAATAAATAAGTATTTATGATGAAGACTTAAGGCTTCATCATACCACGGAAGACTACAGGCTGAAGTGGTAATAAGATAATATGATAAAGAATTATTAGTATAATGATAATTCTTTTTTTATATTTGACTAATCTATAAAAATAGAGTATTATATAAGTAATTTATTTGAGGGGATGTGTTATAAGAATATGGAAAACTATAATAAAGAAATAGAAAGAAATTTATATTTAAGAGAATTATTATTAGGAAATATACAAGGACCATTAACTGGAATACCAAATATAGATAGACCTTGGCTTAAATATTATACTAAAGAAGAATTGATGGCTGGTTCTATTAATAAAACAGTTTATCGTTATTTATATGATGAAAATAAAAAATATATAAATGATACCGCTATTATATTTGCAAATAGACAGATAAAATATTTTGAATTATTTTTACAAATAGAAAAAGTTGCTAAAGCACTTAAAACTATAGGTGTAAAAAAAGGAGAAGTAGTTACTATATGTTTACCTAATACACCTGAGTCTGCATATTTATTTTATGCTTGTAGTATGATAGGAGCAATAGCAGATTATATAGATCCTACTGAAAGTGAAGAAGGATTAGAAAAGTATTTGAATATATCTAATCCTAGACATTTAATAATGTTAGATATGTGTTTTGATAAGTTTACTAACTTAATTGAGAAAAAAAATATAGAGAATATTGTTGTTACTTCACCAGTAGAATCTCTACCATTAATAATGAATGGCTTAAAGATTAAGAATAAAATATCTGATAGAGAAATTTATAATAGACATAAAAAAGTTATGAGAGAGTCTTCAGCTAATTATATGCTTTATAAAGATTTTATTAAAAATGGAAATATGTATAATGGTGTATTAGAAGAAGAGTATGAAAAAGATAGACCAGTTGCTATTGTTCATACAGGAGGAACTACAGGAGTGCCAAAAGGAGTTCTTTTATCAAATGATAATTTAAATGAACTTACTAATCAAATAAAAAATTCACCAGTACAATTTATAAGACATTACTTATTAGTAGGAGTAATGCCAGAATTTGTTGGATATGGTCTTAGTGTAGGATTACATACATCTTTAGTTTGTGGTATGAAAACGATGATGATTGCTAAGTATGAACCAGAAAAGATACCTGAAGTAATATTAAAATATAAACCAAATTGTATGGCTGGTAGTCCTGCTCATTGGGAAATATTCTCTAAAAGTCCATTAATAAATAGACCTAATGTTGATTTATCTTTCTTTAAAGCTCCTATTGAAGGAGGAGATACTCTTAATGCTAAAGTTGAAAGTAAAGTTAATGAAATATTAGATAAAGGTGGATGCGAATATAAGATACAAAAAGGTTATGGTTTAACAGAAAAATGTTCTGCTGTTACAGTATGTTTTAATAATGAAGTTAATAAACCTGGTAGTGTAGGCGTTCCATTTTCTAAAACTGTTGTATCCATATATGATAATGATAAGGAAGAAGATTTACATTATAATGAACTTGGTGAAATTTGTGTAAGTGCCCCTGATATTATGCTCGGTTATTATGGTAATGTAGAGGAGACAAATAAAGTGATAAAAGAACATAAGGATGGTAATAAATGGCTTCATACTGGCGATATTGGATATGTTACTCCTGATGGACTACTATATGTAGTTGGTAGAATAAAAGATATAATTATTAGATATGATGGCAAGAAAATATATCCATATAATGTAGAAAGCATATTATTAAAGTGTCCTATTGTTAAATCAGTAGCAGTAGTAGGTATTCCTGATCCTAATCATTATAATGGAGAAGTACCAGTTGCTTTTGTTAGTATTGATGATTGTTATAGTAAGAAGGAAGCAATGAAAATAATTAGTGATTATGCAAATAACACTATTACTGATTATTTAATACCAACATCATATTATATTGAAGATGAATTACCAAAAACAGTAGTAGGTAAAGTTGATAAAAAAGTATTAAAGAAAACCTTAATTAGAAAGTAAAAATTGTATAGTTTTTACTTTCTTTTTTAGTGTGGATATGTTATAATTTTTATAGAATAAAGAGGTGAAAAATGTTATGCAAATTAGAATTACTCTTTTAATTGTAAGTTTTATATATACCATGCTTACTAGTATAGTATACTTTTCAAAAAACAGAATTAATAATAGTGAAAATGCAGTTTATGAAAAGTTATTATCTATAACACCTATTGGCCTACTACTAGAAATAGGTTGTAATGTTACTGCTATTTATAAAATGAATGATTTAGTATCTAGTATAATATCTAGATTATATCTTATATTTATATTAGAATGGCTTACTACTTTTACATTGTATATACTTACTATTACTAAATATAAAGGAAATAAATTAACAGAATATAAAAATAGTAAGATAAGAAAGAGTATAATTATTGGTTCTATTTCTTCAACATTACTTTTGATATTTTTACCTATTGATTTTATATTAGAGAAAAATTCAGCATATTTAGGTGGAATGGGTATAGTATTTCTTTTAGCAATTACTTTTCTTTTAATCATTTTAGATTTTATACTATTTATAAAATATTTTAAAAATATGACTTTTAGAGAAAAAGTTCCAATGCTTTTATTACTTCTTTTAATAGGAGGACTTTTACTAGTCAATAATATTGCTCCAGAAATACAAATTATTTCTAGTTCATTTGCCTTAATAACAGTAATTATGTATTTTACAATAGAAAATCCAGATAAGAAATTACTTGAAGAGATACATATGTCTAAGAAAATAGCGGATGCTGCTAATGAAGATAAAAGTATGCTTATATATAATATGATGAATGAGGTTAAGAGTATTGCTAGTGATATTAATAAATCTTCTGAAGTAATACTAAATAGTAATAATTTAGAAGAAAATAGATTCTTTGCTAGAGAGATAATATCTTCTAATAACAAGTTATATAGTATGGCTAATAATATATATAATATTGATGTTATTGATGATATTAATGTTAAGACTGTTAAAAATAAATATAATATTAAATTATTACTTAAAGAAGTAATAAATAAAAATAAAGAATTATTTGAAGATAAAGATATTAGTTTTAGATTTAATATAGATAGTAATTTACCTAATATTTTATATGGAGATAGTATTAATTTAAAGAATGTATTAAATACTATTATAGGTAATTCTTATAAATATACTGATAAAGGATATGTAGAGTTATCTGTTAATGCTATCTTTAAAAAAGATATAGTTAGATTAATTATAAAGATAGAAGACTCTGGTATTGGAATAAAAGCTGAGAACTTAGATAAGTGTTTAAATAAAAATACTAAAGATCAAAATAGTTTATATGGTGCTAGAAAGACTATTAATATAATGGGTGGTAATTTACTTATAAGTAGTGAATATAATAAAGGAACTATTGTTACTATTATATTAGATCAAAAGATATATACTAATAATAAAGATAATTATGATAATTATGTTAATAATAAAAAGATATTAATTATAGATGATAATAATTCTAGTACTAAAATAATTAGTAAGATATTAGATAAACATAATATACTATATGATAGTTCTAATTTAGGTAAAGAAGCACTAGATAGAATTAGAAAAGGTGATAAGTATGATTTAATATTACTAGATGAAGATATGCCTTATATGAATGGTATTAGTGTTATGAATAAGTTTGGTAAGATAAAAGGCTTTGATACTAAAGTTATCCTTCTTACTAAGAATAGTAATATTATATATGATGATATTTATAAAGATAGTGGTTTTAGTGATTATATTATAAAACCTATAGATAAAGATGATTTAATGAATAAGATAAATAAGTGCTTGAAATAATAGTACTTATTTTTAATATTTATGATATAATATTTTTGATTAGGACAAAGTAGGTGAAGTATGAGTAAAATATCTAATGCATTTTTAATGATAAAGTTATTATCAAATGGTAGAGTATATTCTGTTAAAGAACTTAGTATGGAACTTGGAGTAACAGAGAGAATGGTAAGGTATTATAAAGAGCAATTAGAGATGGCTGGTTATATTATAGAATCTTTTAAAGGACCTGGTGGTGGATATTATATAAATAAAAATGATATTATGAATATAGATTATTTTAATAAATATGATTTGGAAGTATTAGATAGAGTAGAAGAAAATATTAAGAATATTAGTGATAATAAATTGATTAGTGATTTTAATAAGTTAAATAAAAAATTACATTCTATTTATAATACTAATAAAATATTATCAGAATATAAAAATGTTGATGTAACAGTAAATAAAAATGATGAAAAAATTAATATTATTGATAAGTGTATTAAAGATAAGAAAAGTTTATTAATTGATTATTTAGGTACATCAGGTAAGATAGTTAAAAGAGAAATTATCCCTGTAAATATGTTTGAATTTGAAGATAATACTTACGTTCTTGCTTTTTGTAAACTTAGGGGTTCTATTAGACATTTTACTTTAAGTAAGATACTTAATATAAAAGAAATATAATAGATACATAATATTTCCTATATTCATATAATAATGACGATATATTTTCTTTAATACTATTATAATAATTTTGAGGAGTGATAAAATGAATATAAAAGAAAAAGCAAAATTATTTGCTATTAAGGCACATAAAGGGCAAATAAGAAAATCTGATAAAGAGAAACCTATGATTATTCATCCTATAAATGTTGCTAATATTTTGAGTGAATATGGATATGATGATAATGTGGTAGCGGCTGCTTATCTTCATGATGTAATTGAGGATACTAAATATACTAAAGAAGATTTATTAAATGAATTTAATGATGATATTGTATCATTAGTACTTGGTGCAACTGAAGAAGATAAAAGTTTAAGTTGGGAAGAGAGAAAAACTATTACTATAGATAAAGTTAAGGATTTAGATTTAAGACATAAAGCTGTAGTATGTGCAGATAAGATAAGTAATTTAGAGGATATGAGAATTATTTTTGAAGTTAATGGTAAGAAAGATTTTTCAGCATTTAAAAGGGGTTTTGATAAACAAAAGTGGTATTATACTGAAGTATATAATAGTTTAATATATAATGAAGATAAAGACTATATTATGTTTAGTAGATTGAAGTTACTTATCGAAGATATTTTTAATGATAATAAACATGATGAACTTGAAAGAAAGATATTTGAAGGACGAGAAGATGAATATAATAAATTAATTAGATTACATTATAGAAAACAAGAAATATATAAGATGATTAGTGTACTTGATAGGAATAAACCATATGTGATAGAGTTTACTGGTACTCCAAGAACTGGTAAGACTACTCTTATGAATAATTTATACGACTTTTTTAAGAAGGGTGGTTTTACTACTAGTACATTAGAAGAATTTACTACTTCAAAGAGATATAAGAAAGAAATATATCCTAAATTAAAAGATGAATATAAAAATATTATTAATACTGAAATTCCTAAATATGTTTTAGAAGATTTAGATAATGAGATTAATAAAAATAATGATATTATATTAATAGATAGATCTCTTTTTGATAGAATGATATGGATGGATAGACTATATAATAAAAATGGAGTGACTAAAGAAGAATATGATAATTATATAGATGAATATATTCCAATAATTAAAAATAAGATTGATATTATAATAGGTTTATATACTGATAGTTTAACTTCTTTAAGAAGAGATTATACTGCTAATGTATCGTTAGAAAAAAGGACTTTTCTAAATGAAGATAATATTAATGAATATAATGATTCACTTATGAATATTAAAGAATTATCTAATAAAGAAAATATTAATTTTTATTTATTTGATACTACAAATAAGAGTGAAAGAGATATTTCTTTTGAAATACTTGATACAATACTTACTGATATGAGAAGTAAATATATATCTATATTAAATGAAACTTTTAACAAATAAATATTTATGATGAAGACTTAAGGCTTCATCATACCACGGAAGACTACAGGCTGAAGTGGAAAATAGATAAAAAGTAATTGACAAAGATAAAAAATAAGAATATAATATATTTATATTTGAAAGCAATGAGAAGGACAAGATTATATATATTTTATTTATAGAGAGTTAGTGTTTGGTGGAAACTAATGATAAAGTTATATAATTACTACCTTTATAGTGTACTCGAAAGAGATTACCGGTTAAGAGCCGTTATCTAAATTAAGACCAAAGAAGGATGGTACCGAGATATGTATTCTCTCCTTTTAGAGGTCTTTTTTTCATAAATAGGAGGGTTTGGTTATGGAAAATAATTTTATACCAGTAACGGTATGGAGAAAAAATAAGTATGAGACTTGGCAACTAGATATATCTAATCTTAATTTAAGTGATTTAATTACATTAAGAAAGACACTAGTAGGTTATAGTGATAATGGTATTAGAATAATAGATAGAATAGTAACAAGTCATACTACTACTGATAATACATATTATAGAGAATGTAAAAAAATATGTAAAAGAGAAAAACAAAAAATAAAAAGAAAACAAATTAAAAGTGAAAATAGAAGGAGGAATAAAAAATGATAAATATTAAAGAAAATGAAGATTTAAGTAAATTAAATCATTCATGTGCACATTTACTTGCACAAGCTGTTAAGCATTTATATCCAAATGCTAAATTCTGGGTAGGACCAGTAATTGAAGAGGGGTTCTATTATGATATTGACTTAGGTGATGAAGTAATCAAAGAAGAAGATTTACCTAAAATAGAAAAGGAAATGAAGAAGTTATCTAAAGATGGTAAAAGAATAGTTAGACATGAAATTAGTAAAGATGAAGCTTTAGAAATGTTTCATGATGATCCATATAAAATAGATTTAATTAGTAGAATGGATGAGAATGAACAAGTTATATCTTGTTATACACAAGGAGATTTTACTGATCTTTGTCGTGGACCACATGTTGACACTACTAAAGAATTAAAATACTTTAAGTTAATAAAAGTAAGTGGTGCTTATTGGAAGGCTGATTCTAATAATAAGATGCTTCAGAGAATATATGGAGTATGTTTTAGAAATGAAGAAGATTTAAATAGTTACTTAACTGAATTACAAGAGAGAAAAGAGAGAGATCATCGTAAGATTGGTAAAGACTTAGATATCTTTATGTCTCATGATTTAGTTGGTAAGGGTATGCCTTTATGGCTTCCTAATGGAGCAATTGTTAGAAAGAACTTGGAGAATTATATTTATGCTAAGGAACAAAAACTAGGGTACTCTCATGTATATACTCCATGTGTAGGAACAGTAGATTTATATAAGACTTCAGGACACTGGGATCATTATAAAGAAAATATGTTCCCTTCTATGAAAGTTGATGATGAAGAGTTTGTATTAAGACCTATGAATTGTCCACATCATATGTTAATTTATGGTAATGAGATTCACTCTTATCGTGAACTTCCTATTAAGATTGGAGAGTTTGCTACTGACTTTAGATATGAAGCTAGTGGAGCTGTTAAAGGTTTAGAGAGAGTTAGATGTATGTGTCAAAATGATGCCCATCTATTTGTTAGACCTGATCAAATTAAAGATCAATTTAAAGAAGTAGTTAGTCTTATACTAGATGTATATAAAGATTTTGGAATTGATAATTATAAGTTTAGATTATCTCTTAGAGATCCTGAAGATAAACATAAATACTTTGATGATGATGAGATGTGGAATAAGGCTGAGAATGAACTTAGAGAAGTATTAAATGAGATAGGAGTAGAATATACTGAAGCTATTGGAGAAGCTGCCTTCTACGGGCCTAAGTTAGATGTTGAAGTTAAACCTGCTGTTGGACCAGAGATTACTTTGTCTACTTGTCAACTTGACTTCTTACTTCCTAGAAGATTTAATTTATCTTATATTGATTCTAATGGTGAGAAAAAGGTACCTGTAGTACTTCATAGAGCTATATTTGGTACATTTGATAGATTTACAGCCTTTATTCTTGAAGAAACTAAGGGTGCACTTCCTTTATGGCTTAGTCCAGTACAAATTAATGTTATTCCAGTAAATAATGAATATCATTTAGAGTACGCTAACAAAGTAGTAGAAGAACTTAGAAGTAAAGGTTTTAGAGTAGAATTAGATGCTAGAGATGAAAAGATGGGATATAAGATTAGAGAATCACAAACTAAGAAGATTCCATATACTTTAGTACTTGGTAATAATGAGAGAGATAATAATACTATTACTTATCGTATGTTTGGTAAAGAAAATAGTACTACTATAGAAAAAGATGAATTTACTAATATGATTATTAAGCAAGTAAAGGAATATAAATAATAAAAGAAATACAAATAATAAAACCAATATAAATAATAAAAGTGTAAAGTAACTATATGTTACTTTGCATTTTTTCTTTCATTTGGTATAATATGTATAGAGAGGTATTATGGAAGATAAAGCAAGAGAATTACTTAGAATATTAAATGATAATGGATATGCTGCCTATATAGTAGGAGGTTATACTAGGGATGTATTACTTGGAAGAAAGAGTAATGATATTGATATATGTACTAGTGCTACTCCTAAAGAGATACTAGATATATTTGAGGATGTTAAGGTATCTGATATGCAATATGGTAGTGTTGTTATTACTTATAAGGGATATAAGTTTGATGTTACTACTTTTAGAAAAGAGATTAAGTATGAGTCTAATCGAAGACCTATTAAGATTAAGTATATTAGGGATATAAAGAAAGATCTACTTAGAAGAGACTTTACGATTAATACTTTATGTATTAATGATAAGGGTGAAGTTCTTGATGTACTAGGAGTAAGAAGTGATTTAGATAATAGAATACTTAGGACAGTAGGTAATCCTAGATATAAGATTAAAGAGGATTCTCTTAGAATACTTAGATGTATTAGATTTGCTACTATTCTGGAGTTTGATATTGAGAAGAAGACCTACTACTACTTAGGAAAGTATGGATATTTATTAAAGAAATTATCTATGGAGAGAAAGAAAGAGGAATTAGATAAGATATTTTCTTCTAAGAATAAAGAGAGGGGTAGAAGGTTAATACTTGATCTTAATCTTACTAATGTACTTGGTATTAATAATCTTAGTAATATTATACTATGTACTGATTTAATTGGTATATGGTGTCAGCTAGAAGTAGAGGATATTTATCCTTTTACTAAAGTTGAGAAAGAGCAGATCCTTAACCTTAGAGAGTTACTTAAATATAATGAAATAGATAATTATTTATTATATAAATATGGTTTATATTTATGTACTGTCTATGCTGATATTAAAGGTTTATCCAAAAGAAAATTAAATAAGATGCAAAGTGAATTACCAATACTTACCAGAAGAGATATTGTTATTCATGGTAATGATATTAGTAAAATATTAGGAAAAGAACCTGGCAAATATATTAAGGATATTATGGATGATATTGAGAAGAAGATATTATATAATAAACTTTCTAATACTTATGATGATATTAAGAGATATGTTATAGATAATTATATGGAATAAGACTTATGTCTTTTTTCTTTTTATTTGCATATTACTTAGTATGAAATATATACTTATAATAATGTGTTTATTTATATGTTCTTGTAGTTATCAAGATAATAGAGAAGATTATAATTTTCTTGAAGATAATTCTATTAGATTTATTAAAAATGATACTGGGATTATATTACTTATTAATAAGAATGATATTTTTTATAAGGTAATATTAAATGATATAGATGATATTTATTATGATTATGTTATTGATATTAATAAGACTAAGTATTTTAATAATAATGATATTATTTATAGAAGTGATGATAAGATAGAGATTATGATGAATAATAAGAAGTTATGTATTTATATAGATAAATATAAAGATAGTGATTATAGAGATTGTAATTTTATATATTTATATGATATAAATAAAGATTTTTATATAGAATTAAATGATAATATGGTACTTTTATATGATAGTTATACTAAGTTTAATTATAAGTTTATGTATATGTTAGCTAAAGTATGGATTGATTCTTATACTATAGATAATGATTGTTATACTACAATTACTTTTGAAGGGGATGATTATACTGTAACATCATATAAAAGAAGAGGAAAAACTATTCACAAAAAGTTAATTTCATAGTATAATAAGAACAGTTATAGTGAGGGAATAAATGAAAAGAAAGAAGAAGAATATTATTAGTTATATTATTGTTATTATAGTTATGATTATTTTAATACTTAGTATATTTATTATTCCAGTAAGTAGAAATAATAAATATAAGAAGAGTATATTAAATGATATATATAGTAATACTGATATTAAAAATATTAGTTATTATAATAAGAGTAATAATTATTATATAGTTAAAGATGATAAATATGTTTATGTATTTGATTTGAATTATGATAAGGTATATAGTAAAGATATTAGTGAATTATCTGCTAGTAAGTTAGACATTGTTTATAGAAGAAGTAATATCTACTACGAAGATAAGGTAAGAGATAAGGATAAACTTACTTATAAATATTATGATGTTAGTACTTTAGAAGAGGTATTTGATATAGATGTAGGAGGTATATGATGGAAGGGTTAGAGAAGATACTTAGGATGAAACCGATTGTGTTACCGAGATATTTATTTAATTATTATTTAAGACTTGGTATTACTGCTGAAGAACTTATTATACTTATATTTGTTATTGATGAGGGAGATAAGGTTATATATGATCCTAGTTCGATAGGAGAGTCTCTTGGTATGGATAAGTATAAGGTTATGGAGTTACTTAATAATCTTAGTGAGAAGAAGATTATATCTATTATTGTTGAGAAGAATAGTGATGGTAAGAGTGCTGAATATATATCTTTAGATTTGTTATATAGTAAGATTATGTCTTTAGTTATTGATAAGAAAGATGAAGAGAAGACTTTGGATAATAGTGATATTTATTCTGTATTTGAAAGTGAGTTTGGTAGGACTATATCTCCTATAGAATGCCAGGTTATTAATGGTTGGATAGAGGATAATTTTTCTCATGAACTTATTATGGAGGCTTTAAAAGAGGCTATATATAATGGGGCTAATAGTCTTAGATATATTGAGACAGTACTTTATACTTGGAGAAAGAAAGGTTATAAGACTAAGAGAGATGTTATGGCTGCTAAAGAAAAGATGAGAGAGAGTAAGAAAGAAGATAGAGAAGTCTTCTACTATGATTGGTTAAATGATGATTAATAAGATAATTGATTACTTAGATTATTTATTTCCTAATCCTAAGTGTGAGTTAGAGTATAGTAAAGATTATGAGTTATTACTGGCTATTGTTATGAGTGCACAGACTACTGATAAGAGAGTTAATATGGTTAATAGGGTTTTATTTGGGAAGTATGATTCTTTAGAGAAACTTAGTAAGGCTGATATTAAAGATATTGAAAGTATTATTAGACCTATTGGTACTTATAAGAAGAAGGCTATATTTATTAAAGAGATTGCTAATAGATTAATTAATGATAATATTAAGATTATTCCTAATGATAGGGAATATTTAAGTAGTTTACCCGGTGTAGGGAGAAAGACTATTAATGTATTTTTATCTGTTATATATAATGAACCTTTAGTAGCGGTGGATACTCATGTTAATAGGGTTAGTAAGAGACTTGATTTAGCTGGTGAAGATGATAATGTACTTGAAGTAGAGAATAAACTTAATTATTTATTTCCTAAAGATAGTCTTAGTAAGATTCATCATCAACTTGTATTCTTTGGTAGGTATAAGTGTAAGAGTATTAATCCTCTATGTGATGATTGTAAATTAAAAGATATATGTAAATATTATTCTATACACTCTAAGTCTAAATAGTCTTAGAGTGTTATTCTAAACCTTATTCTAAGTTTTAGAATAAATATCAACCATATCTATTATATTCGGGGTGAATACTTAATTGATATGGTTTTTTTCTTTTGGCTTTAACTGTAAATGTGATGGGTCTAATGAGACTCCAATATAGACTAAGAATTAGGCTAGATTGGACATGAAAATACCTTGGATTTTCATGAAAGGTAAATAAATAGTTAGTATTGATTTAAGATAATAAATATTATATAATACTAAGTAGTTAAAGAGGTAATAGTATGAAGTTTAAAAGAATATATATAGAAATAACTAATATTTGTAATTTAAAGTGTTCTTTTTGTAGTAATAGTAAAAGAAATAAAAAAGAAATGAGTATAGATGAATTTGAATTAGTTATGAGTAAGATTACTATGTATACTGATTATATTTATTTACATGTTAAGGGAGAAGCTCTTAGTCATCATTATTTAGATGATATACTAAGTATATGTAAGAAATATAATAAAAAAGTATGTATTACTACTAATGGGGTATTTCTTAAAGATAGATTAGATATACTAAGTAAGTATGATAATATATATCAAATAAATATATCACTACATAGTGAGAATAATAAAGATAATTATTTAGAAGATATATTTGAAGTAGTAGATAATTTAGAATATCCTTATATTAGTTATAGATTTTGGACATTAGATAAGAGTTTAGATACTTTAAATAATAAATATTTAGATATGATTAGACTTAAATATAAAGTAAATGAATTATATGATAAGATGAAGTTAGATAATAAAGTTTATTTAAGTTTAGATAGTAAGTTTGATTGGCCTAGTACTAGTAGTAGTTATTATAAAGAAGAGGGTACTTGTTTAGGTGGTAAAAGTCAAATAGCTATATTATCAAATGGAGTAGTTAGTATCTGCTGCTTAGATAGTGAAGGAGAAAGTAATTTAGGTAATATCTTTACTGATAGTATGGAAGATATTATAAGTAGTGATAAGTTTAAAAATACTATTAAGGAATTTAATGATAATAAAGTATATTTAGATATATGTAAACATTGTTCTTATAAAGAAAGATTTAATAAGAAGAATATATAAAAAAATAACATTAAGCCTCTTGAAAAGTTAGAATAAATATGATATAGTTTTTATGCTTAAAAAAGTGTAAAAAAATTAAATTTTTTGGGAGGTATTAACTATGGAAAAAACAAAATTACAAACAATAACCAATTTATTTGAAAATAACGAAATAAGAAGTGTTTGGAATAGTGAAGAAGAAGAATACTATTATAGTGTTGTAGATGTAATTGCAGCATTAACAAATAGTGATTATCAAAAATCAAGAAATTATTGGAAATGGTTAAAAGGTAAATTACATAATGAAGGAAGTGAGTTGGTTAGTAATACTAACCAACTGAAAATGAAATCAAAAGATGGTAAATATTATAATACAGATACATTAGATACCAAAGGGATATTTAGACTTATTGAGTCAGTTCCCAGTCCTAAAGCAGAACCATTTAAACTATGGCTTGCTAATTTAGGAAGTGAAAGAATAGATGAAATATTTGATCCAGAGATAGCAATTAATAGAGCAGTAAATTATTATCGTAAAAGAGGATATTCAGACAAATGGATAGAAGAAAGATTAAAAGGAATACTAAGTAGAAATAAATTAACAGATATCTGGAAAGAAAGTGGTATAACTAAGGACTACGAATATGGAATCCTTACTAATGAAATATATCAAGAAATATCTGGTATGAAAGCAAGTGAATATAAAGTATATAAAAATATTAGAAAAGAATCACTAAGAGATAATATGACCGATATAGAAGTAGCACTTACCAATCTTGGAGAAGTAGCCACTCGTGAATTAACTAAGGAGTATAAACCATATGGATTAGAACAAAATAAAAAAATAGCTAAAATGGGTGGACATACTGCTAAAGTGGCAAGAGATGATTTGGAAAAAAATTTAGGTAAAACAGTAATCACATCCCAAAATAACTTAAATTATCAATATATAAATGAAATAGAAACTAAATAGTTAAAAGATTTTGTAAAGAAAGAGTAAATAATAAGTAAAAATATTTTTACTTTTTTTCTTTTGTGGTATACTAAGTATAAGCGAGGTATTTATATGTGTGGAATAAATGGAATTATAAGTAAAGATAAGAATAAAGATAAATTAATTAGAAGTATGAATGAAAAGATACTTCATAGAGGACCTGATGCTGAAGGTATATTTGTAGAGGGTGATGTTGCTTTAGGACAAAGAAGATTATCTATTATAGATTTAGCAGGAGGTAATCAACCGATATATAATGAAGATAAAAGTATTCTTATTATGTATAATGGTGAAGTATATAATTATAAAGAATTAAAAGAAGAACTTACTGAGTATAAGTTTGAAACTGAATCTGATACTGAAGTAGTATTACATGGTTATGAGAAATGGGGGCATGATTTACCTAAGAAATTAAGAGGTATGTTTGCTTATGCTATTTATGATAAGAATAAGGGAGAGATATTTATATCAAGAGATCAGTTTGGTATTAAACCTTTATATTATTATCATGATGGTGATACGATATTATTTGGTTCAGAGATTAAGAGTTTTCTTGCTTATCCTAAATTTAAGAAAGTACTTAATAAAGAATTATTAGGAGCTTATTTGACATTTAGTTTTACTCCTACTGACGAGACATTCTTTAAAGGAGTATATAGACTTCCTAGTGGACACTCTATGACAATAGATGTAAAGAAGAGAAAGATTAAAATAGATAGATATTTTAAAGTAGAGTTTGGTAATACTGATAAGAGTTTTGATGAAGTAGTAGAGGAAATAGGTAAGGCTATGAAAGATTCTACTGACCATCACTTGATTAGTGATGTTGAAGTTGGTTCATTTTTATCTAGTGGTGTTGATTCTTCTTATTTAGTTAGTCTTGCTAAACCTGATAGGACTTATACTATTGGTTTTGATTTGGCTAAGTATAGTGAGATTGATTATGCTAAAGATTTAACTGATAAACTTAATATTAAGAATATTAGTGAAAAGATTAGTAAAGAAGAATATATGAATGCTTTAAGTGAAGTCTACTACCACATGGATGAACCTACTGCGGATGGATGTGCTATTGCTGTATACTTTTTATCTAGACTTGCAAGCAAGGATGTAAAGGTTGTTTTATCGGGTGAAGGTGCTGACGAATTCTTTGGGGGATATAATAGTTATGATGATAATTTTTATACTAAACTTCCTTTCTTTATTAGAAAGAGTATTGCTAGTATTTGTAAGATTCTTCCTAAGAATAAGATTACTAGATATATTATAAGAAGAGGATTACCTTTAGAGGAATCTTATGTTAGTATTAATAGAACTTATTATGATGATGAACTTAAAGATGTATTAAAGGTAGATAATTATATTAAGAATAAAGATATTGTTAAAGATGTTTATGAAGAATATAAAGACTATAATAAACTAGACAAGATGCTAGCGGTTGATATTAGATATTGGCTTAGTAATAATATTCTTACAATAGTAGATAAGATGACTATGGCTCATTCTATTGAATCTAGAGTACCATTTACTGATATGAAAGTATTTGATGTTGCTAGAATGTTACCTAAGAATTATAAGGTAAGTGATGGTACTACGAAAGTGGCTCTTAGAAATGCCGCTAGAAAGGTAATACCTAATGATGCATGGAAAAAGAAGAAACTTGGTTTTCCTGTTCCTATTAGGGAATGGATAAGAGAAGAAGACTTCTATGAAGAGATTAAAAATACTTTTAATACTGATATTTCTAAAGAATTATTTAATACTGATTATTTAATTAAAATATTAGATGAACATAAGAATAGAGAGAAAGATAATTATAGAAAGATATGGGCAGTATATAGTTTTCTTAAGTGGTATGATGAGTATTTTGTTAAGAGATAGAAAAATAGTGAATATTTGAAAAAAATTATAAAATAAGAAAAAGATATAGTAAAAATATTATGAGAAAAAGTACTAATGTGATTTAGTACTTTTTAGTTATCTTTGTTATTTGTAGTTATTACTAGTTCTTCAAGGGTATTGTTAATCATTTTTAACATAAATTCTATAAAGATAGTAGAGTCACCATTTATATTACAAGTATTGATTGCTTCATAATATTCATTTTGATATTTTTTTATTTGATTTTCAATAGTTACATATTTGAATATTTCACGCCATTTAGATAAAATAACATTTTGCCATAGTCTAGCCATTCTACCATTACCATCACTAAATGGATGGATAAAAACAAATTCATAGTTAAAAACTGAAGACATTATTAATGGATTTATTTCATCTTTATAGTTATTCATCCAAGTAAATAAATTATTTATAAGTTCAGGAACTAACTTTGGCCCTGGAGCCATAAATATTAGGTTATCACCATCGAATACTCCTTCATCACCATTTCTAAATTCACCAGCATCTTTTATAGTAAGAAAAGTCATAATACCATGAATTCTTTTTAATTCATCTACTTTATAAGGATTTATATTTTCTAACTCTTCATAGGCATCATAGGCATTTTTTACTTCTTGAATTTCTCTTTGTGAACCTATAACAGCTTTTCCATCAATTACATCTTTTACTTGACTTAAAGTTAATGAATTATTTTCTATTGCTAAAGAAGAATGAATAGAATTGATTGTGTTATTCTTTCTTAAAATAGGTTTTTTATCTATATTAGTATAGTTATTAAGTCTACCAACTTTTTCCATAATACTTGAAGTTAAGGCAAGTATATCGTTAGTAATAGTAAATGGAGGAATATAATTATTCATAAATATCACCAATCTTTCTATAATTATTGTAACAAAAATATTATTAAAAATCTACAACAAATTGTTTATTTTATATTTAAAATATGATAAAATACTATGGAAGAAAGAAGGAAGAAGTATGAAGGTAGGTATATGTTCATTAGGATGTAAAGTTAATATATATGAAAGTGAACTTGTTACTAATATATTAAAGAATAATAATTATGAGATGGTTGATTTTGAAGATAAGGCTGATATTTATATTATTAATACTTGTAGTGTTACTAATGAGAGTGATAAGAAATCTAGAAAGATGATAAATAGGGCTAAGAAGAATAATCCTTCTGCTATTATAGTGGTTATGGGCTGCTACAGTCAGGTTAATGCTGATGATATTGATGTTGATATTGTTCTTGGTAATAAAGATAAGTCAAGAATAGTAGAAATAATTGAGGATTATATAGAGACTAAAGAGAAGAAGAAGATTATTTATGATCTTAGTAAAGTGGATTTTGAGAAGATGGAGATTAGTAGTTTTGATAGTCATACTAGGGCTTTTGTTAAGATTCAAGATGGTTGTAATGCTTTTTGTTCTTACTGTATTATTCCTTATACTAGGGGTAGAGTTAGAAGTAAGAATAAAGATGATGTTATTAGAGAAGTTACTAAATTAGTTAATGAGGGATATAAAGAGATTGTTCTTACTGGTATTCATACTGGTAGATATGGTATAGATATTAATAGTAGTTTAGAAGAATTACTTAATGAATTAGTTATGATTCCTAATATTTATAGAATTAGATTATCTTCAATTGAGATTAATGAGATTACTCCTGGTATTAGAAATTTACTAAAAAATAATAAAGTTATGGCTAAGCATTTACATATACCTCTTCAATCTGGTAGTGATAAGATATTAAAATTAATGAATAGAAGATATAATACTAGTGAATTTTTAAGTATGGTAGATAGTCTTAGAGATATTGATGATATTTCTCTTACTACTGATTTAATAGTGGGCTTTCCTAAAGAGAGTGATGAAGATTTTAATGATACTATGAATACTCTAAGAAAGATTGGTTTTACTAAGATACATACTTTTCCATATTCTAGAAGAAAAGGTACAGTAGCGGATAAAATGGATGGTCATATTGATGGTACTACTAAGAAAAGAAGAGTTCATGAAGTACTTGCTTTATCTAATGAATATGAGAATAAGTTTTATAATAGTAAGATTGGTAAGGTATATGATGGGGTAGTTGAAATACATGATAATGGTTTGGCAGTAGTACATACTTCTAATTTTATACCAGTTATTATTAATGATAAGGTAGAGAATAATAGTATAGTTAATGTTATGATTGAAAAAGTAGAGGGACTTAATGTTTATGGAAGAGTAGTATAACTATTCTTCTTTTCTTTGTGGGAAATTATGGAAGATAATTGACATTAAAATAGGGAAATGTTATAATTTATAGCGTAATATTTGTAAGAAATAACATAAAATATTAGATGGAGGTATGTATGTTAAAATTATTAAAAAATTTAAGTAAAAAAGATTGGTTATATGCATTTATATCCGCTATTTTGATTGTATTTCAGGTATGGTTAGAACTTAAGATGCCGGATTATATGTCCAATATTACTCAGCTTGTTCAAACTAAAGGGGCTGCGATGAGTGATATTTTAAGAGAAGGTGGATATATGCTACTGTGTGCTTTTGGTAGTTTGGTATCGGCTTTTATAGTGGGGTATTTTACTTCTAGTATATCAGCAGCTTTCTCTTATCGTACTAGAGGTAAGTTATTTAGAAAGGTTGAAGATATTAGTACTTATGAGGTAAAGAGTTTTTCTCCTAGTAGTTTGATTACTAGAACTACTAATGATATTACACAGATTGAATTTCTTATTGCGATGGGACTTACTTTAATGATTAAGGCTCCTATTACAGCGGTATGGGCTGTTACTAAGATTGTTAATAAGAGTATTGAATGGAGCATTTTAACGGGAGTAGCAGTGCTTGTACTTCTTATTACTATTGGTATTATTATGATTATTGTTATGCCTAAGTTTAAGATAGTACAAGAATTACTTGATAAGGTTAATATGGTTACGAGAGAGAATTTAACTGGTATTAGAGTTGTTAGAGCATTTAATGCTGAAAAGTATCAAGAAGATAAGTTTGAAGGTATTAATAATAAGCTTACTAAGCAGCAGGTTTTTAATCAGACAGCATTTAATTATTTGAGTCCTATTATGTATTTGGTTATGTATTTCTTAACACTTGGTATCTATTTTATCGGGGCTATTCTTATTAATGATGCTGGTATGGGTGATAAGATTGTTTTATTTGGTAATATGATTGTCTTTTCTTCTTATGCTATGCAAGTTATTATGTCATTCTTAATGCTTGCCATGATATTTATGATGTTACCTAGGGCTAGTGTATCCGCTAAGAGGATTAATGAGGTACTTGATACTCCTATTAGTGTTAAAGAAGGAACTATTACTGAGAATAATAGTGATATTAAGGGTACTGTTGAATTTAAGAATGTTTCATTTAAATATCCTGATGCTGATGAGTATGTACTTGAAGATATATCATTTAAGGTTAATAAGGGAGAAACTATTGCTTTTATTGGTTCTACTGGTAGTGGTAAATCTACTTTAATTAATTTGATACCTAGATTTTATGATGCTACTAGCGGGGAGATACTAGTAGATGGTATTAATGTTAAAGATTATAATTTTGAGTATTTGAATAATATAGTAGGTTATGTACCACAGAAGGCTGTTATGTTTTCGGGAAGTGTTTTATCGAATATTACTTTTGGTAAGAATAGACATGGTAAGCCTTCTAAAGAGAGGGTAAAAGACGCTATTAGGGTATCACAAGCTGAAGAATTTGTATCTAAATTAGATGATAAAGAGAAAGCACATATTGCTCAAGGTGGTACTAATGTTAGTGGTGGTCAAAAGCAGAGATTATCAATAGCGAGAACGATTGCTAGAGATCCGGAAATATATATTTTTGATGATTCTTTTAGTGCCCTTGATTATAAAACAGATAGTACTTTAAGAAGTGAACTTAAAAAATATACTAAAGATGCTACGGTTATGATAGTAGCTCAAAGAATTGGTACGATACTTAATGCTGATAAGATTGTTGTTTTAGATAATGGCAAATGTGTTGGTATTGGTACACATAAGGAATTAATGAAGAAGTGTAAAGTATATAAAGAGATTGCTTTATCACAGGTATCAAAGGAGGAACTTGAAAATGTCTAGTAATGAAAAAGAGAGAAATAGTCATTCTAGAGGTCATGGACCGATGAGAGTAAGTGAAAAGCCAAAGGATTTTATGGGGTCTATTAAGAAACTTATGAAGAGTCTTAGTAGTTTTAAGGTACTTATATTTATTGCTCTTGTATTAGCGGCTTTATCTTCTATACTTTCACTTGTTGCTCCGAATAAGTTATCTGATTTGACTGATGAGATTACTAAGGGTATTACGATTAATACTTCTAATATGAAAGAGTTAGAAGAAGATCTTACTAAGAATATTAGTGATATTGGGAATATTTTAGATATTAACTTAGATGAAAATATGATATATAGGGTTAATTCTTCTGGTATTAGTAGTGAAGATAAGATTAAATTTAATGATACTTTAAAGAGCATTAATGGTGATAAGGAATCGATACTTAAGTATTTTAGTGAATTACCTGATAGTGTTCTTGATATTATTATTAGTGATAGTACTTATAATGATATTTATATTAGTAAAGAGGATAAGATTACTACGATTAGGGCTTTTAGTGATATTGATATTGATAATAAGAAATTTAATGGTATTAGTAGTTTTCCTGATAGTATGAAGAAGGCTTTATTTCCTAATACTGAGATTGATGGAATAGAGATTAGTACTGATGATAAAGTAGATTTTATTACTTTGATGGCTGGTAGTGATAGTTCTTCAGTTAATGAGATGTATAAAGTTATGGAGAATCTTCCTATTAGTGTGCAGAAGGTTATTGGACCTAAGATGGATATGGATAAGATTAAGAGTATTGCTATATTACTTGCTTGTTTATATATTATTAGTGCTATATTTACTTATGTTGAAGGTTTATCAATGATTAAAGTAGCTAATGGATATGCAAAAAAGCTTAGAAGTAGTATATCTGAGAAGATAAATAAATTACCTCTTAAATTCTTTGATCATAATTTATCTGGTGATATTTTATCTAGGGTTACTAATGATGTTGATACGATAGCTCAATCTTTAAATAATAGTTTATCTACTTTAGTATCTTCGATTACTTTATTTATTGGTTCTATTATTATGATGTTTGTTACTAATTATATTATGGCTATTACTGCTATTGTGTCTAGTTTGATTGGATTTATACTTATGTTTATTATTCTTAATAAGTCACAGAGGTATTTTACTGCTAGACAGAAGAATCTTGGTAAATTAAATGGTTATATTGAAGAGATTTATAGTGGTCTTAATGTTGTTAGAAGTTGTAATGCTAAAGATGAGACTATTAATGAATTTGATAAGTTAAATGATAATTTATATGATTGTAATAGAAAGAGTCAATTTTTATCTGGACTTATGCAACCGATAATGGGATTTATTGGTAATTTTAGTTATGTTGCTGTATGTATAGTAGGAGCTTTACTTGTTAGTAAGAGTGTGATATCTTTTGGTGTGATAGTGGCTTTTATTATGTATGTTAGATTATTTACTAATCCTTTATCACAAATTGCTCAGGCTATGACTTCAATGCAAAGTACTGCTGCTGCTAGTGAGAGAGTATTTAGCCTGCTAGAAGAAGAGGAAATGGATAGTGAAGAAGGTATTACTAAGAAATTAGATAAACATAAGGTTAAGGGTAATATTGAATTTAAGAATGTTAAGTTTGGTTATGATAAGGATAAGATTATTATTAATGACTTTACTGCTAAGGTTAAGGCAGGAGAAAAGATTGCTATTGTAGGTCCTACTGGGGCTGGTAAAACAACGATGGTTAATTTACTTATGAAGTTTTATGATATTAATGATGGTGATATTTTGATAGATGGTACTTCTATTAAGGAACTTAAGAGAGATAATATTCATAGTTTATTTACGATGGTTCTTCAAGATACTTGGTTATTTAATGGTACTGTTAAAGAGAATATTATTTATAATCAGAAACATGTTAGTAATAAGAGAGTAGAAGAAGTGTGTAAAGTAGTAGGAGTAGATCATTTTATTAAGACTTTACCTAATGGTTATGATAGTGTTATTTCTGATAATGATTCGGTATCTTCTGGTCAAAGACAGCTTCTTACTATTGCTAGAGGTATGATTAGTGATAGTCCTTTCTTGATACTTGATGAGGCTACTAGTAATGTTGATACTAGAACTGAAGAGTTAGTTCAGAAGGCTATGGATAAACTTATGGAGAATAAGACTTCGTTTATTATTGCTCATAGGTTATCTACGATTAAGAATGCTGATTTGATACTTGTTATGAAAGATGGTAATATTATTGAACAGGGTAATCATAATGAATTAATGAAGAAGAATGGGTTTTATGCTAATTTATATAATTCTCAATTTGAAAAGACTAATAGTTAATATTAGTTTTTTTCTTTATCCTATGAAATCTAGGGCTTTCATAGGCATAACATAGCCTAGGTCTATGTTATGAATAATTTTTGGGTTTTTATGTGATTATATTGATTTCTATTTATTGATATGATAAAATTATAGTGTGAGGTAGAATATGAGAAGATATAAATATTTACTATTTAGTATTATTAGTTTTATGTTATTTAATATTAATATTGTATTAGCTGATACTATGGATGCTTGTACTAATGTGGGGATACTTAAAGTTATATATTTTATTAAGTTACTTCTTAATATTGCTTTTATAGCGGTTCCTATTGGCTTAATTGTACTTGGTATTATTGATTTTTCTAAGTCAGTTGCTTCTGGTGATGAAAAAGATGGCAAGAAGAATTTGAATTTATTTATTAAGAGATTAATATATGGAGTGTTAGTCTTTTGTGTACCGTGGATTGTTAATGTAGTTATGCATTTACTAGGAGATCTTACTGAAGACGTTAATTGGACTGACTGCTACAACAATGCTAATAAAGAATATATTGATGCACATGAAGAATAGGGAATATTCTTCTTTTTTTCTAAAAATAATTGACTTAGAAATGGTAAAATGATATACTTGATATAGTAGGAAAGTAGGTTACTATCTATGAAGAAAAAGAGTAAAAAGAAGAATACATATGAGTATGATAATAAAAGATTTATTTTAGTGTTTACGATGATGTTTTGTTTAGTTATATCTATGAGTACTTATTGGATGTATGCATATAAACATAAGTATGGAAAAAATTATTATGATAATAAAATAGTAAGTTATAAAATAAAAGATTATATTGAGACTGATGGTAATTATGTATATTTAAAAAATATTGATAAAAAGATATCTGATACTTTTGTTAATGAACAAAAGGAAGTATTAAAAAATAATGTTATTGATATGAGTGTTACTAAGGGAATATATAAAAATATATTATCTATCAAGATTAGCTATGTATTATATGGAGAACTTAGTAATTATGAGGATGTTATTACTATTAATATTGATTTAAAGAATAATAAAGTACTTAGTAATGATGATATGATAGATATGGTTAATGGTAGTTATAAAGATATTGCTACGGATATATTTAATGAGTATATTAAAATAGACAATAATAGAGAAGTAGTAGATGCTATTACTGAAGAGAAATTAAGTAGTAGTGAGTTTAATAATAATAGTGAGAAGTATATCATTAGAATTAGAGAGAAATTACCTGATATTATGAATATTTATATTGAAAATAATGAGGTATATTATTTAGTTAGAAAATATGAAATTAATAAAGTATGTTATTATACTAATACTGATATAAATATGGGATATATAAATAAAGAAATAGGAAAGTTATAGAAGGAGGAATTATTTATGGAAAGTATTTTATCGGCAACAGCGATTGCTATAGGAGTTATGGTTGGATTAGCCTTTTTAGGACTAGGATTAGGAATAGGATTACTAGGAGGAAGAGTTGCTGAAGCAGTTGGTAGAAATCCTGAAACTAAGAATGATGTTGTTCATTCAATAATGACTATATTAATAATATTTGCAATATTCTTATTATTCTTATTTGCATTTTGTTTCTTATTATTATTCTTTAATCCATTAGTGGGATAATATGACATACTTTATTATCTCTTTTGTCGTTATCATCCTTTTAGTAGTAGTAATGAGTTTAATACTTAAGAATGCTGTTAAACAGGTTGATGAAAAATCTAAATCATATTTTGTTGATAAATTAAAAGAGTATGATTATTTAATAGATGAAAAAGAAAAGAAACTTTCTGAATTAGAAAGTGAACTTGCTAAAAGAAAGAATGGGTTAAACGATAATAGTTTAAGTGAATCAGGACCTAAGTATGATTTTGATACTAGTATTATTGATTTGCTTACTGAGACTAATTATCTTGATAAGAATATATTTGAACTTAATAAGAAAATAGAACAAAAATTTATTATTAATTATGAAGATTTAATTAAAGATTTCTTATCTAATATTAAGGGAGATAATAGATATGATTTCTGTGTTAAATTAAGAAATAAATTTACTCCGGATGAAATATATAATATAGAATTAATGTTACCGGAAGAAAGAAATACATATTTAAAGAAGACACTTAGTGAGGAAGAATATAAAGTTTATGAGATATATTTAGCTAGTAATAAATTTAATATGGAAGATTTTATTGATTATTTAAATAGACTTATTGAACTTAATGATCCTACAGTAGTGGTTCTTGTACCTAATGATAAGGTTAATTATGATTATATTGATAAAAATATTAAGACTAAAGTAAGTGAGGGTATTTATAAGGGTATTAAGATACTATATAGAAATAAGGTATATGACTTTAGCTTAAATGAAGGGAATGTGTGATATGGAACTTAAAAAGGTAGATAAAAAAGTTGAAGATATTAAGAATAATAATAATATTTATTCTGTTGGTAAAGTTATAAAAGTTAATCCTTATACTGTTATTGTATCTGGTCTTAATGATATTACTTATTATGAAGAAGTTGATATTGCTGGTAAGGCTAAAGGGTTTGTTTTTGCTGTTGGAAAGAATAATATTACAGTATCTTTAGTTGATGTTAATGATAAGATTAATCCTGGTGATGAAGTATATTCATTGAAGAAACAATTTAAATGTTTATTTAGTATGGATTCTATGGGTAAAGTTATTGATATCTTTGGTAATGATTTAATAGCGGGTAAAAAATTTGATAATTTGGTTGAAGTTCCTATTGAAAATGAACCTATTCCTATTATGGATAGAGGTCTTGTTACGAGAGAATTTTTAACTGGACTTACTAGTATTGATATGTTATATCCAATTGGTAGAGGACAGAGACAATTAATTATTGGAGATAAAAAGACTGGTAAAACACAGATTGCTCTTGATGCTATTGTTAACCAAAAAGATAAGAATATGGTATGTATATATGTTGCTTTAGGTAAGACTAAGAAAGAAGTTAAAGATATTTATTATGATCTTACTAAGAGAGGGGCTGCATCATATACTATTATTATTGCATCATTTCATGATGAGCTTCCTAATAGAACATATTTAACTCCTTATGTTGCTTTATCAATAGCAGAGTCTATGATGATGGATTCTTATGATGTACTTGTTGTTATAGATGATTTAAAGAAACATGCTGATGTATATAGACAAATATCTCTTGCTAGTAAGAAGACTCCTGGTAGAGATGCTTATCCATCTGATATCTTTTATGCACATAGTAAATTACTAGAAAAAGGTTGTCAACATAAAGATGGTGGCTCTATTACAATACTTCCAATAGTAGAGACTAAGAGTTCAGATATTACTGATTATATATCTACTAATATTATATCTATTTGTGATGGACAAATAGTTTTATCTAGTAAGAACTTTGCTAAAGGAGAGAAACCGGCTTTAGATTATGGATTATCAGTATCTAGATTAGGTGGAGCAGTACAGTCTCCTGAGGTTAAGAAACTTGGTAGTTTAGTTAGAAGTAAATTACTTGAATATTTGGAAGTTAGAGATATATATGAACTTGCTAATATTGATGAAATGAGTGAAGAGTTACAACATAGAATGAAAGAAGGAAAAGTTATTCTTGATAAACTTAGACAGAATAAGTTTTCTCCTAAGAGTAAAGAAGAAATGCTTGAATTATATAAGTTCTTAGAGGAAGGTGATAATAATGAAAATAGGTAAAATTATTACTATTAATGATATTTCTATAGAAATTATATTATCAAGTAATGATATTAAAATTGGGGATATTTTGGAAGTAGAAGATAATAATAAATATGTATTTGAAGTAGTTGAAATTAATAATATATCCGCTACTTGTATAAGCTTATATAGTACTAGAGGTTTACAAAAGGGTAGTATTGTTATTAAGAAGAATGATGGATTAGAAGTTGAATATTCTGATAAGATTTTAGGTAGAGTATTTGATTCTTATGGTGATGTTATTGATGGTCTTCCTTTTGAAAGTGAAAAGAAAGTTAAAGTAAGTCATAATACGGTATCATTAAAAGAAGTTAAAGTTGAAAATGATCCATTATGGACTGGTATTAAAGTAATTGACTTTTTTGCTCCTTTACAAAAAGGATTTAAAATGGGATTACTTGGTGGTGCTGGTGTTGGTAAGACAGTACTTATTAAAGAGTTAATTCATAATATTTATGCTAGTTCTAATTCTAATGCTGTCTTTGTAGGAGCAGGTGAAAGAAGCCGTGAAGGTAGAGAATTATATGATGATATGAAGAGTTCTAACTTACTTGATAAAATGACCATGGTATATGGTCAAATGGGAGATAATCCAGTATCAAGAAGTAAGTCTGTTGCTACAGGGCTTAGAATGGCTGAATATTTAAGAGATGAAAAAGGACAAGATGTACTTATATTTATCGATAATATATATAGATTTATTCAGGCTAAGGCAGAGATTTCTACTGACTTAAAAGAATTATTAATTGAAAATGGATATCCTGCTAATATGGCTGGTGAAGTAAGTGATATTGAAGAGAGAATTAATTCTACTGATAAGGGTTCTATTACTTCATTTCAAGCTATTTATATACCTGCTGATGATTTAACTGATGATGCTGTTCAAACTGTTATGAGTTATATGGATGGTCAAATTGTTCTTGATAGAAAAATTGCTGAATTAGGTTTATATCCTGCTATTAATGTATTTAAATCTACTTCTAGGTTAATAGACAAAGATAAAATTGGGGAAAGGCATTTTAGTTTAGTAGAAAGAGTACTTGCTAATTTAACTAGATATGAAGAGTTAGAGGAAATAATAGCAGTACTTGGTATTGAAGAGTTATCGGAAGAAGATAAATTAGTCTTCTATAGATCAAGAAAACTTAGAAACTATTTTTCACAACCAATGTTTGTTGCAGAAGCTTTTACTAATATTAAAGGTCAATTTGTTAATATAGAAGATGTTCTTAATGATGTAGAAAATATATTGAATGGTAAATATGATAATATTGATGAAAGTAAGTTTAGATATATAGGTAAATGTGATGGACAAGAGTGGAATAAAGGTTAGAATTTTTGATATTGAAAATGGTTTAAGAGAATATAAAGATATTAAGATAATTAGAATTATTAGTAAAGATTATAACTTACTTATTATGAAAGATTATTTACCAATAATAGGAGAAATAGAAGGTAGTGTAGATATAAAGAATGATGAGGTAGATTTATCATTTAAAGATATTAAAGCTTTCTATATGAATAGTAATAATGAATTTAATTTAATGATAAAAGAGGGATAGTATGAATAATATATTTTATTTTGCATTTGTTGGTATAATTGTTGTTGTTTCTTTATATATTATTCTTAAAATATTAATTAAAAAGTTTAATCCTGAGGAATCTAAAGTAAAATTATATGGTATACTTCAGGGTATGAGTAATAGAGAAATAATTAGTATATCATGTTCAATAATTAGTTATGTATTTATGATATATTTAATGGCTTCTTTTATTGATTTAGATATTAATATTGCTATTATTATTCTATTTTTAACATTATTTAGTGGAATACTTATTAAGAATAAAAAAGTTATTATTGATTTAATACTTAGTGCTATATCTTTAGTAGGAATAAAAGTAGTATACTTAATTCATGATTATATTGTTAATGAATATATGGATATGTGGATGCTACTATTACTAGTGTTTGTAATGTTATTCCTATTCCTATATTTATCTTATACTTTACTTAAGAATATTAAAAATGTAGTACTTGCTAATAAATATATAAGAAAGGGTGGTAATCATGAGGATAAAGAACGTAGTTAAAGTCATGAACTTCCACTCTTTACTTAGAGTAGATGCTTCTAAAAGGGAGGCGGAGAGTTATCGTAATGTAGGTGATGAAATTACTAAGATTATTAAGACTATTGTATATAATAAGAATTTAGTGTTAGATAAAAAAGTAATAATGCCTAATCCTAATAATAATAAATTAAATATATATATAGCTAATGATTATGGTTTTTGTGGTAATTTTAATTCGCAGATAGCTAGACAAATAAGACAAGATAAAGATGATTATAAAATTATAATAGGTAAAAAAATAGTATATAATGATGATAAAGTAATACTTAAAATAAATAAAGATGATTTTGCTAAAGAACTTAAAAGAATAGAAAAAACAATAGATGATGCTGTTAGAAATTCTTCTTATAGTGAAATTAATTTATATTATAACCATTATAATTCTAGTACTTCATTTGAATTTAAAAAACTTACTTTATTCCCTATTAATTTTGATGGAGAATATGATACTAAGAATGACTTTGTTATAGAAACAGATATTACTAGTATGTTATATAGTTTACTTACATTTTATATCATGTATGAACTTAAGATGTGTGAATGTATTAGTAGGGCTGCTGAAAATGTAATTAGAAATCAAATTACTAGAGAAGCATTAGATAAAATAGATGAAATAGAGATAGAGCAGGCTAATGAACTTAGAAAAACTAAGAAAGATAAATTAGTTAAGAAGACAGTAGAAAACTTTAAGAAAATATCTACAAGGGAGGAAGAAGATGGATAAGTATGATTATATAACAGTAACCACTCTTGAAGAAAAGGCAAGATTAGAAAAATTAATCAAATATATGATGGATAATAACATTAATGAAGATTTACTTGAATATAAAGAAAGATATAATAATATTTGCAAATATTTAGTAGCAAAAGATAAATATTTACAAATAGAAAAAAATATTGGTGATATTAAATCAAAGTTAGAAGAATTATATAAAAAGAAAGATGAATGTGAAGTAGATAATCTTTTACTAGAAGAAACGTTACTTACTAAATTCAATACAGATACTAGTGGTAAATACAGAAATATATTATATGAGGATATAAAATTAGTGTCAGATAAAGAAGATAAAAATATGTTATATACAATATTTGAAAAAGAAAATGAATACTCTAAATTACTTGCTAAAAGAAGTAAATTAAAAAATATTATTAATAAAGATAAATATCCAAATACATATGAAACATTAATAAATCAAGATATATTAATAGAGAAACAAGAAGAATTACTAAACAATATCTTTTTATTAGAAAATAATATAAAAATAGAAAGAGAAAAACAACAAAAATTAGAAGATTCAGTAATGACAATACCAATATTAAAGATATTATATGAATTCTGGATTGTTGATAGTTATGATCCAACCAAAGTAAATAAAAGTAAAATATTTAGTGATAATAGAACTTTAGTTAATTATAAAAATGGAATATATGAACAAGAAAAAGAAAAAAAGAAAGAAGAAAAATTTCCTGAAATAAAAGAAAGTACTAAAGAAGATAAATTAATATCAAATTTAAATTTACCTGATATTGATGAAGATGTATTTATTAATATAGATGGAAAAAATTATATTAAATAGTATAGAATATATTGAAAAAAAGAAAAGTATTTGTTATAATTTATACGTAAGATAGGAGGTAAATGAAATGTTCGAAGAAAATAATAATCAAAGTAAACCTACAAATAAACCACTAATATATGCTGTTGCAGGTGTTGCACTTTTAATAGTAGCTATATCAGGTAGTGCATATGCTTACTTTACTGCTAGTCAAACAAGTGATACCATAAATGGTACTACACTTGATGTAAAACTAGATAAACCAACAGTTAAATTAGTAAGTTCAACAGGAACTAAAGGTGAAGGATTAATTCCGATTTACGATGGAAGTGTGACTGGTCATACAACTAATCAATTAACTACTGCGGTTAATAGTTCACATAAGTGCGTAGATGCAAATAATTATACTGTTTGTAAGGTATATGAAATAACAATCAATAATAGTGGTAGTAGTTCTACATCTATTAATACATCTATTACATTGGGAGGAAATGCAACTAATGTAACATGGGCTAAAATGACAGATGCAACAACATTTAAAGCTTTAAAAGATGCAAATAATAGTTTCTTAGATCAAAATGTTACATTAGCAGGTTCTGGTTCTACAAAACAATACTTTGTAATATACCTAAAGAATACTGGTGGAGATCAAACTACTGCTGATGCTGGTAAAAATATAACAGGAACAGTTACTGTTACTGCAAGCACTGGTTCTACTATTGAGGCCACATTCTAATAACAAAAATAATAGTGAACTATCACTATTATTTTTTTTTAAAAAAGTAAATTTAAGTATTGCATTTTAAACTATTATCTGATACAATTATTAATGTAAAGGAGGATTGAAATAATATGGAAGAAAACAGAAAGGGACCTGGCGTATTTTACGCTGTAGTAGGTGTTGCAACATTAGTTGTTGCTATAATAGGTGCTACATTTGCATACTTCAGTGCAAGTGCAACTAATAATACTGATATGACTGGTACTACTGCTGAAGCAGGTGGTGTTGAATTAGCAATTACTCCAGTAACTACTACTGGAACAAATATGATACCACTTAACTTAATGGATAATACCAAAGCAACTGATCCGGCTACTGGTGCTGCTGATCAATTTGCTGATGCTTTAGGAACTACTAAAGGCGAGTCATGTAAGGATTCAAATGGAAACAATGTTTGTCAAGTATACTCAATCAAAGTAACGAATAAATCAACAACTTCTGCAGTGCAAGTAAGAGGAACTTTAAATCTTACTAGTGATGCTACTAACATGAAATGGCAATTACTTTCAGATGGTACTGCAACTGCTAGAGCAGATTTTGCTACTGTAGTAGCCGCAGGTGCTACTGGTGCCGTTACTGTTGGTGGAAACACTGGTGCTACTGGTGCTACTGCTGCCAGCCAAAATCTTGCTGCAAAGGGAACTGCTACATATTATGTATTAGTATGGCTTGAAGAAACTGGTGCTGCTCAAGAAACTGCAGATGCTAGTAAATCATTTACAGGTACAGTTACATTCAATGCCGTTGATGCTTCAGGTAAAGAATCAGGTTTAACTGCATCATTCACTGCATAGTATTTATGAAAAATCAAAGAAGACAATGTCTTCTTTTTTCTTTTTATGTAAAAAAATGTATTGCAATTTTTACTATTATTTGATACAATTATTAATGTAAAGGAGGATTGAAAATGATGGAAGAAAATAAGAAAGGAAGTTCACTTTATGTTGTATTAGGAGTTGCAACATTAGTAGTTGCTATTATAGGTGCTACATTTGCATACTTCAGTGCTACTGCAAGTAATAATGATGTTATCAAAGGTGATACTGCTGAAGCAGGTGGACTTACTTTAAAAGTAGAACCAATTACTACTGGCACTAATAATAATATTATACCTTTAAATCTAATTGCTGATGATAAGTATCCTGATTCACAATTTGAAAAGGCTATGGAAAAGAAATGTAAAGACGATTTAGGCAATAATGTTTGTGCAGTATATAGAGTTACTGTTAATAACATGAGTAAGACTTCAACTATTCAAGTTCAAGGAAAACTTAACTTAAATTCTACTGCAACTAATATGTATTGGACTTTAATTGATGCTACTGTAACTGAAACTCCAGCTGCGGGTGAAGGTACTCCTGCAACAGTTACTTTAGCTACTGGAACTGCAAAAGCAGATTTCGCTATGGTTAAACAAAATCTTGATGGATATCTTACATATTCTGCAGATAAAGACGAAACATCTCAACTTAACAAAGCAGCTAATTTAAGTTTATCTGGTACTGATGGCGATACTTCAAGTAAAAGTTTCTATGTATTAGTATGGCTTGAAGAAACTGGTGCAGAGCAACAAGACAATGATGCTTCTTCAGCAGATTCTAAGAAATCATACACTGGTAATATTACTTTTGATGCTGTAGATGCTCAAGGTAATAAATCAGGTGTTACTGCTACATTCTTATCATAGTAGTAATTATAAAAATATAGTAACGATATTGTTACTATATTTTTTTGAGTATAAAGTACTTGCTTATATATGATAAAAAGTATTGTTATTTTTGAGACTTCGGCTCAAAAATATTTGTGAAGACTACAGGCTTCACAAAGAAGGTGAGATATTACTTAGATAAAGATTATATACTTTAGTATAATCTATAATATTAAAGATATCTTCTAAGTAATCTTTTTTTTTATTATAATGTTTTAGGTAATAGGAGTGTTCCCATACATCTATGATCATAATTGGAGTAAATCCGTAATAGTAGGGTGTATCTTGATTAGAAGTATTTATTATTCTTAAATTATTATTTTTATCTATTACTAAGAAGGTATAACCACTGCCTTTTACCTCTAAAGCCATATCTATAAATTCTTTTTTAAAGTTATCATATGAAGTAAAGTATTTATTAATTAGATTTAACATAGGTGTAGGTATTTCTTTTTTGATATTGGTTAAGGTATAGAAATATAGACTATGATTTAGATATCCTCCTAGGTTATATAGAATTTCATCTCTATCTTCCATAGGTAATATATCTATATGTTTAGCTAGATAGATAGGATCATGATCATATTTATAATTATGTTTATTTAAATATTTATTTAAGTTATCTGTATAATTTTTGTAATGAACATTATAATGTAAGTCTAATGTTTTATCATCTATATATGGTTCTAAACTATTATAATCCAAATTAATTCTTTTATATTCCATTATATCACCAGTATAATTATATTTATTAATCCCATAATTTACCACATTTATTTGATAATTTGTCCATGAATTAATAATATAATTTAATCATGAAAGGAAGTGATAGATGAATAAATAGAAGAAAAAATATTAATTATGTGTTATACTATATTTAGGAAGTGATAAATTATGTATGATATAGCTTTAGTTGAAGATGAAAAAGATTTAAATAATTTAATTAAAACTTATCTAGAAAAAGAAGGATATAATGTTACTAGTTATTATAATGGTAATGACGCTATTAATAATACAGATAAGGTATATCATTTATGGATTCTCGATATAATGTTAGGGGATGATATAAGTGGTTATGACATCATTAAAAAGATAAGAGAGAATAATAGTGATGTTCCTGTTATATTTACTTCTGCTAGAGATAAAGATCTAGATAAGATAATTGGTTTAGAATTAGGAAGTGATGATTATATTACTAAGCCTTATTCTCCTAAAGAACTCGTACTTAGAGTTAATAATATAATTAGAAGAGTATATACCAAAGAAAGACAAAAGATTATTTATAAAGATTATATTATTGATTTAGATAAAAGAATGGCTTTTCAAGGTGATGAAGACTTAAATCTTACTACTTTAGAATTTGATTTATTATATATGTTTGTTACCAATAAAGAGAAATCTTTCTCTAGAGATGATATATTAAATAATATATGGGGAGAAAATTATTTTGGTACTGATAGAGTAGTAGACGATCTTATAAGAAGACTAAGAAAGAAAATGCCTCTTTTAGATATAAATACAATATATGGATATGGGTATAGATTATTATGAAAAAACTAACTCTTACTGAACAATTCTTGTTTATATGTGTATCTATTATTGTTATTGTTATAATATCACTAGGAATGGTACTTCCTAAAACCCTTCTTCCTGTATATGAAGAGAATTTATATAACTATCTAAGTCAATCCCTTAATTTATTAGAGAAACCAGAGAATAATAAGGTTGACAGTGAGGTTGCATATATTTATATTGATGGTGATAAGAATATATTAGTATCTAGTAATTTATCTGATGTTGTTAATATCAAAGATGTTAAAGTTATTATTAGTAAAACTAATGATGATGAGGGTAAATTTATGGTAGGTAAGAAAGTATATTATTACTATACTAATGAAAGTAATGGTATGAGAAAGATTGCTATTACTACAAATAGTTATATTAATTCAATGAAAAGGGAAATACTTAAAATAATCCTTGTAGTAGTGGGTATTACATTTATTATTATATCTCTACTAGTACTTATATGGTCTAACAGTTTAGTTAATAGAATTAAGAAATTAAAAGATAAAGTCGATAACATAAATAATGATGATTATGATCATAAAATGATCTATGATTATGATGATGAATTATATACCTTAGAGGTAGCAATTGAGAATATGAGGGTATATTTGAAGGAACAAGAGGCTTATAAGAATCAAATGTATCAAAATATTTCTCATGATTTTAAAACTCCTATCACAGTTATGAAATCCTATATTGAAGCTATGGAGGATGGTATTGAAACACAAGAGAAGACTACTAAGATTGTAAAAGAACAATTAAATAAATTAGAAGTTAAAGTTCACTCCTTACTATACCTTAACAAACTAAATTATTTAAAAGAAGAAAAAGAAAAACTTAATGATAGTTGTGACGTTAGCAAAGTAATACTTGCATCCGTCGATAAGTTCAGTCCTTCGCGTAGTGATGTTGTTTTCTCATTAGATATTGATAAAAAGAATACTATCTTTAGAGGTAGCAATGAAATGTGGGAAGCGATAATTGATAATATTCTTAATAATTTTATGCGATATGCTAAGAATCAAATTAAAATTACTCTTAAGAATAATAAGATTATCTTATACAATGATGGTCCTAATATAGATAAAGATGTACTGAATAACATTTTCACTCCCTACGAAAAAGGTGTTCGAGGTGTCTTTGGTTTAGGATTATCTATAGTTAAAAAAACACTAGGTCTTTTAAATTATGATATTAATATAGAAAATGTAAAGAATGGTGTTAAATTTATAATCAGTTAAAAGAGTTCTTGATTGAACTCTTTTTTATGCATAAAAAAAGAAGCCTATGCTTCTTCGATAGCTTCAGTCGGACATGATTCTTTTGCATTAGTGGCATCTTCAATATGTTCTTCTTTAACAGGCGTTTCTATTACTTCTGCTAATCCATCGTCATTAAAGTTAAAGACATCCTCACAAATACTTACACATTGTCCACATCCAATACATTTATCTTGATTAACTTTTAAATTCATTTATACCAATCCTTTCTATTTAATTATATCAAAATAAGAAAAAAAATCAATAACATCTTTTATTTAAGTTAAAAATATGTTATTATATATATAGAATAGAAGAGGTAATAATATGGAAAGTAGAATGGAAAAATATTATAGAGAAAATCCTGAATATTATAAAAGAAGTAAAAGAAATGAAGCTTTATATAAAGATATAAGTAGAGATATGAATGATTTAGAAAATTTACCTATACCAGATAATTCTAATGAAATTGACATTAATGGCTTAAAACAAATAATTTCTAGTAGAGATGAATATCGTAAAGCAAAAGATATGGGTAGAACTATTCCTAGAGAAAGAGTAGTAGAAGAGCCTAAAGAAGATAAAAGAAGAGTATATGACATTAATGTTCTACTAGAGACTGCCAAAAACGAAGTCAATAAGAATAATGAAGTAGAAGGTAAAAAACTTATTAATGCTAATTTCTTAACTGATTTAGACGATGCTAATGTACCCTCTAATGACTTAGTTGAAGTTAGTGAAGTTACTTCTGAAAATGAGAAAGAAAAAGAGAAAGAAGTATCTAATACTGATTCTTTACCACTTGATATATTAGTAGATTTAAAAGGTACTGATAATACAGTTGTTACAGATCCAATTGTTAAAGATGAAGTTACTATGATTGAAAAAATTAAAGATGGTGAAACTTTCTATAGTGGTTCATTTAACTTTACAAAAAAAGATTTTGCTGATGATGAAGAAGAAGATTTCTTTGAAGAAAAGAGTCATACCGGTCTTAAAGTATTCTTCTTAATAATTGGTTTAGTACTTTTAGCAGCAGTCATATATCTTGCCATTACTAAGTATGTATTAAAATGAAAAAGTTATTAAGAAGTAAATATAAAGAAATTAGAAGAAGTATTATTGATAAAGAAGATAAAGATAATATTATTTTTGATAGGGTTATTAATAATACTAAGATTACTAAAGCAGATACTCTACTAATATATGTATCAACTAAAGAAGAAGTTGATACTATAAATATAATTAAATATTTTATAAATAAAAAGAGAATAGGAGTACCAAAAATAGATAATGGTATAATGAACTTCTACTACATTAATTCATTAGAAGAATTAAAAGAAGGCTATTTTGGTATATTAGAACCTACTAGTAATAATAAAATAGAAGATTTTAATAATACTGTATCTATTACTCCTGGTATATGCTTTTCTTATGACTTATATAGAATAGGTTATGGTAAAGGATTTTATGATAAGTTTTATAGTAATCATGATGTCTATAAAATAGGATTATGTTATAGTGATTGTTTAATAGATAAAATAGATAATGATAAATATGATATTAAAGTAAATGAAATTATTACTGATAATAGAAAAAAGGTCTTGTAAAAGGCCTTTTATTTATATATATGGCGTCCTCGACTAGAATCGAACTAGCGACCTATTGCTTAGGAGGCAATTGCTCTATCCTACTGAGCTACGGGGACACAACTAAATTATATCACATATTTATACAAAAATAAATTAAAAATTCAATAAAATAATTAATATCTCCAAAAAGGACTTTTGCAGTCAAATGAAAATTTCCTTGGTGTTACCATATAACTTCTTACTGTAACCATATTACTATAGATAGTCTTATTATCATATGTAAGCATACTACTATTTTTTAAATAAAATTCTGTATTATATCTTTTTTTAATTCTATAAGTAATTATAGTATCTGTATTAGCTACTACTTCAGCTAAAGTAATTCTAAGTATATTACTATCCCCATCATAAGAATATTCCCTCTTACTCGCAGGTCTACCATTAATAGTAATACTATTTGCCATAAAATTTACTAATGAAGTATCAATTATATCTGTAACAATAGAATTAAAAAAAGTATTATTATTTTTATTATTTATCGTTATTATATAAGTTAAAAATCCATCTATCCAATTTCGTTTATCTACTGCTCTAGTAATAGTTAACTCTTCAATAATACTCACAACTAAAGTATTTGATGTAATAGAAGTTAATATATTATTATAATTACCTACCATTGTTACAGAATTAGATAATTCATTCATACTTTACCTCCTGATAAAGTATATGTTAATTGATAAAAAACAGTATAAAAAATACATAATTTATGATATACTTAAATAGAGGTAAGAATATGAAAAAGAGAAATAAATTAATTATTTTAATATTGTTATTAGGAGCTTTATTTTATTGTAAAGATGATATTTATAATTATACGTATAGTTTAATAAATACTGATAGTAATAGTAGTTCCAACATGAATGAAATAGCGGATTATAATGGTAATAGTTATGTCGTAGTTAATGATAATATTCCTTATTTTAAAGAAGAAGAATATACTACTAATAGTTTTGAAAAGTATAGTGAACTTGATTCATTAGGTCGTTGTGGTGTTGCTTATGCCAATATAAGTAAAGACTTAATGCCTACTGAAAAGAGAGGCTCTATTGGCTCTGTAAAACCAAGTGGTTGGCATACTGTAAAATATGATCATATAGATGGTAAATATTTATATAATAGATGTCATTTAATAGGGTACCAGTTAACTGGAGAAAATGCTAATGAAAAAAATCTAATTACTTGTACTAGAAGTATGAATACCAAAGGAATGTTACAATTTGAAAATATGGTAACTAAATATATTAAAGATACAGGCAATCACGTCTTATATCGTGTAACTCCAGTATTTGAAGGTAATAATCTAGTAGCAACAGGAGTAGAAATGGAAGCCTACTCAGTTGAAGATAATGGTGAAGGTATAAAGTTTAATGTCTTTGTTTATAATATCGAAGATGGTATTATAATAGATTATAAAACTGGTGATAGTAAACTTGCAAGTTAAACTTAAAGCTAATTGTAAAATAATTTAGTATATAGTACTAACTCTAAAATATGATAGGTCTAATGAGACTCCAATATAGACTAAGAATTAGGCTAGATTGGACATGAAAATACCTTGAATTTTCATGAATAGTAAATAAATGTTATTGCAAACACCTAAGTATTTTGTTATACTATAACTAGATGAGACATATTTTGTAGTAGGTGGTAAAATGGAAAACTTTTATATATGGCTTTTACTAGCAGTAATACTAGGAATAATAGAAATATCTACAACTAATTTAGTTAGTATTTGGTTTGTAATAAGTAGTTTACTTGCTATGATAAGTTCATTATTTACAGATAATATATTAATACAAATTGCTATATTTGTCTTAGTAGGAGTATTACTCATGCCTATTAGTAGAAAGTTATATAGTAAAATTAAAATGAATAATAGTAAAACAAATATTGATAGGATAATAGGAATGAAGGGGATTGTAACTGAAGATATTATTAAAGATGATATAGGAGAAGTAAAAGTAGATGGTAAGAAATGGTCAGCTTATGCCGATACTAATATTTCTAAAGGAGAAAATATAGAAGTATTATCTATTAATAGTGTTAAATTAAAAGTAAAGAAATGGGAGGAAAAATAATATGGAATTATTAATTGCAATATTAGTAATAGTGGTAATATTTATAATACCAAATATTAAAGTAGTACCACAAGCTAGAAGTTATGTTATAGAAAGACTTGGTAGTTATTTAACTACTTGGCATAATGGTTTACATTTTAAGATACCATTTGTAGATAGAGTATCTAATAAAGTAAGTTTAAAAGAAATAGTAAAGGACTTTGCACCACAACCAGTTATAACTAAAGATAATGTTACTATGCAAATAGATACAGTAGTTTATTTTCAAATAACCGATCCTAAGTTATATACTTATGGTATTGAAGATCCAATTAATGCTATTGAGAATTTGACTGCTACTACACTTAGAAATATTATTGGTGAGTTAGAACTTGACCAAACTTTAACTTCAAGAGATATTATAAATTCTAAGATGAGAAGTATTTTGGATGAAGCAACAGATCCATGGGGAATCAAAGTAAATAGAGTAGAAGTAAAAAATATACTTCCACCTAGAGATATTCAAGAGGCTATGGAAAAACAAATGCGTGCCGAAAGAGAAAGAAGAGAGAAGATTCTTCAAGCAGAAGGAGAAAAGAAATCTAGTATCTTAATAGCAGAAGGTGAAAAAGAATCCGCTATATTAAAAGCTGAAGCCCATAAAGAGGCTCAAATTAAAATGGCTGAAGGAGAAGCAGAAGCATTACTTAAAATGAAACAAGCTGAGGCTGACGGTATTAGATTATTAAAAGAAGCTAAAGCAGACTCATCAGTACTTACACTAAAGAGTTATGAAGCCTTAGAGAAACTAGCAGATGGTAGTTCTACTAAGATTATTATTCCATCAGATATGAGTGGTATAGCATCTTTTGGAACAGTAATTAATGAAATGATTGATAAGAAGAAGTAATCCATGGATATGGATTTTTCTTTTGAATATTTGTTCGTATTAATTTTTAATCAAATCTATTGACAATATTCAAAAAAAGTGGTAGTATATATACCGATTTCAAAGGGAGGTTTTATATTATGAAATTAAAAAACATTTTATTTAGTTTAATTATGTTAGTTAGTATGTTCTTTATCGGCACAGTAAGTGCTGAAACAACTGCTCCAGATAGTTTTACAGTAAGATTTAGTGATTTACATAGACTAAGTGGTGCAAATTATTTGCCAGGAGGTAATCTACACTTTTATTATAAAGTAAGTACTGATGGTAAAGTAATTTATTGTATGCAAAGAAAATCAGATGTAGTTGATAGTGTAGAAGTATATCACTTATCAAAAGAATTAGATGCTAAATATGCATACGTAATGGAACATGGATATCCAAATGTTTCTATGACAGGAGATAATGATAAAGATTATTTCATTACAGCTCTAACAATATGGTATTTATTAGATCCAAGTGATTCTATTTTCAGAAGATTTGATCTTAGTAATAATGCCTTCAATGGTTATACTAATGAAGTAGTAACATGGATGAGCAAGTTAGTAGAAGGAGCAAATAGTTACTCATATACTGATCCTACTATTAAAATAAATAATTCAAATAGTGAACTATCACTATCTAGCGACGGAAAATATTATGTAAGTTCTAATATGAGTGTTTCAACTACAGGTACTGTTGGAAGTTATACAGTAAGTTTAAGTAACGCTCCAAAAGGAACAACAATTACTGATAAAAATGGTAATGTTAAGAGTACATTCAATGCTGGAGATTCATTCGTTGTTAAAGTACCAGCATCAAGTATCAATAGTTTATCAGCAGATTTCAAAGTAAATGTATCTGCTAAAGGAAGTATAAATAAAGCATATTACTATACTCCAACACATTCACAATATCAAGCTACTGGAGCACTATATCCAGAAAGCAAAAACATTAGTGATAGTACTACATTAAAAATAAATATAACTACAAAAGTTGAAATAACAAAAGTAGACGTTACTACAGGTGAAGAACTAGAAGGTGCTCACCTAGTAGTAAAAGATAGTACAGGTAAAGTAGTAGACGAATGGACTAGTACAAAAGAAGCACATATTATAAAAAATTTAACTCCTGGTGAGTACACTTTAACAGAAACTATTGCTCCAGAAGGATATAAATTGAGTACTGAAACAATTAAATTCACAGTAAAAAATGATGGCAGTGTAACAAAAGTAAAAATGGAAAACACTCCTAAAGATAAGTCAGTAGTAGTTATAAGTAAAGTAGATGCTACAACTGGTGAAGAACTAGAAGGTGCTCATCTTGAACTTAGAGATGCTGATGGTAACTTAATTGAAGCATGGGTTTCAGGAAAAGAATCTCACGTAATTGAAGGCTTAGCTCCTGGTAAATATACTTTAACTGAAGTAATTGCTCCAGAAGGATACGAGTTATCAAAAGAAACAGTTACTTTTACAGTAAATGAAGATGGTACTGTTGATGGTAAAGTAGTTATGTATAACACACCAGAAACAATTGAAGTACCTAGTACAGGAACATTTAAAACAATTACAACATCTTTAATCGGATTACTTATTATAGGACTTGGTTCTACAATAGTATACAGAAATTACAAGAAGAATGAAGAAAATTAATTTAAAATATCAAATAGCAGCGGGAGTAATACTAGTCATATGTGGAACTCTCGTTTTGCTTTCAGATTACATTAAAGATAAAAGGGATGTTGTATTTAGTGAAATGAATCTTGCTTTATCGTCAATGAATATGGATGATAACTTAAATAATCAAGATACCGAAACTACAAATACCGTAGAAGAAACAACTGAAGAAAATACCAATTATACATATGAAGAATATTTAGGTATAATTGATATTAATAAAATTAATTTATATAAAGGATTTTATAACAAAGATTCTAATCTTAATAATGTAAAATTCAACTTATATGTTTTACCAGAATCAAACTATCCTGATGTCGATGGTGGTAACCTTATAATCGCTGGACACTCTGGTAATTACAACAATAGTTATTTTGCTAATTTATATATGCTTGAAACAAATGATGATATAATCATTCACTATAATAATAAAAAATACATATATCGAATTGACAAAATATATAATGAAGAAAAAACTGGTCGAGTAAGAATACTTAGAAACAAAAATAATACAACACTTACTTTAATTACTTGTACCAAAGATGATAACTATCATCAAACTATATATATTGCATATTTAATTAATGTAGAATAAAAAAGAAGGGGGTGAATGATAGTGTCTTACTTATCAATAATAGAAAAATTAAAAATTTTACTTGATATGATTTTAGATTTCAAGTTTATATTTATATCACTTGGAATAATCATAATTACAACTTTTCTATATTTAATCAAAAAGATAAATACCAGAAAATATATTTTAACTATAATATTATCACTTCTATTAATATTTGGAATTGATATAATAGTTAATTATAAAGAATTATCTAAAGTATTTGATAATTTTATGACTATATTCTTTAGTAATATTTATTTTCCATCTATATATGTTTATATTAGTACATTAGTCATTGTATTCATAGCATTTATGACTAGTATGTTTAACAAAATGCTAAATAAAGCCTATAAAATAATAAATGGAATAGTATTTATCATTAATAATATATTACTAGTTATAGTTCTAAATATCATAGCCAAAAACAAAATAGATGTTTTTACTCCTAACGACCTATATACTAATATTAATCTAGTAGCAATACTAGAAATTAGTATGAGCATATTTATCTTTTGGATACTATCATTAATAGTCATTTATGCTACATCAGTTATATGTGATAGAATAGGAAATAGAAGAAGAGAAAAAGTAACCTGTGGTATAAATAATGAACCTGAAACTTCTACAAAAGATATTCCAGAAGAATTAGTACCAGAAGAAGAATTAACTCCAGTAATGGCAATCGAAGAAACTATAGAGCCTTCTATATCAGTTAGTGAA
>CAKPRO010000003.1 GCA_934182615.1 uncultured Bacilli bacterium | reverse complement strand
AAGAAATTAATAATACTAGGAGTAATAATATTAATACTAGCTATATCAGGATTAACATATGCTATACTAACATGGACAAGTAGTAAGATAAATATAGGATTAACAAGTGGTTGTTTTACTATAGATTACACTAAAGGACAAGATATAAGTGGTAATTTAAAATTAATTAATGTAAGAGAATCATTTGATGGTAATGATAATTTCGTTATAAAGGAAGGTATGGGATTATCTTATGCAAATTTAGGTATAAAATCTTCATGTACCATTGAAGGATATGGTTCATTATATTTAAATGTGACTACTTTATCTGATTCATTTAAAGAAGGCGGAGATAGTAATGGTGCTTTAGGCTATGCATTATTAAGAAATACAAGTAATCTTAGCAATGATAAATTAACAATAGAAAATTTAAAAGGGCAATCATTTGAAATGATTGATTCTAAGCCAATTACTAATACAGGTACAATAAAATTAGTAACAGAGCAATTATCAAATACTGAATTAAATAAATATTTAATTGTAATATTTGTAGATAGTTACTCAGCAGGTAATAGTATAACATCAGCATCATTTAGTGGTAATATTAGTGCTGATGCGGAACAATTAGTGCCAACACCTAGTTATTGCTTTACACTTACAAATAGAGATGAAACTAATAAAACTGCATCCATAGAAGATTACAAATGTGGAGTAGGTAATAAAAACGGATACGAAGAAATAACTGATGTAATTATACCTTCTGTAATTAATGGATATAAAATAGTAAGAATTGGAAATAAACAACAATATCCATGTTCCTCATATGATGTCACATGTTCTTTTAGTGGCTGGGATTTAGAAAATGTAATCATACCAAATTCAGTAACAGAAATAGGGACTAATGCATTTGCAAATAATCAATTAGCAAGTATAATAATACCTGATTCAGTAACAACAATAGGAGCTTCTGCTTTTGCAAATAATCAATTAGCAAGTATAATAATACCTGATTCAGTAACAACAATAGGAGCTTCTGCTTTTGAATATAATAATTTAAATTATGTATTAATAAATGTTGCTTCAAATTTAACAAGTATAGGTAATTATTCTTTTGAATCTTCTAATTATAGCTTTAATTCAAATGGCATAACATATGTAGATAATCCTAATTTAAAAATATACAATAATTCTGGTAAAGCATTTGACTGGAATCTTGCAGTAAATGGAACTTCAGGCACTTCATTTGTAACGGGTACTACTAATGCTATAACAGATGGAAACAGAACATACAATGCAGTAACAGTAACTACAGGACAGTCAAGGGATAGATAGATATGAAAAATAATAAAGGATTAATAATAGGAATAATAGGGTTAATTGTTGTTATGATCGGGGGTACTTATGCTTATTATAGATGGAGTAGTAGTGATAATATAAATATTAATATTAGTATTGAAGGTAGTACTGTTACTTTTAATGGAGGTACTAATATAACTGGAGTATTAATACCTACTTCTAGTAAAGAAGAAGGTATTAAGAAAGATATAACAGTTATAGCAAGTGAAGAAGGTAGTACTATGAGTTTATATATGGATTTAACTACTATGCCAAGTGAATTAAAAGAAGAATCATTTATATATGAATTATATTATAATGATAGTACTTTAGTTACTAAAGGTAATTTTAAAGATATAACTTATGCTTCAAGTGGAGTAACTACATTAACATTATTTACTGATAGAAATGTTAATACTACTACGGATAAATATACTTTATATTTATGGTTTAATGGTAAGGACTTTACTAATCCAAATACTATGCAGAATAAAACATTATCATTTGATTTATATGCTACTGGTAAGAATGCTACATTAAAGAGCTAAAGAAGATACTAGGTTATCTTCTTTTACTTTACATTTAAATTAACATATAGTAAACTTAGTAGACATTTTATAAAGATGTGGTATAATTATACTAGGAGTTGTAAGATATGAAAGAATTAGAAACAATTGAAGGCATTGGACCTAAAACAAAAGAATTACTTAATAAAATAAAAATATATACAGTAGAAGATTTATTAAATTACTATCCATATCGTTATGATATAATAAAAAGAAGTGATTTAAGTAATCTATCTGATGGAGATAAAATAATAATAGATGGTATAGTTGAAGGACAACCCACTATTATATATATAAATAAAAGTTTAAAGAAAATGATATTTAGGATTGGTACTAAAACAATGATACTTAATGTAACATTATATAATAGAGCTCATTTATATTCAGATCTAAAATCAGGTAAAGAAGTAACTATTATAGGTAAATATAATAAACTAAAGAATACTGTAATAGTATCAGATATAAGATTCGGTTTATTACCACCATCTGCTAAAATAGAACCTATTTATTATACTACAGAAGGATTAACAGTAAAACAAATAAGTAAATTTGAAGCTATAGCTTTAGAAAATGATTATGATGTTATAGACTTAGTACCTAGATATATAGAAGAAAAATATAATTTAATGAATAAAAAATCCGCTATTAAGAATATTCATGTACCAGAAGATATCTTATTACTAAAAAAAGCAAGACAAAGAATTAAGTATGAAGAATTATTTATGTATGTACTTAAAATTAATTATTTAAAGAATAAAATCAATAATGATAATTTAGCAATAAAAAGAAATATAGATAAAGATAAATTAGATAAATTTATTAAAAGTTTACCATTTGAACTAACTTTAGATCAAGATAAAGCAGTTAATGATATAATTAATGATTTATCTATAAAAAAGAGAATGAATAGATTACTACAAGGAGATGTAGGTTCAGGTAAAACAGTAATTGCTTTAATAGCAGTATATGCTAATTATTTATCTAAGTATCAATCAGCCCTAATGGCTCCTACTGAGATACTAGCAGTACAACATTACGAAGAAGCAAAGAAAATATTTAGTAAATATAAACTTAATATAGCACTATTAACTTCAAGTACCAGTAATAAAGATAAAAAGACTATCTATGAAGAATTAGAAAATGGTAAGATAGATTTAATAATCGGTACACAAGCATTAATTCAAGAGAATGTCAAGTATAAGAAGTTAGGCCTAGTAATAACAGATGAACAACATCGTTTTGGCGTTAACCAAAGAGATACTTTTAAAAGTAAAGGAATAAGTCCTGATGTCCTTTCAATGAGTGCAACTCCAATACCAAGAACATATGCCTTAACAATCTATGGTGACACCGATGTATCTTCAATTAAGAGTAAACCAAAAGGTAGAAAAGAAATCATTACAGTATTTAAAAAAGAAAAGGATATTACTGATGTTCTAGAAATGATGAAAAAAGAACTAGAGCTTAACCATCAAATATATGTAGTAGCCCCAATGATTGATACCGAAAGTGATAGTGAAAAAGAAAGCGTATATGATTTAGAAGAAAAAATGAATAAAGCTTTTGGTAAGATTAGTAAGATAGGTATCATTCATGGTAAATTAGATCCTAAAGATAAAGATAAAGTAATGAAAGACTTTGAAAAAAATAAAATTAATATCCTAATATCTACTACTGTTATTGAGGTAGGAGTTAATGTTCCAAACGCTTCAATGATCGTAATCTTTAATGCTAATATGTTTGGTTTATCTACTTTACATCAATTAAGAGGAAGAGTAGGTAGAGGAGATACACAAAGCTATTGTGTACTAGTAGCTAAAGAATCAGAAGAAAGACTTAGATTCTTAGAAAACACTAGTGATGGCTTTGAAATTAGTGAATATGATTTCCAAATAAGAGGTGAAGGCGATTTATTTGGAACAAGACAAAGTGGAGAATTAGGTCTTAAAATGGCTAATATTAAGAGAGACTTCAAGATGTTACTTAAAGCAAAAGAAGATGCTGACGAATTTATAAACATGCTTTTAACATTTGAAACCAATCCAGAATTTGGACCAATACTAGAAGAACTTAAAAAGGTTGACACTCTAGACTAGTTTACATATTTTATAAAAAAAGTGTAAACCAAATAAAAAACTATTGTATTTTATAAAAAAATATATTATGATTAATATGTCATAGAGATATGACCACACTCTACGAAGTAAAATGTAGGTGTGATAACCAAAACCCCCTGAAGGAGCCTTAAACCGGGCTCCGCTTTTTGTTTGATTTATAAGGGCTTTCTATAAATATGGTAGAACGCTACCCATCATCTACCCATCATAACCTATGGTTTATATAAGTTTAATATAGTTTATTCGGAAGACTTTTCATTAAAGTCTTTTTCTAATGTGTCAAAGAATTTTGGTACATTTGCAAGATTTTTTTTAAACATATGAGTATAAGTTTGTAGTGTTTCAGTAGTTTCAGAATGACCTAAAAAGTTAGATACAGCAGTTATTGGAGCAGAGCCAGATATTAAGGCCGATGCACACGAATGTCTAAAGTCATGTAATCTATTTCTTCTTACTCCAGCTTTTTCTGCATATTTATCTCTATAGAAGTACATTCTACCTGTAGCCATTGGAACATCATCACCGAGTACAAACCAAGTTTGTTTAAATTTTGCTATTCTTTCATTTGATTTTTTAAGTTCTGCTAAGTCATTTAATAGAGTAGTTGCTATTGGAATTGTTCTATTTGATGCTTCTGTTTTAGTGGTAGAAATATACCATTCTGTACTAGCATTAGAATTAGAGGGATTTAATACTTGTTGAGAAACAGTTAAAAGTTTATTTTTAAAGTCTATATGTTTTCATTGTAATCCTCTTGCTTCAGACCTTCTTAATCCACAATAATATAATAATTCAAAGAAACATTTATATCTTAAATCATCAACTACTGAAATAAATTTAAAGAATTCTTCAGGTTCATAAAAATCCATTTCTTTTTTTAATGCTCCTGGAGTTTTAAAAGGTTCTAATTTGTTATAAAACTTTCTTAAATTAAAATCCCATTGTTTTTCAGCAAAGTTAATGACTTGCTTTATAAATTTTTGAATATCTGTTTTATATCTATCACAGAGATTTGTTTTATTGATTTGTGTTCTCCATTTTTGATATAAATCCCAATCTAAGTTTACTAATTCTACATTATCTAGTAATCCCATATATTTGATCCTATCTCTATATGTCTTAAGAGTAGAATCTTTTATTTTATCTTTCTGATATTCATAATATATAATATAGGCTTCTTTAAATGTCATATGTGGATTTACTTCAACATCATTATATTTATTTAAATATTCTTTTTCAGCTTGTAATGCTTTATTTTCAGTCACATAAGTTTTTGATTGATATTGATGTCTTTTACCATCTAAACCTTTACTATATTGTATAAATACCCATGATCTTCCATCTTTTGTTATTTTATTTTCTTTAAGTTTTCTTACGGACATTTCATTCCTCCTTTTCTTATCCGTAAAATATCGACATACATCTATATTTTACCATCGTTTTGCTTATTTTTAATCGATTTTATCAATAAAAAAGATAGCTCATTTAAGCTATCTGTTAAATCCAATTTATCTTAATGCATCTTCTAATTCATCTTCTGAATACCCAAATGTATAATCTTCATCTTTACCATGCGATTGCCAAATTAATGCCGCATCATATGCACTAAGTGCTTCAGATGAATCTCTGTCATCTTTGTATTCGTTATATGAATCGAAACCTGAATTTTTAAATTCATCTATTTCATAATCATCTAATATTTCGGATTCGTCAATATAATTAACTTCCCCACATTTTTTACAAGACCAAGTTCCACAACTTGTATTGAATCCAGATTGGTCATTTAAAAGATCATTACATTCATCACAATACCAATCATAATTGTTTAATTTTTTCATATTTTCCTCCATTCTAAGAAATATAAATAATTTCTTATACATATCATAATCTATTTTTATTATAATTCAAAGTCATCTAATTTGTCAAGTTCATATTTCTTATTAATTTTTTTGCTAAGATTCTTAAATTCATATGAATCATATTCTTGATTTTTATCTACATTTAATCCTAAAGTTCTTTTAAGTGCTTTATATAAATCAGTAGCAATTCCTTTAACATTTTGTATAAGAGGACTAGCCATTTCTTTAATATTTGTTAGTTCTTCTTTTAAAAATTCAATTATATTATTTTGATAATTTATAGTTTCATCTTTTTCTTTAATAATTAAATTTTGATTTTCAATTATTTTATCTTTTTCTAGTAATGTTTTACCTGATTTAAGATTCTTAATTTCAGTATTTAATTTATCAATTTGTTTCTGTTTAGATTCTAATTTTATTTCATTTTGTTCTATTATTTTTGATTTATTCAAATTATCTTTAGTTATTTCTTTTGAGTATTTAGATAGATTGTTTATAATGTTATTGTCAAAAAATAATGTTATTAAATCTTATTTTTCTAATGTTGATTATATTTACTTTATTGAGTATCCAGTATCTGATAAAGAGTATAATTCACCGTTAGGAGTTCTAGAAAGTGAAATATCACTTACTGGTAGTGATGTGGGAGTAATGTATGAAAATATCAATGGACAATTTCATGCAATAGCTTTTATTGATTTAAAAAAATAATCATAGAGTATAGAAAAAAAATTTAGAAAGAGTTAATAAACATATATATAATAGATATTATGTGGTATAATTATCTTAGGTGATAGATATGCAGTCTTATAATTTAGAATATTTAAATGAAGTTGAATTTAAGAAAAGAGAAAGAAATTTGAAAGAATATAGTAATTATACTTATGAAAAGTTAGTTTTTAATGTTTTTCCGGAGTTAATGAAAGGTAATTTTAAAGGCAAAATAGTATCTTATGATACTAAAAGGAAGATTACTAAGTATGAATTGAAATTACCTATTGATTCTGATTCTACACTATCTGATATGAATGAAAATTTTACTTTGCACTACATGGTATATGAAAATAAAGATTTGGTAATTTTAGACACGATAACACCAGAAACATATCAAATAGGGTTAAATTCCTATAAGGGCGTTGCTATTAATAAAGCCAATACAGAACGAGTGTATAGAGTTAATTTATTAAATAGTTTAAATCCTATAACTATAACAACCGAACTGAAAGCATCAAGCCAAGTTAAAAATACAGAAACTATTAAAAAAAATAATAAAGTAAATAAAAGAGAAAAAGAATATATATTTATATCTATAATTTTAGTTTTAATGATTTGTGTATCTTTTTCTTATTTTCTTTATTTTTTCTCTAAAGTGCAACGTTAAAACATTATATCAAAATTAGATGTAAATTATATAATAAGCGTTAAATAATCAACGGAGACACTATTTTTCATTAGACTAAGAGAAGAATATTCTCTTTTTTTGTTACATTCATTATTTTTATGATATAATTATTATAGTTTATTTTTGAGGTGATTCAAATATGGAAAGATATAAAGAAATAGAAAGAAGTATTATAAAAAAATATCGTAAAGAAATATGGAGTAAATTTATAAAAGCAGTTAAAGAATATGAATTAATAAAAGAAAATGATAAAGTAATGGTATGTATATCAGGGGGTAAAGATTCCTTTTTACTTGCTAAATGTATACAGGAATTAGAAAGACATGGTAAAGTACCATTTACTGCTGAATATGTTGTAATGAATCCTGGATATAGTGAAAAACATAGAGATAATATATTAGATAATGCTAATATATTAAATGTACCAATAAGAGTATTTGAAAGTGATATCTTTGAAGTAGTAGATAAAATTAGTTATGATAGTCCCTGCTATATGTGTGCTAAAATGAGAAGAGGATATTTATATAGTAAGGCTAAAGAGTTAGGTTGTAATAAAATAGCTTTAGGGCATCATTTTAATGATGTTATTGAAACAACACTATTATCAATGTTTTATGGCTCTGAAGTAAAAACAATGATGCCTAAACTACATAGTGATAACTTTCCTGGTATTGAGTTAATTAGACCATTATATATGGTTGAAGAAGCATCTATAATATCATGGAAGAATAGTAATGATTTAACTTTTATAAATTGTGCTTGTAGATTTACTGAAAGAAATTATAATACTAATGACGGTGCTAGCAAAAGAAAAGAAATAAAAGAATTAATTAAAGAATTAAAAAAGAATAATCCTAGTATTGATCGTAATATCTTTACTAGTATGAATAATGTTAATTTAAATTGTATTCTAGGTACTAAGACTAATGGTATATATAAAAGTTTTCTAGAAGATTATGAAAGGGAAGTGAAACATGAAAAAGAATGAAGAAAAAACTAATGTAATTAGAATATTGGAACAGAATAAAATTGATTTTAAAGTATATAATTATATTAATAGTACTGCTGTTAGTGGTATTGAAGTTGCGGATGCTTTAGGTGAAGACTATAAGATAGTATTTAAAACATTAGTAACTATTGGTAAGTCAGGTAATCATTATGTCTTCTTAGTACCAGTAAATAAAGAACTAGATTTGAAGAAAGCTGCTTCTGTAGTAGGAGAAAAGAGTCTAGAGATGATTAGAGCTAAAGATTTACTTCCTCTTACTGGGTATATTCATGGAGGCTGCTCCCCAGTAGGTATGAAGAAATATTTTATTACTGTTATTGATAAGAGTGCAAAAAATCAAGAAAGAATAATCTTTAGTGGAGGTAAAATAGGTTTTCAAATAGATACTACATTAGAAGAATTAGCTAAAGTAATACATTATACATTAGAAGATATAACTAAAGATAAGATTTAATAGTAGTCTTATCTTTTCTATTGTATAGATAATAATTTTATTGTATAATTATCTTAGATAGTAAGGAAGTGATACTATGAATAAAATAGATAATAATACTATTTTAGATAAGTATAAAGAAATATCTAAATTAAATATAGAAGAAGTATATACTAAATATAATACTAGTAGTAATGGTTTATCTAATAGTGAAGTAAATAAAAGAATAAAAGAGTATGGTAAGAATATTGTTATAAAAGAAAAGAATAGAAGTATCTTATATTTCATAATTAATGCTTTTAAAGATGAATTTATATTAATATTATTATTTCTAGCTATAATAAACTTTTGTCTAGGAGATAAATTAGGATCATTAGTAATCATTTTAATTGCTATTGTTAGTGCCTTAATTAGAGTATGTGAAGATTATTCAGTATATAAATTCAATAAGAAATTAAAAAGTAAAATAGTTAGCACATGCTCAGTAATTAGAAGCAATAAAGAAGTAACTATTAAAACAGAAGAAGTCTGTGTAGGAGATATTTTAGTATTAAATGCTGGTAGTATTGTAGCAGCAGATTCTATAATAATAGATAGTAAAGATTTATTTGTTAATGAATCAGTATTTACTGGAGAATCTATACCAGTAGAAAAAAAGATAACAAATAATAAAAATATAGATAGTATTTTTGATATAGAAAACATTATCTATATGGGTAGTTCTATAATTAGTGGTAAAGCATTAGCGGTCGCTACTAATACAGGAATAAATACTTATCTAGGTTATATGGGTAAAGATTTAACCAAGCAAAAAGAATTAACTAATTTTGATAAAGGAATGAAGAACATTACTAATATGTTAATTAAATATATGATTTTTATTTGTTTAATTGTCTTAGTAATAGATGGTATAATAAAAAATAATTTTAATGAAGCCATTTTATTTGCTCTTTCAGTAGCAGTAGGTATTACTCCTAGTATGTTACCAATGATTGTAAATGTTAATTTAACTAAAGGTAGTAAGAATCTAGCTAAAAAGAAAGTATTAGTAAAGAGAATTGAAGCAATACAAAATTTAGGAGCTATGGACATCTTATGTACTGATAAGACAGGTACTTTAACTGATAATAAAATAGTATTACAAAAGTATATTGATGTTCTAGGTAATGAGAATTTAAATGTTTTAGAATATGCTTATTTAAATAGCTATTACAGTACTGGTATGAAGAATATTGTTGATAGAGCTATACTTATATATGGTAGTAAACATAATTTAGATAATATATTACCTAAGTATAATAAAATAGATGAGATACCCTTTGACTATAATAGAAGAATTATGAGTATCCTAGTAAAGAATAACAATGAATATCGAATGATTACCAAAGGAGCTATGGAAGAGATATTAAAAAGATGTAGTAGGGTACAAATAAATGGTAAAAATAAAGAGTTAACTAAAGAACTTACTGATAAAGTAATATCTAAGGCTAAAGAGATGGCTGAAGAAGGTATGCAAGTAATAGCATTAGCTTCAAAAAAAGAAAGTAATAAAGTATTAATATTAAATGAAAAAGAAGAAAATGATATGACCTTTATTGGTTTTGTAGCCTTCTTAGATTCTCCTAAGAAAGATGTTAAAAATGTTATAGAAAAGCTAAATAAATATAATGTTAAAGTAAAAATATTAACTGGAGATAATCCTTATTCTACTAAGAGTGTATGCCTACTAGCGGGTATAAATAGTGAAAAGATATATCTAGGTAGTGATATTGATAAATTAAGTGATAAATCCTTATCTAAAGTAGTAGAAAAAGTAGATGTCTTTGCAAGATTAAATCCAATTCAGAAAGAAAGAATTGTCCGAATATTAAGAGAAAATAACCATGTAGTAGGTTATATGGGTGATGGTATCAATGATGCCCCATCCTTAAAAGAAAGCGATATTGGACTATCAGTTAATGGTGCTACGGATATTGCTAAAGAATCTAGTGATATGATTCTTTTAGAAAAAAGTTTAAAAGTAATATGTGATGGAGTAATTGAAGGAAGAAAAGTATATGGTAATATAATTAAATATATGAAAATGGCTTTAAGTGCAGACTTTGGTGATGTCTTTAGTATTATGATAGCTAGTATCTTTTTACCATTCTTACCACTATTACCAATTCAAATGTTATTTCAAGATTTTATTTATGATTTCTCTCAGATAGGTATACCATATGATAATGTAGATGATGAATTTATTAAATCTCCAAAAAAATGGAATACTAATGGTATATCTAAATATATGATAGTTATGGGTATTACTAGTTCTATTATTGATGTAATTGCTTTTATAATCTTTTGGTATGTATTAGGATATAATAGTATAGAAAAAGCTAGTTATTTTCAAACAGCTTGGTTTATTACATCTCTAATCACAGAATTAATGATTATTTATAATGTTAGAACTTCTAAACATATTTATGAAAAATCAAATATATCTCCTGTACTAGCAGGTTTAACAATCTTTTCTGGTATCTTAACTATTATCACACCACTAGTAATGCATAAAATTACTAACTTTCATTTTGAAATATTACCATTTAACTTCTATATATATTTAATATTATTATTAGTATTATATTTTACTATTGTATCTATAGTTAAAAGAATATATATTAAGAAAAACCATGAATGGTTATAGCTTCTATTATATAATAGAAGTTTTTTCATATACTTAAATAGGTGATAATATGAATAATACTTTCTATGCTTTTTTACTTACCGTATTAGCGGGCTTATCCACAATGCTTGGTACTATCTTTATCTTTATTAAAAAGAAAGATAATAATAAAATAGTTTTATCTTCTTTATCTTTTGCCGCAGGAGTAATGATTTGTGTATCAATAACAGATCTAATACCCGAATCTATTAATTTATTAAGAGATAATATAAATAACATCAGTACTATTATTATATCCTTTTTAGGAATTCTCCTTGGTATTATAATATCTATGTTAATAGATTACTACTTACCAGATAAACCATCCATTAGTAGTGATAAAAAGCTATATAAAGTAGGATTTATATCAATGATAGCAATTATTTTACATAATATACCTGAAGGTATAGCAACATTTGTAGCAACAAATAGTGATATTACTCTAGGTATATCACTAGCTATAGCGATAGCTATGCATAATATACCTGAAGGAATAAGTATCTCAGTACCAATATATTATAGTACAAATAATAAAAAGAAAGCCCTTTTATATACAGGAGTATCAGCATTATCTGAACCGTTTGGAGCTTTCCTTGCTTATATCTTTTTAAAAAATATTATGAATGATCTAATACTAGGTATCTTATTCTCCCTAATAGCGGGTATTATGCTCCAGATATCCTTCTGTGAACTACTACCAACCGCCAGAAGATATAATAACACTAAATATTTAATAATCTTCTTCTTAATAGGAGTTCTCTTCATGTTAATGAAGTTTATTTTATAAATTTATAAAAAGGTAATGACAAGTTATCTTTTTTTTGATATAATTTTATATAGAGTAGGAGGATAACATGAAAGAAACCTTAATATGTAGTTTAGAAAAACATAATATATATTATTTAAGTGATGCTAATGTTAGCTTTTATATATTAGTTCCTTATAAAGAATATGATAATACCAATATATCAATTAGATTAAAAAGTAATTATGATAGTTATGATTTAACAAAAAATTCATTAGAAGTAGTTACTAATGAACTTATTAATTATTATAAGAATTTAGATAACTATAACATAACATTAATATTACCAGTATTTTATAATAATATTTTAGATAGAATTAGAGTAGTAGAAGATTTAGAAATGTATCAGATAGTAGATAGATATTTAGGAGTTATTTTTAATAATGCTTATATGTTTTTAACTAAGAATAATGTAAAAGTAAATAATAGTATCTATGTTATTAATAATGATTCATTTAAGAAATTCACTAATTGGTTTGTATCTAGATATAACAATAGAATTGAATATAAAACAATCCTAGATTTAGTAAAAGATAATGGTTCATATAGTAATTATAATGTTATAGAAACTCCTAATATGAATTTTGTAGTAGGTAAGAATACAGAGCCTACAATTGAAAAAACAGTAGAAATGGAATTAGAAACATTTGATAACTTGGCTAAAAAGACTATCGAAGAAAAGAAAAAAGAACCTCGTAAGAGAGAAGAATCACTCGTAGGTTCTAGTGGCTTTGTTTCTTATATCTTACTAGGAGCTATATCTTTTATAGTATTTATTGGACTATTATATCTATTTGTTAAATAAATTATTATTTTTATGACCTTAGGCATAAAAATACCTCGGAAAACTTAAGTTTACTTAAGGTTTAAGAGGCAATAAAAAAAGTACTTATTATCTAAGTACAAATGATAATACAGTAGTTAAAGAGAAAGCTACTGCTAAGAAAAGCATAATGTAAGCAAATATTCTATTACTTAGATTTTGCTTCTTTTTCTTTTTACTCATAATCTATACACCTCTAATATAATTGTATCAAATATTAGTCATATTTTCAATATCTATTAATATAATTTAGTGGTGATAATATGAATAAGAAATTAAATAGAGGACTAGCTATAATTATACCAGATAAGAAAGTAAATACTTTTATAATGTTTATAATAATATTAGGAATAATATCTGGATCATTATTTCTAGTAGTATTAAAAGATACTGATCGTAACTTAGTAATAGAAAAGATTAATACATTCTTCACTAATATAAATACTAATAATATAAATAATATAGAGGCTTTTAAGAATGCTTTTATTGAGAATATAATATTTGTTATCTTAGTATGGATACTAGGAATGTCTATTATTGGAATAATTATTAATATATTTATGATATATTTAAAAGGTTTTATTGTAGGTTTTTCTTTATCTTCATTCTTCTTAGTATATAAATATAAAGGCCTATTAGCTGCTTTTATCTATGCTTTTCCTACTAGTATAATAAATATATTAGTATGTCTATTACTAGGAGTATACTCAGTGCTATTTACAATAAACCTATGGAAGATAATCTTTTTAAAAGAAAAAAATTATAATATGAAAAAATTTATAAAGAAATACTTCTTATTACTAATATTGTGTATAATATTAATACTAATATCATCATTAACAGAAGGATTCCTAGTACCATCATTATTAAAATTAGTAATAAAACTATTTATTTAAATAATAAAATGTGATATAATGACTACTAGTGAGGTGATTAACCATGAAAACAGTAGTTATTGGTATGTCAGGAGGAGTAGATTCCTCAGTAGCGGCTATCCTATTAAAGAAAGCTGGTTATAATGTCATAGGCTTATTTATGCGTAATTGGGATAGTACTATTAATAACGATTATCTAGGTAATCCAAATTTAAATAATAATATATGTCCTCAAGAACAAGATTATAATGATGCCTTAGAAGTATGCAGGAAGATAAATATTCCATTACATAGAGTAGATTTTGTTAAAGAATACTGGGATTTCGTCTTTACTTATTTCTTAGAAGAACTAAAAAAAGGTAGAACTCCTAATCCAGATGTTATGTGTAATAAATATATAAAGTTTGATTTATTTGTTAAAGAAGCAAAAAAACTAGGAGCAGATTATATTGCTACTGGTCATTATGCTAGATTAATTGATGGTAAACTAGCTAAAGCAGTAGATAAGAATAAAGATCAATCATACTTCTTAGCATATGTTAATAAAGATATTTTTAAAGATGTTTTATTCCCTCTAGGTGAAATAGAAAAACCAGAAGTTAGAAAGATTGCTAGAGAATATGGTTTAGTTACCGCTAGTAAAAAAGATTCTACTGGTATATGTTTTATTGGAGAAAGAAATTTTACTCAGTTTCTAGAAAATTATTTACCCAATATTCCTGGTGATATAGTTAATATTGATACAGGCGAAATACTTGGTAAACACATTGGCCTTATGTATTATACCATTGGTCAAAGAAGAGGATTAAATATTGGTGGTACTAAAGATAGAACTTTTGTTGTAAAAAAAGATTTAGATAAAAATATATTATATGTGGCAGTAGGAGATGATAATAAGTATTTATATTCTAGTACTGCTGTTATAGAAGAATTTAATTATTTAACTGATAAAAGACCTAGTAAATGTACTTGTAAATTTAGATATCGTCAATCAGATATAGATATTAATGTAAAATACTTAGATAATAATAATTTATTACTTAGTTATAAAGGATCTAAGGCAGTTACTCCTGGACAATTCTGTGTTCTATATGATAAAGATATATGTCTAGGTGGAGGTATAATTAAAGAAGTAAAATAATAATTAAGGCACTGTAAGCTATAATCTTACAGTGTTATTTTTAGCTTGTAATCTAAAAATAATATGTCATCCACATCTATTATATATAAGTAAATAATATCTTATAAATAAAGAAAAAAATAAAAAAGCACTAGTAATTTTACATATAGTATGATATAATTGTAAATGTAAAGTTATAAATAATTATAAACAATAGGAGGATGACTAACAATGAATGTTGTCGAGAAAGTTAATTTAATATTAAAAAAGGCTAATATTTCCAAAGTAAACCTATCAAAGTATTTAGGAGTATCAAGACAGATGGTTTACAATTATTTTGATGGTGACGATTTATCTAAACTTCCTAATGAGAAGTGTCAACTACTATTTGATTTACTTGACGTTGCATCAGAAAGAGAAATATTAGACATAAATATAACAAATGATTATCTTCAGAGAGTAGGAGGTAAGATATTTGATACAAAGAAGAGTACTCCTAAAAAAGAAGAATTTATTGACTTAGGTGGTCTTAAAAAAGATGAAATAATGTTAATTGGTGAAATTAGCCAAATGCTTAAGAATATACTTATTGAGAATAAAGGTAGAGAAGGGGAGGCCTATACTACTGTTGAGTATGTCCATCACTTTATTGAAAACTTAAATACTACTAAAGAATTAAAATACATTCTAGGATATTTCTCTAAGAATTTTGGTTATACTGATCCCAATAAATTTGCTTTCGATGAAAATAATCAATATATATTAGAAAGCATTATGTACTCTGCTATGACATTATATAGTAATGGGGGAGCTTCTCGTACTAAACTTACCGAATCACATCGTAGATGGGAAGCTATGTTAAATAGCAAAAAAGAAGAAAAATTAACTAGAACACAAGAATTAAATACTGCTAAAATAAGAGCCTTAAGAGAACTAGGATATGATGAAATAGATAAAAGTAATGCTAGTGAAGTTCTAGATAAAATAGCAGAGATTATGGCTCAAAAATTTTAATTTAAGTCCCCTACTTTAATTTTTACTAAAAATAGGGAAGAACTATAGTAGTATATTTAATAGTTATTTAAATGAATTTATTAATAAGTAGATGGTTAATTATCCATCTCAAATTAAATTAGAACGTATATAATTAATTAACTGTATAATAATATAAATAAATAATTATATAGTTAATTTTTTTATAAAATAAATAATATTTATCTATAATAATATTATATGTAATATAAAAAGAGAAATACTATCTAAAGCCTTATTTTATATGGTAATTTAAGGTTAACAACTATATTACTTTTAATCAAATATCTTACTTCCTATAATTAATATTATGTTAACTTCTATAAAAAAGAGAATATAAGTATAATATAATTAATTTAGTAAATACTATTATTGGAGGTAATTAAAATGAGTAAGAAAAACAAAGATAATAAGACTAAGACTAAATCTAATAATTTTGATTGTCATTGTAATGATGTTAATTTAGATACTGATATGTCTTGTGATTGTCATAAAGATAATTGTCATTGTACTAAGAAAAATAGTACTAATAATTTTGAAGAAAAAGGAGAATAGGGTTACCTACTCTTCTTTTTCTTTATAGTACTTGTTTATAATTACTCTTCTTCTCTTAATTTATCTAATAAAGAATTATATTCATTAGTAATTTCTTCTAATCTTTCTTTAGTTTTAGCTTCATATCTAGTTGTTATATTAGGAGTAGTATTAGACTTTCTAACTAAAGCAAAACCATCATCATATAATACTTTAACACCATCAATAGTAAGATAGTTATAACCTTTTTCTTTAGCATACTCCTCTACTCTACTTACTATTTTATCTTTAATAGCATCTTCTACTGGAACTTTATTTTCATCAGTAGAATAATATACTGGGATATTATCTAGTAATTCAGTACATTTCTTATTAGTTTTAGATAAAATTTCTACTAATCTTAAACCAGCATATATACCATCATCATTACCAATAAATTTATCTCTAAAATATAAATGTCCTGACATTTCTCCACCAAATGGATAATCATTCTCAACAGATATTTTTTTAGTATAAGAGTTTCCTGTTCTAGTTTCTACTGGTTTAACACCTAATTTAATTAATTCATCTTTTAAAGCCTTAGAACATTTAACATCAAAGAAACCTTCTTTTTTAGCTACTTTATTATAAATATCTCTCCATATTATTATCATAAATTTATCTATTGGTATCATATTACCTTGATTATCCACTACCCCTACTCTGTCGCCATCACCATCAAAGGCAATACCACAGTCAGCTTTTACTTCAAGTACCTTTTCTTTTAGTTGTTTTAGATTCTCTTCTACCGCAGGATCAGGATGGTGATTAGGAAAAGTTCCATCAGACTCATCAAATAGAGGAATATATTCTATATATTCATTACTTTTAAAGATATCATGAGCAACTATACTAGTAGTACCATTACCACAGTCATATACTACTTTTAATTTATTATTACCCATATCAATATGATTATGTATCATCTTAACATAGTCTTCCTTAATATCAGCATATTCTATCGTACCATTTCCTTCAGAATATATACCATTTATTATTACATAATATAAATCACTTACATCTTTACCAAACATATTATGAATACCATTATAACTCATTTTAAAGCCATTATATTCTTTAGGATTATGTGAAGCGGTAATCATAATACCAGCATGAATATTTAGTTTATCCCAAGCATAATAGTACATAGGAGTAGTTACTAAACCAAGTCTAACAACATTTACTCCTCCCTCAGTTAATCCTTTTACTAATTTTTCTTCAATTATCGGACTAGATAATCTATTATCATAACCTACAATCATTTTATTTTTACCAAAACTTAGTAATTTAGTAGCATAAGCTCTACCTATATAATATGATATCTCTTCAGTAATATCTTCATTCCATATACCTCTTATATCATATTCTCTAAACATTAATCTATTTAATTCCATATTTAATCTCTCCTTTTATATAATTCATAATTTTCTTTTAATATATCAGTACTAACATTTGTATATATCTGAGTAGTAGTAATACTAGAATGTCCTAACATTTCTTGAATAGTACGAAGATCTGCTCCATTATTTAATAAATGAGTAGCAAAAGAATGTCTTAACATATGTGGAGTTATATTCTTATCAATATTCTTTTGTTTAGCTATATCTTTTATAATAAGAAAGAAACCTTGTCTACTTATCCTTTTACCATGATTATTTAAGAATATATTCTCAGTATAATAACCTTTCTTCATACTATCTCGATATTCGTAGATATATTTCTTTAAGTATTCTACTGCTAGTTCTCCTACTGGAACTATTCTTTCTTTACTTCCTTTACCAAAACATTTAACATAACCATTATCTAAATCAATATCTTTTAATTTCAAATCTACTAACTCACTTACTCTAAGTCCTGAAGAATACATAAGTTCAAGCATAGCTTTATTTCGATAATCAAAAGCATTATTTAATTCTATATCTAATAAATTATCTACTTCTTCTATTGAGAGAATATTAGGTAATTTTCTTCTTACTCTAGGTTTATCTATCTTAATACTTATATCTTCTATATGATATTTTTCACTTAGATATTTATGAAATAACTTTATAGATACTATCTTTCTAACAATACTAGTCTTTTCATAATTATCTTTATCTAAGTATGTAAGATAATCAATTATATCTTCTTCTTTAATATTCAAAGCATTATTTATATGTTTCTTTCCTTCTATATATTCTAAATATTTATATATATCTTCAATATAAGATTCTACTGTTGTATCTATCTTCTTTAATTTAATAGCGGTTAATTCTATCTTATATTCACTTAATATATCTTTATTTTTTTTACTTAGTTTTAAATTATCTATCTTTATCATATTACCTACTCTCATATAAATTATATCATTTATTATTATTTTAGTAAACTTAATAACAGTTATTTTACATTTATTTATTCACTATAAGCCTTACTATGTAAGTCTTATTAGTGTTAACTAAAGCCTTATATTAAGTCTTTAGTTAATATATCTACATATCTATTATATATAAGTAATAACTATATACAAAAAAATAGATTATTATGAATAATCTACTTGTTTTTTTTCTTCTTTACTTTAACATTATTATCATTTATTATTTCAATATATAAACTACTTAACAAATCTTCTAATCTTTCATAAATATTTTCTTCACCTTTTAACATTATAATAGTATTTTTTAATTCATTATAAAAAAAGTATAGTATTATTACCGATAAAATAATAATTATTATTGAAGTTAGTTTTTGTATATTCCCATCCAAATCTATCACTTCATATACACTGAAGATAGTGGGAATTGCTATAGAAAGTACTTCAATAATATTAAACTTACTTATTTTAGGAGAAATTAAGCTTCTATAATGTTCAATTAAATCTTTTATTATTTTTTCATTATATAAGTTATTTTCTTTAAGAATTTCTCTTAAGGTTGATAATTCCTCATTGTCCATTGTTTTTATATAGTTTGTTATAGAACCTTTTTTAAAAATATTAATTTTATCAAACACAGTTAGTTCTATTATTATTGATAAAGCAAGATAAATTAAAGGAGAAAACATTATTACTAAAAGTGGTAATTTTAAATCAGTCATTACTATAAAAAGACATACAAATACCACTACATATATTATAAAAAGTCTTATAATTTTTTTATTGTATATACTATTTTTTTTAAACTTATATTCAACACTTTTATACATATAATTTTCCCCTTAAATAAAAATTAGAGTTTAGTCTCTAATTTCCTTTTTTAGCTTCCACTTATGGCTGGATACACCGCTTTTAATTAACTATAGTGCAATAAGCACAATATGATTGTACTATATTTTTAAACATTTGTCAATTCTTTATTGTCATCTAATATTTTTAATTCTATTTATAGCATAAATTTTTTTAATACGAAATATCATTTTTTGATACTTCAATTACTGGTCTAACTCCGACTAATACGTCGGTTCGCTGAACTTCTATACTATGGACTCTTCTTGCAGTAGCGTAGATTATCCAGCCATGATTAGACATAGTGTTTCTTGGTGTTTCTAGCCAGTATCCATCAAATTTTGAGTTATCTTTTTTGGAAAAATTTGTATTTTCGACTAGATATAGATGGGCATCCAATTCTCCATTTTTCCAAGACGGGATATAAGCTGTTGTTAGTTTTTTTACTTCAGCCATTGTTAATAGGCGAGCAGCATAATTTGAATAGTCTAGAGTTTCTGGATAGCTGTGTCCATCTTTTGAACTTGTTGTTCCATATTCATTTACAAGTTTTCTGCTAGTTTGTGATAGTTTTACATTTTTCCACTGTGCTGTTGTTGGTAGCTGGCTCATTGCATTTAATGGTCCATGCCAGTTTTCAGCAATTGTATAATATTGATAGTACATATCATTGCTAGGAGTTCCATTACTTACATTGTTATAATATATTAATACTGCTATATTATCATTATTTTTTAAGTCTTTAACATAGTAGAATCTTTCAGTTTCGGAGTCATATATACCATCACCATTTACGTCACAGTCGAAGGCATCGCCTGATTTTAATTCTCCAGTGGTTCCTAATGAACCGTATGTTATTGTGCTAGAACCCATTGCTCCACCTGGTTTATAACCCATACCATTACAATAATTTCCTTTACATTCTTCAGTATGAAGAACTGTTGCCCTTTGACATATTGGCATTTTAAAATATATTTTTATGTCCCCATTAATATTAGTTACTACTAAATTATTATTAATATATTGATAATCAGTACCTTCTGTTAATAATCGATTACTCATATATACTTTTAAAAAATAATCTGTATTATTGATAATATTTATATCTAAATTATCCCCTTCTATTATTTTTGATGGAAAATTATTACTATTTGGTATATTAAAATATGTAATATTAAAAATTCTACCAAAATTGAAACTTAAAGTAAAGTGATTAGTTACCTCATTAATATTAGCATCTTCTTTATATGATATTTTAATTTTAATTTTTTTCTTTATTCCTAATGTACATTTATCGTTTTCACAAAGTGCTTCTTTTAAATTATAATCAATAAATTCATATTTTAAATTATCATTATTTATAGATGCACTACTTATACCCATCGGAACATTACCTAAATTATAAATAGTTACTTCATATATAATATATGAATCCTTATTATCTAATTTTACATCTCCAGAAATACTTGTAACATTATAATCTTCATAATAACCACTAGCGGAATTTACCTCATTAATATTAACATTAGTTACTCGAATATCTTTATCTACTCTAACTATAGAACTAATATTATCTATAGATAGCTTGTTATTATAGGCTGAAAAGCCAACACTTAAAAATAAAATTAATATAAAAATACAGATATATAGATAAATATAATTATTCTTTTTTGTTAATATTTTTTTCTTTCTTAATTTCATATATTTACCTCCAAATAAAAAGTATTCCTAATTGTTATAATATTATTTTTTCTTTTTTATATCTGCATTTTTTAAAGTATATAAATATAAATTATTTTCATGAAGAATATAAAAGTGAGCTTTTTCATGTTTAATTACTACATAATACATTATTGGTAATCTTAGATTATCTCTAACATCAATTAATTCATTAAAATTATTTATTTTTAATATATTGTAATTTTCTAATGTTGGAAATGTAGAAGTTTCCACTATTAAACGATCATATTCTTTTAAAATCTTTTTTATATATTTATCATATGGATTGTTTTTTGTTTTACAAGTACGAATTAAATAAAATAATGATGATATAAAATAAAATGAAAATAATATGAATATTATACCTAATATTAAACGTAACCAATTTTCTACATTAAAATCTTTTGTTGTTAATGTTTTGTTTTGAGTTTTATTTATTTCTTGAGTATCTAGTTTAATTTCTATAGCTTTTTGTGATAATGGTATTTGAACTATTACTCTTCCAGAATTTGGTATATTATAATAAGCATTAGTATCGTTATAAATATTTAATGATACCTCTAAGTAGCTTTCAAAATCAACTCCATATTGTGCTTTAAATTTATTAGCAACATTATTATAATATTCATAATCTATATTTACTTTTTTATTTAAAGTATAAGTACTATCTTCTTTTGTTATATCCGTATTAGTCTTTTCTTGTAAGATATATTCTTTTTCAAAATATTTAGCAGATGTTTCATTATTTTTTATTATTAACTTTGCAAGTATTTCATAATCCATGTTTTTTATTAAATCATTTTTATTACTTGTAAGTTGATAATTAAAATTTAATGAAATATTTTTAATTAAACTAGCAATATATGTCATGTTTGGATTTAAACATTCTTCTTCAAAAAAGTCATTCTTCATAAGACATACCGAATATGTAACATTACCTGTTTCTTTAAAATATAATTGTTCTTTATGTTCTATTTTTAAAGAATTGATTATGAATTCTATTCCTATTAAAAGTAATACAACAAAAAATAATGTACAAAAAATAATTCTACCAAAAAATGGAATATAAATTTTTTTAGTATTTTTCTTATTTTTTCTTTTCATTATTTATTACCACCTCTCATTAAGTAAAACTGTAGGATAGCCTACTAATGGTATTTTAAATTTTACTATACCTACTATCATATCATTTGTTATTTTATAATTATCATAATTATTATTAGCGTCTCCTTTAGTATATATAAAATATTCATCATCTGTTTTTATTATTTTATATACCCTATGAATTATTATCTTTTTTTCATAATAATAAGCAATAATATCTCCTTTATTACATTTATCAAAATTTTTATCTATAATAACTACATCTCCTTTTGAAAGCTTTGGTTCCATAGAACCACTAGCTACTGCTACCATATAGTATCTAAAATAACCTGATATTACATATACCATAGAAGTTACTATTAACACTAGTGGAACAATTATTATAAGTTCTAATTTCCTTGATTTGCTTTTTATTAATAAGTTTAATTCATTTTGTTCCATTTCAGTTAATTGTTTTATTTTTTTAAATATTATTAATGGTAAAATAAGAAATATTATTGAATATAAATATTCGTTGGGATTAGGAATTATAGGAGCAAAATATTTATATATATTTATAATTAATAAATAAAAGATACATGGTTTATATCCAAATTTTAGACTTAAATAAGTACATAGAATATTTTCAGTTATAGAAGGTAAGAATATTAAGGATATTAACAAAAAGGTTTCTTTATTAATATTGATATTATGTATAGAAAAAGCTATAACATTGTCTATTATTATAAAAAATATGCATATTAATATTGTTATTATTTTAGATTCACTAGCCTTAGTTAATAATTGATATCTTAAAACTTCTTTTATTAGTATAAATATTATAATTGGAAGAATAATATTTATTAATGATTTATATGTATAATAATTAGCATTTTGTGCAAATCCTACTAATATACCAAATAAATAGTATAATATAAAAAAGGATATTAAAATTATTGTTATTTCTAGAATTACATCTTTAGTATAACGATGTCTATCTTTTTCAAAACCTAATGTTATATATGTTAATACAAATATTAGTAATAATATAATATCTAATTTTATTTGATCTAATATTTTAAAAGTAAAAATATTTAAAATAAATAATATACTAAAAATTAAAAGCAAAATTATTATTTTAATATAACTTTTTTTCATTTTATTCTCCTATCTTAAATTGACACGGTTATTTTACCGTGTCATTTTTTAATTGGCAGAACTATAATTTAAAATAATATTACCAAACGAAACAGTAAAATCACCGTCAACTCTTTCAGCATCTGCTGCATATTCTAAAGTAACTGTTATTTTTTCACTAGTCTTTTTTTCTAATGCATGATCAGAAATAGATGCTATACCACTAGTAGTTGAAACAGAGTCTCCTACTGCTACTGTGACTGATATTTTTTCACAGGCTTTTTGTACTAATGTTTCAGTAGCGGTATTTCCACCTTGCACGGCTGTACATATTTTATTACTAGTTTCACCGGTTACATTTTCATATACTATACTTTTTAAAAAAGCTTTTAATTCACCAGTATTAAATGCATAAAATTCATATACTGCTTTTTGTCCTGGTTCAGTAAATGTAGCACTTAAATTTTTAATTGTAGGATCTGATGTATTATCTATTTTAGCAGCAGTACTTTCTATTCCAGCTTCTGGTACTGTTGTTGGAATAATATCATTTGTTTCTACTGCTGCCATTGAACTAGAAAAATCTACATTCATTGTGTTACTATCCGGTTTTACATTAGCACTTGCTTGAATATTAAGTGCACTTGAAAAGGCAGCAAAGCCTATTGATAATCCTACTACTCCTACTATTAATGCTATTATTGTTATTATTTGTCCTGTTCTATTTTTTTCCATATTTATTTCTCCTATCTTTTTTTATTTTATTATTATTATTTATTATTATTTATTATTGTATATATATCTTTTTTATTTTCTTTTATTACACCTCCATTATTTAAAGAAAGCATATATATGATATGTTCCTCTATATTAATTTTATGCTTTAATTTTAAATCTTTTTTATATAAAAAACAACCTACCTTTTAGGGTAGGCTGTTCTCTACCCTTATAAGTAGGTTATCCATTATTTAAAATATTATTAAATTCTTCTTTAGAATTTATATTTAATTTTTTGAATATTTGTTTTTTATGAAACTTAACAGTATTTTCACTAATATTCATATTAGCGGCTATTTGCCTAACAGTTAAACTTTGAAGCATATAATTACATACTTCTATTTCTTTTGATGTAAAATTATATTTACTAAACTTTCTAATATTATAATTATCAATTATTGCTTTTGTTGAATCTTCATCCCATTTATCATTAAAATAGGTAATTAATAAAATTGGTGAAATAATAAGTAATATTATCATCATAATAACAGAAATAGTTAATATTATCATATTAAATGTATTACTACCAGCACTATATATATAATTACCTAAAAAGGTACCTAAACCACATCCTAAGATATCAATTATTAAAATATTAAATCTTGTATACGTAAAATCCCAATATTTTTTACTAATTACTCCAAGAGTATAATACATACTACATATTCCCATTAATATACCTATTCCTAATATAAATGCATACATATCTTTTATAAATTCTGTTGCTGGATACATATATAAAATAGCGGCAAAAATAAATGAACCAAAGACTATATTCCAAGTTAAAATATTACATTTTTCAAAATTCCTATATAAAATAATTAATATTATACATCCAACTAATCCACCTAAATAGTAATATATTTCTAAATTAAATGTATACATATCATTAGCAAGTAATACAAACGCTCTTCCTACCCCTCTACAAAATACTAAAAATATACAATTTATTAATAATGATATATATAATATTTTTGATGTTTTAGGAGTATTGATAGAATACTTTTCTTCTTCATCTTTATAATCCTTAATATTAAATTTTATCATAAGTAATAACGATGATATTAACATCATTATAAAAAATATATAATTATTATTAATATTTATGATATCATAATAATTTAAAATAGATAAAATCATAAGAAGAAAATTTCCAAAAATTATAGTAAAAAACTTTTCTGTATTATTCATAATGTATATATAACTTTGTAATAACCCAGCATAAGTAAGTCCAATGAATAATGGTAATATATATATAATATTTTTTATTATACTAATAGTTTGAATAGTATTAAATATATAGTAAGATACTATAATAATTAAACTTCCTATTCCCCCTACTTTGAAATACTTTTTAAATTTATCTGGTATTGTTAAATACGATATTATAGGTATTATTAATAATAACAAACATGATAAAATAGATATTCTATTTTCATCAAATATATAATTATTTTTAAAATTATTAATCCACCAAGTAAAAAACATAACTAACCATGAATAAAAGATAATCCATGAAAGCATATATGGAATAGTCTTTTTACGTATGTTATTAATATTTGTAACTTTAGAATTTATCATTTTAATCACTCCTATAACAACTCTATTAACTATTTTAACATACTTTTATCTATTTTACATATTTTTTAAAAGAAAAATCTTAATTTTTAACTTTTCACCAAAATATCTTTAATTAAAAATACTTATTTACTTTAACTTATAAATAAGTTATAATATAAAAGAAGAAAGAGAGTTGATATAAATGGATAAATTAATAAAAGAAGCTTTATTAAAGGAAGAAAAAAGACAAAATGATAACATAGAACTTATTGCTAGTGAGAACTATGTTTCTAAAGATATATTAGAATTACAAGGTAGTGTATTTACTAATAAATATGCTGAAGGATATCCAGGTAAAAGATATTATGGTGGATGTGAGAATGTTGATATAGTTGAAAATTTAGCTATTGAATATGTATGTAAGTTATTTGGATGTAAATATGCTAATGTACAACCTCATAGTGGTAGTTCAGCAAATATGGCTGTATATAGAGCATTACTTAATCATGGTGATACTGTTATGGGAATGAATTTATCTGATGGAGGTCATTTAACTCATGGTCATCCTCTTAATTTTAGTGGTATAGATTATAATATTGTTGATTATAAAGTGGATCCTGATACTGGTTATTTGGATTATGATAACATTAGAGAAATTGCTTTAAAAACAAAACCTAAAATGATAATAGCGGGAGCTAGTGCCTACTCTAGAAGTATTGATTTTAAAAAATTTAGAGAAATAGCAGACGAAGTTAATGCTTACTTATTTGTAGATATGGCCCATATTGCCGGTTTAGTCGCAGCCCATCTTCATATGAATCCCGTTGATTATGCTGATGTAGTTACTTCTACTACTCATAAAACTTTAAGAGGCCCTAGAGGTGGTATTATTCTTACTAATAATGAAGAGATTATAAAGAAAATAAATAAAACTATTTTTCCTGGTATTCAAGGTGGACCACTTATGCATGTAATTGCTGCTAAAGCACAATGTTTCTATGAAGCATTACAGCCATCATTTGTAACCTATCAAGAACAAGTACTTAAAAATATTAAAGCTTTATCTGATTATTTAATTAGTAAGGGTATGATTGTTATTTCTGGTGGTACTGATAATCATTTAATATTATTAGATGTATATAATTCACTTGGTATTACTGGTAAAGAAGCTGAAGAAATATTAGATTCAGTACATATTACAGTTAATAAAAATACTATACCTAATGAAACACTTAGCCCTATGAAAGCAAGTGGTATTCGTATAGGAAGTCCTGCAATGACTACAAGAGGATTAAAAGAAGAAGACTTTATTACTATTGGAGATATTATATATAATGTATTAAATAACTACAATAATGATAGAGTTTTAGATAGAGAAAAGAAAAGAGTATTAAGTTTAACTAATAAATATAAGATATATAATTAATAATGAAGAATTAATAAACAAAGACTTAAATAGTCCGTTGAAGATAGTTCTTTATGAGCTATCTTCATTTTATTATAAAGGAATAGTGATGTTATGGAAGAATTATTATCAATTAAATTAAGACCAAAATCTTTAAAAGATATTATTGGTCAAGAACATTTAGTAGGAGAAAATAAAGTTATATATAATTTGGTTAAAAATAAGAAATTATTTTCAATGATTTTATATGGCCATCCAGGTATTGGTAAGACAAGTATAGCTACTGCAATAGCGGAAGAACTTGGTATGAGATATCGTAATCTTAATGCTGTTGTAAATAATAAGAAAGATTTTGATACAGTTATTGAAGAAGCAAAATTATATGATGGTTTAATTGTAATAGTGGATGAAATACATAGATTAAATAAAGATAAACAAGATATTCTCTTGCCCTATCTTGAATCCGGTATTATTACTTTAATTGGTATGACTACTTCTAATCCATATCATGCTATTAATCCTGCTATTCGAAGTCGTTGCCAATTATTTGAACTTAAAGATTTAACTAGTGATGATATTAAGAAAGGTATCGATAAAGCTATAGAATCTAATTATTTAGAAGGTTTAACTATTACTGATGAAGCAAAGAACTATTTAGCTAGTATATCAGGTACTGATTTAAGATATGCTTATAATACACTTGAAGTAGCATACTACTCTACTGAAGATAAAAATATTACTTTAGATACTTTAACTAAAATAAGTAATAGAACTAATAGTTTATTTGATAAGAACGCTGATGGTTATTATAATGTAATTTCAGCTTTTCAAAAATCTATTCGTGGTAGTGATGTTAATGCTGCTCTTCATTATTTAGCTAGATTAATTGATGCTGAAGACTTAGACATTATTGTAAGAAGATTATCCGTTATTGTTTATGAAGATATTGGCCTTGCTAATCCAAGTATGGGTCCAAGAGTAGATGCTGCGATTAATGCTGCCCTAAGACTAGGATTACCAGAAGCTAGGATTGTATTATCAGAAATAGTAATAGAACTTACTTTATCACCTAAAAGTAATAGTGCTGAAATGGCTATTGATAAAGCCCTTGAAGATATTCGTACTAAGAATATAGGAGATGTTCCTAATCATTTGAAGAATCCATCTAGTGAATATAAGTATCCACATAATTATAAAAATGATTATGTAAGACAACAATATTTACCTGATAACCTTCTTGGCAGTAGATACTACATTCCTAAAGATAATAAGAATGAAAGAATATATAAAGAGATAATAAATCGATTAGATACTATGTAAAAGAAGAATCGTTAATTTGATTCTTCTTATCTTTTATTTTATAATATCATTTATTACATAATAAGCAGCATTTATACCAGCAGTAGCGGGGACCATCATCATTGAAGATACTAAATTCTTATCATTCTTCTTAGGTTCTTCAATAGAAAATACTACAGGTACTTTACCTCTTATTTTTTCATCTTTGACATATTTTCTAATACTTTTAGCTAGTGGATCATATGAAGTATCTTTGATATCACATATTTTTACTAGACTAGGATTTAACTTCTTACCCATACCACATACTGTAATTAATTTAATATTCTTTTCATGACATTTCTTGATAAGTAATTTCTTTACTATAACAGTATCGCAAGCATCTATTATATAGTCATACTTATCACTAAATAATGTATCAATATTATTTTCATCTATTTTAAGTGGTAAAGTATTTACTAAAACACTACTATTTATTTCATTAATTCTTTCTTTCCAAGCCTCTACTTTTAATTTGCCTACATTACTTTCTTTAGCTATCATTTGTCTATTGATATTAGATATATCTATGTTATCATAATCTACTAATGTTATATTATGAATACCACTTCTAATAAGAGCTTCTATTGCATATCCACCTACTCCACCTACTCCAATTATAAGAATATGTTTACTCTCTATTTTATCTAAATTATCTTGACCTATTAAAGCTATTGTTCTATCAAACATTATTTTATATATTTATAGGTGGATACTTTATCTTTTAAATTATTACTTAATTTCTCTATATTATTCTTACTAATACCTTCTTTACTTACTATAAAAGCTTTATATTTATTTATATATAAGTAGTAGGTATTATCTCTTTCAATTACTTTATATAAATCTTTATAATTTATATATTCTTCTTTACCATTATCTATCATAAAATTATATTCTTTAAATAGATATTTTATCTTAGTATTTAGAATACTATCTTTTCTTTTTTCTAATCTTTTATAATTAGTATATGGTAACATATTTGTATTTAATTCTATGATACCAAATAAACCAAATATAAAAGTAATTATATCCATAGTAGTAGTATTATCTAAAAAGAAGAATCTAACTACTAATACTGCTATCAATATATTCATAATTATTCTAATTGTTTTTATTTTATCAAAATAATATACTCTTAAAAATTCTTTTACTAAGTCATTAGTATATATAGTATTATTTTTTATTTCCACTTCTCATCACCATTATTAGTATATCACAAAATCTATATAAAAAAAGCCCAGACGGACCGACTCTGTAAGATAAAACCCGCGGCGTAAGTCACAGGTGGGTCAGCACAATAATTTAATTAGGATTCCTACTTAGAAGCAAGCATTCAACACATAAATTATATTAGCTCCCCTATTAATATCTTTAGTCGGTTTTATACTAAAGATGTCGTATCCTCTAGGTATCTTAATTATATCATAGTCTATATTATTAGTAAATAGCTTTATTTATATTTGACAATTATTTTACTTTATTCCTTCCGAGCCTGTAGTCTCTGAAGGTGTTATAGAGCCTAGTTATAGTCTCTATAACAAACAATATCATGATAATATATAAATATTTATTTTTGAAACTACAGGTTCAAAAATACCTTGGAAGACTATCTTTGATAGGCTGTAAAGGAAAAGAAAAAGAAAGATTAATTATTCTTTCTCTTTACTAAAGTATATTTCTTATTATCTTTGATCGTAGTCTTATCAATAATCAAACTCTCATATAAAGAAGAATTACTAGCTATCTCAAACTCAGCTAGTGCAAGAGAAGACTCAAGTATTTCATTAATACTCTTAGCACCTAATTTTCTATCATAAGCTATTCTAGCTATCATATTAATAACTTCTTCAGATATTTCTAAGTTAATATTCCTTTTACCTAAAAATTCCCTATCAGTATTAAGAGAACTTAAAGTAGAATTCTTAATAATATTAATATAATCATCTAGTGTTAAATTATTCATTTCTATTAGAATAGGAAATTTATTAGCAAGTTCAGGTATAATACCATAAGAATCAAGAGTATTATCTTCTAATGCAGTATTAAATCCCACTGTAGTATTTCTAAGATTCTCATTATTATTAAAATTACCAATACCAATTATAAGTAGTTTATCCATACTAAAACGATATTTCTCATTATCAATAGTATTAATAGTAAATACCCCTTCATCAATCAAATTAATAATAATTTCTTGTAAAGCCTTACTAGAAGTATTATGTCTTTCTTTACTATTTGTCGATATTTCTTCTAATTTATCAATAACCAAAATACCAGTCTTAGCCCTTTCAACATCAAATTCAGTCTTTTCTAATAAATTTAATAATATATTTTCAATATAACCTTCACTACCTAATCTTTTAGCATTAATAATAACACAAGGAATACCAAGTAATTCTTCAAGTAATTTAAAGATTGTAGTCTTACCAACACCTTCTGGACCATTAATTAACATATTATAATTAAAAGTCTTATCTTCATTATTATATTGCTTCCATATAGTAGATAATATTTGTTTTATTTGTTCATCTTGACCTATTATCTTACTAGTTAGTTCTTTATAAACATCACTAATATTCATTTCATTATTACCAATAATATTATCAATTTCTAATTCAGGATAATATTTATTATAAAAAATTATTAAGTCTCTATCTAAAAATATATTATATTCACCATTCATCTTAACTTGTGAGATAATAGGTACATTATCTTCACTTTCTGATAAAATATATCTATATTTATGTTCATTAAGTAAAGTCTTTGCTTTTATAGCAAAAAGTGAAGACTTCTGATAAACCTCAGTATATCTAGAGAGAGGAAGTCTACCTAAAAAGGCATTCTCTTCTCCCTCAATCATATGATGATATTTCTTCCCTTTAGTAGTAGTAAATACTTCACTCTCTTGATTATAAGTACCAACTTCACAATATACTGGTATATAATTAATTACATCTTTCTTTTCTATTCTTCTATAAATTACAACTAAATCAAAATTATTATTCATATATCCCCCTTAATAAATATCAATCTCTAACCTTAATATGTGTTTCTCTAAGTTGTTTTTCAAATACTTCACCAGGACAACCCATCATAGCATCAGCACCATTAGCCCCTAGTGGGAAAGCCACCATTTCTCTTATATTTTCTTCATCTTTTAATAACATTAATATTCTATCAATACCAGGAGCCATTCCAGCATGAGGAGGTGCTCCATATTGAAATGCTGTATATAAACTTCTAAACTTAGTCTCCACATCTTCATCAGTATAACCAGCAAGTTCAAAGGCTCTCTTCATTATTCTAATATCATGATTTCTAACAGCCCCAGAAGCCATCTCATAACCATTACATACAAAGTCATATTGATATGCTACAACATTTTCAATATTATCTTCAGTAAGAGCTTCTAATCCACCTTGAGGCATACTAAATGGATTATGACCAAAATCCCAAGTATTCTCTTCTTCATTATATTCATACATAGGAAAATCATTAATAATACAGAATTCAAATTTATTCTTATCTAGTAAATCAAGTTCATTACCTAATTTAATTCTAAGTAGGCCTGCTAATTTATTTATTTTATTCTTAGTGTCTGCTAGTACAAATAAAGTACTTCCTGCTTCTAGATTACATTTATCTATTAATTCTTTTCTTATTTCATCAGTTAAGAACTTATCTAGAGATGATTTAAAAGTCATATCTTCATTTACTTTAATATATGCAAGTGCAGGAGCTCCAACACTCTTCATATATTCTTCCATAGACTTATACCAAGAGTTTGATTTATCAATATTCTTAACAGTAATACCTCTAATTAAAGATGTTTTAAATGGTTCAAATGAACTCTTACTTAATATATCAGTTAAGTCTTCAATTATTAGTGGATTTCTTAAATCAGGTTTATCTGAACCATACTTAAGCATAGCTTCTCTATATGGTATTCTTCTAAATGGTCTCTCTGATACCTCTTTATCACTAAAGTGAGTGAATATGTCGTAGAAGATTCTCTCTCCTACTGCATAAACATCTTCATCAGTAGCAAATGACATTTCTAAGTCTAATTGATAGAACTCACCATATAATCTATCACTTCTAGGATCTTCATCTCTAAAACATGGAGCTATTTGAAAATATCTATTAAATCCTGAACACATAAGTAATTGTTTAAATATTTGAGGAGCTTGAGGTAAGGCATAGAACTTTCCCTTATACTTTCTTGATGGTACAATAAAGTCTCTAGCTCCTTCTGGAGATGATGCAGTTATAATTGGTGTTTGAATCTCTGTAAAGTTCATCTCTTTCATTATCTTTCTCATATAATCTAATACTTCTGTTCTAAATAGTATTCTATCATGTACTTTAGGATTTCTTAAGTCTAGATATCTATATTTTAATCTAGTATCTTCAAAAGCTTCAGTACTTCTATTAATTTCAAAAGGTAATACATTTTGAGCTACTCCTAGTACTTCAAAAGAAGATACTAGTACTTCTACTTCTCCTGTTTTCATATTAGGATTAGTCATACCTTCAGCTCTATGTCTTACTACTCCAGTTACAGTCATTGTACTTTCTCTAGTTATATCTTTAAAACTATCAATATCTTCACTTATTAACTGAATTACTCCTGTTTCATCTCTTAATGTCATAAATACAAGACTACCTAGATTTCTTTTTTGTTCTAACCAGCCTGCTACTTTTATTTCTTCACCGATATTTTTAGTGGATACTTCACCACAATAAATTGTTCTATATTTATTTTTCATATACATCTTCCTTTCATATAATATAAAAACACATCAATTACATAAGGACGAATACTATTATCCGCGGTGCCACCTTATTTCACTAATGTGCTCTTTATTAGTTTTTATCGGAACTACCCGTTTTCTACTTATTTATATCTACTATCTGTCACTAATAGTAATAGAAAATCTATACTTATTATATAATTATTATTTATTCTTGTCAATTATTTTTTAATATTTTATTCACTTTAAGTCTAGGTCTTAAAGTGTTGTTATTAGCCTTAAGTCTAATAACAATATATCAGCCATATTTATTATATATAAGTATAGACTATACACTTTAATATGTTTAGTAGGTATTATCTTTTTTAATTAAATAATATTTTTTCACTTTTATACATTTTATTTATAAATAGTAGAAGTACTATTATATATATTATTGAAGATATTATAGTTATTAGTATATTATTAATATTAATAGAACTAGTTAAAATATTATTTATAACAATAGTATGATTAATAATAGGAATAAACGATAATACTCCTGATATATTAATATTTAACATTTCTAAAAACATGGGTATACAAGTAACTAAACTAATTGGGGTAAGAGCACTTTGAGCTTCTTTAAATGATTTAGTAAAACTTGCTATTGTTATACATAATCCTGATATAAATAATGTATAGAATAATAATATTAATATTGTTAATAATATTGTAATAGTATTTATATTAAATATTACATTATCATAAATACTAAAGCTATTCTTTACATAACATAATGATACTATTGATAGAAGGACTCCTATTAAAAGAGTTACTATTCCTGATATAGATATAGCTAAGTATTTACCAAATATTAATTCTTTTCTACTAATAGGAAATGTTAATATTGTCTCTAATGTACCTCTTTCTTTTTCACCTGCTGTTGTATCAGTAGAAGTATATATACAACTAAGAGTTATAGCCATTATAGTAAATGTAATAGCCATTAGTATTATTTGATTACCAAAGATACTCTCCCCTTTTATCTCGGTAACATTATAATTTAAATTATTATATACTTTACTTAGATCAATATTATTATTTACTAAATAATTTTGTCCTAAATAATTATTATAGTTATCTAGATAATTAGTAATTAAACTAGTAACCATACTACCATCTTCACTTTGAATATTAGCATAAATATTATAACTATTATTATTTTTAACTATATATGCTAATATTTTATTACTATTATAGGCTTCTTCTAGTTCTTTAAGATTACTATATACTGTATATTTTACTTCATCACTTAGTAATTCTTTTTCAGTACTAGATAGTTCATAATTGACTCCTATCTGGTATGTTTTATCATCTTTATTTACAGTTAATTCTTCATATATATAAGACATTAATATAACAAAGATAGGAATAAATAAAGGAGTAATAGCCATCATAAGTAAAGATTTTTTATCTCTTGTTATAAGTTTTAATTCTTTCTTTAAAGTTATTAATATATTATTCATTATTAGCACCTCCAGTTAAAGCAAAGAAAGCCTCTCTTAAATTACTAGTATTAGTCTTTTTCTTTATTTCTTCTGGAGTACCAATAGTAATTATCTTACCATTATTCATAAGTACTACTCTATCACATATGCTTTCTGCTTCTTCCATATAATGAGTAGAATATAATATACATTTACCTTTATCTTTTTCTTCTTTAATGGTATCTAAAATAACTTTACTAGATATAATATCAAGGCCACTAGTAGGTTCATCCAAGATATAATATTTAGGATCATGCATCAAGCATCTCGCAATACTAACTCTTTGCGTTTGACCAGTAGATAAAGTACCTATTCTTTGATATAGAAAAGATTCCATATCAAAAGTTTTATTTAAGTATTTAATTCTATCTTTAATATCTTTTTTACTCATACGATAATAATCACCACACATAGTAAGTAATTCATAGGCACTTAAGTCTTTATATAACTTAGTATTACCAGTTAAAAAAGCAATTCTTTTCTTTATTTCTATTTCATTATCATGATAATTTAAGTTATCGATAGTAATACTACCTCCGCTAGGAGTCATAATACCAGCAATCATTCTAAGTAATGTCGTTTTACCTGCACCATTAGGTCCTAATATTCCAAGTACTTCATTATCTTTAGCTTCAAAAGAAATATCTTTATCAGCATAGAATTCTTCTTTCTTTTTATTCTTACTTTGTTTAATAAATTTCTTATTAATTTTTTCTACTTTTATCATTACATACCCTCCTAGTTAATTATACCTTATTTTATTATAGAAGTATAGAAAAAAAGTAGATTTCTCTACTTTATTAATTTCTTATTATCAGTTTCACTTAATATTCTCATATCTTCTTTAAATAATCTTAAAAAGGCTTTCATAATACTAGTTATTTGTTTATCTAATATATCAACTAAACCATCTGATTTATAATTATTCTTATTTAATGATTTAACCTTACCAATTGTAGTATATATATGCTTACTAGACATATCTACATAAGAATATGTACTCATAGTATCTCTATCTTTTAAAGATAATACTCTTTCATTACTTAATCTTAATGTATAAAAAGATATGATATTTTCAATTAAAGATTTCTTTCCTTCTTCACTAATTATATTAGCATTCATTATATAAGTTAAATATAAAGCTATCTCAAACTCTTCATATAATAGTTCTTTATTTTGTTTTCTTTCATTATATATTTTTTCAATACTATGATAAGTCTTAAAGGCTTTTACTCCTGAAGTATATTTTAATAACTTCTTTAAATACATTATAACCTCTTTAGGTATATCTTTAATATCTAATTTATCATTATTTATAATACTAGGATCTATATCCACGAATAAACTCTTTATTAATTCTACATTATTTTCCATTATATTCCCCTCTCTCATGTCAAATATAATATCATAAAAGTAAAATAAATGCAAATAAAAGTTGACAAGGAAATAAACTTATGGTAAGATTAATACAGAAATCAGCGGCCCTAGGTGACTTTTCACTACGGCTGCTGATTTTTAATATTTATTTTTCTTGATAACTATGCTATAATATATAACTACAAGGAGAGATATTATGAAAATTAGAGAATTAAAAGAAAATGAATCATTAGAAGTAATAGAAGTAACAATGAAACCTAATAACACTGATATATTTGATAGCGTATTATCAGATTCCGATACAGGTGAATACTCTAGGATAAAAATGAGAATTCTTACTGATGGTGAAATAGAAAGACAAACTGAGGAAATTTCTCAAGATATAAATGAATTTTATATAGGAGAAAATAAATATCAATTTGATGTAAATACTTTAAAAACAAAAAAATTATACTTTAAAAATTATAGTTATATTATTACTTATCTAGTATCTACAGAATATAGACTATTTGGAACTATACCTAGGAAATTTGATATAGTTAATGATATATCGATATATCTTAAAAAGGAAAAAGATAAAAATGCATTAATATGTGCAAAACAAATGATTAAAGACTTTGTTATTAGTAACAATAACCTTGACAATTTTCATCTATTTGCAATGGCATTATCACAGACTGATGGAACTGCAAGACTTGACATTAATAAGATTTCTAAAAATATATATACTTTAAAAAAACTAAATAAATAACACATAAGTTTAGAGACTATAGGCTCTAAACTTTTTTCTAATGACCTTAGGCATTAGAAAACCTTGAGTGACTATAGGCACGAGAGGAATAAAAGAAAAAAGTAGATAATTCTACTTTTCTAATAATATAGTTACAGGCCCATCATTAATTAAAGATACTTTCATATCAGCACCAAAAATACCAGTACCAACTTCAATACCCTTATCTCTTAATTTATTATTAAATTCATCATATAATAAAGTAGCCTTATCTCCTCCTAGAGCCTTAATATATGATGGTCTTCTCCCTTTAGAAGCATCTCCATATAAAGTAAATTGACTAATAGATAAAATATTACCATTAATATCTAATAAACTCCTATTCATAACATCATTTTCATCTTCAAATATTCTTAAGTTAATAACCTTATCAACCATCCAGTCTATCTCTTTAGAAGAATCCCCTTCAGTAAATCCTACTAGTAACATTAAACCTTTATCAGATTTACCTACTATTTTACCATCTACTTCAACACTAGAATTAATAACTCTTTGTACTACTACTCTCATTATTTAACCTCTCTTTCAACTTTCTGAACAAAACTTAAATTTAATAAATCATTCATAAATTTTTCTAATCTTTCTTTATTTTCTACTAATACAGTCATTCTATATACCTTATATTCACTCTTATTAATCGTAGATATACTATCTATAATCATATTATTAGAAGAAGCTTTAGTAATTATATCTAATAAATTATCATAAGTATTAGTATATACTAAGATATCTGATGGATATTTTTTATCTTTTTGAATATTCCATTTTACATTGATTAGTCTTTCGTCGGTATCAGTAATATTATGACAATTACTTCTATGAACTGTAATACCAGATCCTCTAGTAATATATCCTATAATATTATCTCCTGGTATTGGTTTACAACAACTACTTAGACTAGTCTTAATCTCATTAATACCCTCTACCAAAACATCATTATTACTACTAGTATCTTTATAGTAGGTAGTTTCATTTATTTTAGCAGCTATATCTTTCTCTTTCTTCTCAGTATTGTTATTAGTAATAATCTTTATAACTGAAAGAGCAGTATTCTTACCTGATGCTATATTTACATATAAATCGTCGATATCTTTTAATTTTAATTCGTTTAGTATAATATCAATATTTTTATTAGATAAGAATTCATTAATACTTAAATTTTCTTTTCTAAGTTCTTTTTCTAGTAAGTCTGTTCCCTTTTCGATATTTTCGTCTTTCTCTAGTTTACTATAATAACTTTTTATTTTATTCTTAGCACCACTAGTTACTACAAAGTTTAACCAATCTTTACTAGGTTTAGAGGCTTTATTAGTATTTACTTTAATAATATCTCCTGTTACTAGTTTATAGTCTAGTGGTACAATATTATCATTTACAATGGCTCCTACTATACGGTCTCCTACTTCACTATGTACTTTATAAGCAAAGTCTACTGGTGTTGAACCTACTGGTAACTCAATAACATCTCCTTTAGGAGTATATACATATATGACATCACTAGTTAGTATATCTTTTTTAACTGAAGTAATAAATTCTTCCGGGGTATTAGTCTCTTCATTTAATTCAATAATATTTCTAAATATCTGAAGTTTCTGCTCCATAGCATCTTTAGTGGACTTTGCTCCATCTTTATGTTCTTTATATGACCAATGTGAAGCAATACCATATTCCGCTATTTTATCCATTTCATAAGTTCTAATTTGAATTTCAAATAGATTACCATCAATACCAAAGACAGTAGTATGTAATGATTGATATAAGTTTGTCTTAGGCATTGCTATATAATCTTTAAATCTCTTTGGTACTGGTTTATATTTAGAATGAATTAAACCTAAGGCTAAGTAACATTCTTGCTCTGTATCTACGAATACTCTTAAGGCCAAGATATCATATATATCGTCAAATCTTTTACCCTTAGCCATCTTATTATAAATACTATAGATACTCTTACTTCTACCCTTTATTTCATGAGGAATATTATGTTCATTTAATAATTCTGATACCTCATCAATCATTTTACTTACAGCTTCGTCTCTTTCAGTTTTCTTCTGATTAAGTTTTTCAACAATATCAAAGTAAGCATCAGGCTTTAAATATCTAAGGGATAAGTCTTCTAGTTCACTTTTTATTTTATAGATACCAAGTCTATGGGCTACTGGGGTTAATATTTCTAAGGTTTCTTTAGCCTTCTTCTTTTGTTTTTCTACTGATAATACATTAATAGTACGCATATTATGTAGGCGATCCGCTAATTTAATTATAATTACTCTAGGATCTTCAGATAAACCTACTAGTATCTTTCTTTGATTAGCAGCACTAGCTTCAGTTTCGGTATTAAAGTTTAATTTATTAATCTTTGTTACCCCATCTACTAGTAGAGCAACTTCTGAACCAAATAATTCTTCTATCTCTTCTTTAGTAGCATCAGAGTCTTCAATAGTATCATGAAGAAGAGCAGCAGCCATACATGGAGCATCAGCAGATATCTCAGTTAATATTAGAGCAACATTTAATGGGTGTAATATATAGTCATCACCAGATATTCTCTTTTGACCAAAATGTTTCTTTTCAGCATAATCATAAGCCCTTCTAATTAAAGCAATGTCTTCTTCATTATCATTATATTTTTTAAATTTATCAATTAAATCATCAATTGTAATTTTGATTGTTTTTGTACTCATATTTATCACCAATCCTTATAAGGAAAGCTTACAAGAATCACTTGTAAGCTATTTTTAACAATTAATTCCTTTTATTTGCATTTCTTCTTTCTCTACTTTTTTCTTTACTTCTTTTTTAGGTTTAGATAATCTTCTGCCTTCTAACATTAACCATAAACTATTAGATATATAGATAGATGAGAAGACACCTGCAATAAATCCTACTAATAAAGCAATATTAAAGTTTAATATTTCATGAGAACCTAATACTATTAAACAAATAATAGGTACTATAGTAGTAGCAGTAGTCATAAGTGATCTAAAGAATGTTAATCTAACTGAATCATTTACTAATTCTGGTAAATCTTCTTTATTCTTAATCTTTCTTTCGTTATAGTTTCTTCTTATCATATCAAATGTTACAATAGTATCATTAATAGAATATCCAATAATAGTTAGAATAGCGGCGATAAAGACTGAATCTATTTGAAGTTTAAATACTCCAAAGAATATGATAGTAATTAAAGCGTCATGCATTAAAGCAACAATACCACTAATAGCATAATTAAATCTAAATCTAAAACTTACATAGATAATTATACCAATTAATGATATAATTACTGCCATAATAGCATTCTTAATCAATTGTTTCTTAACCATATCAGATACTACATATATATTTGAAGTAGTATGATATTCTTCTTCTAATTTATTTGATAAAGCTTCTATTTCTTCTTTAGTTAACTTCTCATTAATAACAATATTAGTAGAATCTTTAGTTCTATCTATTTTATTGATAGTATAGTTTCCTAAACTTATGTCGCCAGTAGTATTTACCGTAATACTAGTACCACCAGTAAAATCTACTGCAAAGTTAAAGTGTGTTATTAGTGAGTATGTAAGTCCTCCTACTAGAACTAATAATACTATCGGTAATACTATCTTTCTTGACTTAACAAAGTCTAATTTTTTAAATGGTATTCTAACTTCTTTAGCAGGAATAATCTTTTTCTTAGGTAATCCAATAAATAAATTTACTTTATTATCAAATACTCCACTATTTGCAAATAAGGCTACCACTGCTTTAGATATAAATACCAATACTATTATCGTAAGTAAAATATTAATAATTAACATCGTAGCAAAACCTTTAACACTAGATTGTCCTAAGATAAATAGAATTACTGCTACTATCATCGTAGTTATATTGGCATCTAGGATACTTGATAATGATTCTTTATTACCAATAGCTACAGCTTCTTTAAGTGGTTTACCTATCTTTAACTGATCTTTTATTCTTTCAAAACTAATTACTGATGCGTCTACTGCCATACCAATACCTAATAGCATAGCGGCAATACCAGGTAAAGTTAATGTTCCTTCAATTAAATAGAATACTAAGAATGATAGCATTGTATATACTACTAAGGCAGTACCTGCTATAAAACCACTAAAATGATACATTAAAATCATTATTAATAGTACTAAAGCGATACCAATAATACCTGCTACTAAAGTTTTGTTAAGAGCGGCTTCGCCATATGTTGCTTCTACTGTACGAGAAGATATCTCATTTAATTTAGTAGGGAGTGAACCAGAATTTATAAGTTCTACTAATGATGTTGCTTCTTCAGTAGTAAAGTTACCTTGAATAATAACATCACTAGCAAAAGCCTTCTCTACTCTAGCATCAGATAAACACCTTGATGATGATAATGAACCGCAACTACCTTTTTCTTTTGCATATGAATCACTATTTTCATCATAATCAAGCCAAATAACGATAACATTATTAGTCATATCTTTTACTTTATTTGTTACATTATAGAATTTATCGGTATCTTTAATAGATAGTGATACAGCAGGATGTCCATATTGGTCAGTAGTTACTTTGGCTTCTCCTCCTAATACATCTGAAGTCATAAGTAAATTATCATTATAATCTCTAAAAGATAATACCGCTGTCGAAGATATTACTTCTCTTGCTTCTTCTTTATTTTTAATACCTGCTAGGGCTATTCTAATTTTATTGTTGTCTTCAATTGCTATCTCAGGCTCATTTACTCCTAAGATATCAACTCTTTTTAAAATAGCCTTATAAGTATTATAAACCATATCGGAAGTAAGTTTATTGCCATCTAATGGTTCTATTTCATATAATACTTCAAATCCTCCCTGTAAGTCTAATCCATAATTAATATTTTTAAATATAGGAATACTTAAATAGGCACTACCTACTAATACTATTAATGTGATAAAAGTACTTAGTATTACTTTTAATTTATTGTTTTTAGTATTTTCTTGTTTCTTCTTTTTCATATTGCATCCTTCTTTCTAACTTATCATATCTCTTTCGGTATTTTTTATTTTTTCTTTTAGAAATGAATCTACTTTTTCTATATCAACATCAATTATATCATTAACCATCTCTGATATTGATAAATTCTTGGTCTTCATCCATTTATTTAACTTAAGATAATTCCATATATCGATCATTTTAATATAACTATAATTATCTTTAATTAGTCTAAGTTTTACATTAAATGCTCCTCTTAAACTATTAAATAACTCCTCTTCACTCTTGTACTCCATCACATCACCATTATTATTGTATCATATTATTATTAAAAGTTAAAGAAAAAACGACCAATTTATGGTTGTTTTTCTGTTTCTATATCTCTTTTTTCAAATAATAATTCTATATCAATATCTAAAGCTGTAGCTATATTGTTTACTGTATCAAGAGAAAAGTTCTTCCTACTATTAGGAGCTTCTATTCTTCTAATAAATTCGTGAGAATATTCTGTTTTCTCGGCAAGTTGTGCTTGCGTCATATTTCTACTTTTTCGATAATATTTAATATTTTTAGCAACAGTTATATAAATACTGTCACGTACTGCTCCTTTTCGCCTCATAAAACATCACCTGTAATCTTATTGTCTCATAAAAAGAAAAATTTTTATGTAAACCATTTGGTTACATTTTGGGCGAAAAGATGCTATTTAAGTTACATTTTGGTAAATTTCTTTGATTTTCTTCAAAGTTTTTCTTTCACTACGTGATACTTCGACTTGATTCATACCTAAAATACTTGCTACCTCACTTTGTGTTTTATCTTCAAAATATCTCAAATATATTAATTCTTTGTATGGACTTTCTAGTTTACTTATCTCCTCATTCAATAGCATATAGTCAATGTTATAGTAGTCTCTTTTATCTTTAACAGTATCTAATAAGGTTAAATTTTTGCCATCGCTAGATACTATTTTTTCTAAACTATCTACTTTATTCATTGCTTTTGTTACGGTTTCTATAATAAGTGGATCTATCTCAAGAAACATAGCTAGCTCATTAGTAGAGGGTTCTTTCATTAATTTCTGACTAAGGATGTTACTAGCAGTACATATTTTTTTGTAAAGAGTTATATATTCACTTGATACTTTAATACTTTTAATATTATTTACATAATTATACATTTCTCCATAAATATATTTAAAAGCATAAGTAGAAAATTTGGTATTATGATCGTTTTTGTAGTTGTTGTAGGCTTTTATAACTCCGATTACACCTACTTGATATAAGTCTTCTTTATCATATCCTTTAAAATATTTATTCATTATCATATATATTAGACCGCTATTTACTTTGATTATTTCTTCATATTTATTCATTAAATCATCCTCTCAAATAATTTAAAAGCATCATATTCTCGATCTATTTTGGGAATATCTTTGAGTAATTTTCTTGATACATTAAACTTGTCACAGATAATGAGTTTATTATTGTTGCTTTCATATAACTTATATATTTTGTTTAGATATTTGATACTATAACTGTCTATTGAATACATATCATCGATATTTAGTACGACATACTTGAAGTCTTCGTCAATAACTCCTTTGATGGTATTCTTGTTTAAATCACCTTTTAAACGAATAAATAAAATTCCTTTTTTAAATTCCATATTTGTTTTAAGCAATTTTTTCACCTTCCTTTTATAATTTAACATATTTATTTATCTTTGAATACCAATTCGACAAAACTAGCTATTTTTAGATACTAGATCACAATAAAAAGACTATTGTATTTAGTCTTTATACCTTAATATTCTTTTTTATTATTATATATTTATTACCTCCTTCATATATTAAATACACTTTTTATTTTGTTTTTTGCCTAAATAATGAAAAAAAGACTAAAATTTAGTCTTATATTCGTTTAATATTCTTTTTAATACTTTGCCTTCTTTTAATTCTTGATAGTTAATACCTACTTTATTAAAGGATTCAAGGGTAGGATTACTTGGATATATTAGAAAGCTTCTTTTGAATTCTTTGATAAAGTTTTCTTTACCTTGTTTATAATTTTCGTATAAATATATAGCCATAAGTTCTCCGATTGGATAGATAAAGGAATTTCGATAATCTAAGCCTTTATCGTAGTATAATGGACCATAGTAATTACTTCTTTCCATAATACTGTTAGCATACTCTTTGATATTATCTTCAGTTATATAGATATATTCACTATCGATGTTATTTTTCATGCAAAGAATATGCATATAGAAATTACCTACGAATAATTCTAGAAAGAATTCATTTAGCATAATATCTATACTATGATTTAATATTCTATTATCTTTTAAGTATCTTAGAAAAGCATATTCTAAGAAAGATGAGGATACTTCATAATATGGAGTAAGCATTGAATTATTACGATATATTCTTCTATTTTGAGAATATAGATGTTCTAATTCAAATAAATGACCACATTCATGGACTAAGTATTTAGCAAACTCTAAATTATAACCGTCTATATTATTGACAACGATTATGCCATCATTTAAAATTTCAAAAGGATTAAGAAAACCACCATTAGTCTCTTCTAGTCTAGTTATAAAGACTTTGTTTTCTTTTATTTTTTCTTGTAATTTATTAGCGGTATTTACATCAAAACTATTTAAAAAGTCTAGTACTATTTCTTTGATTTGTTTAACATTCATTCGTGGTAATTCTTTATTGTAATCATGATAAAAGGGAAAATTACTACTTATAAAACTTTCGATCACGGTTTTTGATATATTGAATAGATTCTTTTTATCTTTTTTAATTATGTCGGTAAAGGGATCTTTATCGGGTATTAATTCTTCGTCTACAGTCCATAAGTGTTTATTTTTAATACCAAATTCTTCCGCACATAGTACTTCAAATGAATATAATTCATATACTAATCTTTTTCTTTGTGATTTGGTTCCTCCTTTTAAATAATCTTCATTTAATTTATTACCAATTGCTTTCATGGTATCTATTATTTTGTCTTCCATATATTTATCTCCTATAATAAGTATATCATATAATATTATTATTAAAACAAATTATACCTGTAGTTAACAAAAAAATAAGACTAGGCTTTAGTCTTATTTATATTTTTCTTTGATTCGATTGCTACTCTTTGAACTAGTCCCATAGCAATCATTAGACATATGGTATAACTTCCTCCATATGATAGAAATGGTAGTGGTACTCCGGTTAGAGGTATCATACCCATTACACCAAATAAATTGACGATAATATGAGTAAGTAAGTAAGTAAATACGCCGTAGCAGATTAGACTTCCTCTTAAGTTACTAGCTCTTCTGGATATTTGTATAATTCTAAATAAGACGAAGGCATAAGCACATAGTATGACAATACCTACGATTAAGCCCCACTCTTCTACTACTATAGGGAAGATAAAGTCGGTATATGATTCTGGTAAGTATAAATACTTCTGAGTAGATGCTCCTAGGCCTTGGCCTTTTAAACCACCATTTTTGAAGGCAATAAAGCCATTACATAATTGATATCCTGTTTTATCTTGGTATCTTTCACATGGATCAAGAAAGTTTAAACGATCTAATTGATAACTTTGTAAGATCTTACCACCAGTAGTTATAAATACTAAGACTACTACTAGGATACCTCCTAAGAATATTTTGTTGAAGATACTTCGATTCTTTTTACTAATTGGTACTCCATAAAACATCATTAATGTTATTAATCCAATAATAACAGAAGTTCCCATATCCGGCTGAATAATTACTAAACCAATTATTATAAAAGCAACAATAATAGGTTTAATAATATTCCACTGATTATCTAATCTATCTTTATTCTTTTCATAATAACTACTTAAATATATAATCAAAGCTACTTTAGCAAACTCTGATGGCTGTATAGTAATTGGACCTATCTTATACCAAGAAACAGCATTCTTAGCATTATGTCCAAGAAATGGTAACCCTAATAAGGCTAATATTATTACTCCTATGATAAAGATATCTAACTTTTTATAATTCTTGGTAGGAAATATTATTGTGAAACAAAATAATATAAAGCCTATTACTAAGAAGATTGCATGTCTTATAAAATAGTGATATGGACTATAGTTATAACGCATATATGATTCCATTGAAGAAGCACTTAATATCATTATTAAGCCAAATATAAAAAAGATAAAAGTAACTACTAATAATGGTTTATCTAATTTTGATAATAACTTCTTCATATTCTCACCTATTATTATAATAGCATACTTTTATTCTTTTGAAAACTATATTTTTATTATTTGACATTTCTTTATCTATTTTATGAAAAGCTTAACATCTTTTCATATTGTTTATAGCCTTAGTCTATAAACAAACAATTATAAGATATTATATTCGGGGTGAATACCTAAAATACTTATATTTATTTATTACTCAGTATTTTTTAATAGTGCTTCTAAATATCTCATATTATTTCCTATTATATAAATATAATTATCTCCTAGTTCTTCTTTTAATATATTTATTTTTTCTTCTAATAAGTTTGTATCTAATTCAAATATTTCTATATAATTTAATATTATATCATTTATAAAATAGAAATTATATTTCCTTAATAAGTTATATACTTCTTTAAAATTATCTTCATCTAATGTTTTTAGATATTCATACTCATAATTATCTAAAACCATATTATAATAAAATTCATCTAAATATTTTTCTAAAAACATATTACTTTTCCTTTTCTTTCTCTTTATATTGTTTAATTAATTTTCTTAATGTTATACCATAGTTAATAGCTATATTATTGCTACTCATATTATAGATTGGATTTAATACGCCATTCATAGATACTAACATACCATTATCTAATATATACATTGTTTTAGCATATAGTTCTTTATATGAAATATTCTTTACTTCAGCATAAGGAATTTGATATTCGGTACAAAATTTTTGTTTTTGATCGGCATTTGTTTGTTTAATCCATATCATACCTATGCTATCTAAAAGTTTTGCTTTCTCTGGTTCTAGTTTACCTGTTTTATATAGATGGCGTTGATTAGTTATCCATAGTCCTAAACTATAACCATTTTTATCTTTGGTAAAACCATCTAATGTTTTGAATGTCTGAATGACATTTAGGTGGTGATTATGATTATAAAAATTAACTGCTAGCTGATATGTTTCTTCCCAACTTATTGTTGTACGTTTATTCTCAAAACGCATATTTAGTTTTTCTAATAGTATTTTTCTTTCACTTGGTAATTTGTTGGCTTTAAATAGAGTTCTTTGTGTAGCAAACCAAGCACCTAATGCATAGCCGTTTTCATTATAATCTATACCATTTAAAGTTTTAAAATAACGATTGGCTTCTAGATTGCCATATTCTTTAAAGTAAATTTCTGCAAGTGCATACATTTTATCCCAGCCTACTATCTTCATATTAATATCTGCGTTTAAATTTATTTTCTTTAATAATGATTTTCTTTCCTCGGATAGTTTTTCTTTTCTATATAGTTGACGCTGTGTGGAAAGCCATGTTCCCAGTGGATAGCCAAATTTATCATTTGTAATTCCGTCTAATGTTCTGAAACTTTTTGGTACTTTTAAATTACCATACTTGTTATAATACTTAACTGCTAATTTATACATTTCTTCCCAGGTTGTTTTTATTTGCTTACTTTCAAAACGCATTCCAATTGCTTTTAATAACTCATACCTTTCTTTGGTTAATGTTCCTTCTTTATAACTTTGTCTTTGTTCTGATATCCATATGCCTAGATTATAACCGTTTTCATTATAATCTATACCATTTAATGTTTTGAAATAACGTAATATTTCAAGATGTTTATTTTTATTATAATAATTCTGGGCTAATTGGTATTTTAGCTTCCATATGTCTGGATTTACTCTATCTTCGACATATCTTAATATTTCAAATAAATCTCTATTTTCGACCATTATATCAAAATCTAAATCTCTTATCATTATTTTTCTTTTACTATGACTTAGAGATTTTTGAACTTCTCTTACTCTACTTTTTAAATTGTTTTCTAATTCTTCAACAAATTCAACATTATTGGTTAAATCTATTATGACTGGTGATAATAATCTTTCTATTATTTCGTCTTTAGTCATATTTGATGTTACTTCAATACTTTGACTTTGGGCTATTTCTAATAATTCACTTCTGGATAAATTTTGATATTCTTCATATTTTTCTTTAGTATTTTCTTTTACTGAAAGAGCTCTACCTATTTGTTCAAAGAAGACAATATCTGATGATGTTGTTCTGCCTAGTATGACACCATCTACTCCTGGGGCATGAACGCCTTCATTATACTGATTTATGGCAAACATTATTCTTAGTTTATGTTTTGCACTATTGCCTTTTAAGTCGACATCGTTATAAAAGGCATCTCTATTTTGTTTGCCTTGTTCTTGTTTTTTACTGGTTGTTTTATAGAATTCAACATCATAATCACTAAACCATTCTTTTGCTTCATTCATGATTGTATCAATATCATTTTTATTTTCTTCAGATAAAGGTGGACAAAAGTAAATGTATTTACCACTTGGTTTAATATTTTTTCTTACCATCTCTTTGATTCCTGGTGCTTTAATTATTTGTTTTTTGGCATCTTCGAGTAGTTTTTTGCATTCTAAATAGTCTTTTGAAGATAATTTAGTATTATTTAAATTCTTTTCTAATTGATCTGCTAATACTAGTAAGTTTGTGTAAACCGATTTGTATATTGGTTTAGGTAATATACCATCAATCATGGCATCACACAAGTCATAATAACTAACTACTTTACCGGAGAATAATTCATTTGTTTCAGGATTAGTCATATCTCTTTCATAGGCTGTTGCTCTATCTCTTACTGTATAAGCAGTCATACCAAATAATAACATATCCGGATGGGTTTCTACTATATCAGTTATTCTTTTACCCCATACTGGTGCACCAAGATGATGTAGTTCGTCTGTTACTAATAGATCGACATTTAATTTGGATAATTCTTCTTTTGATAAATTAATTAGACTTTGATAAGTTTTAAATTCTAAGTTAGGAAAATCTTTTTCTATACTTAAATTATTTTTACTTATAATTTCTTTAAGATGTTCTATAATAGCATTAGAAGGCACAATATATAATACTTTTTTATCTTTATATTTAAGTAATAAATTTAATGCTATATATGATTTACCTGTACCGGTAGCTTGGACAATAGCTACTCTTTTCTCACCTTTATCAAAGGCATCAAATACTTTACTAGAAGTCTCTTCATTATGTTCGTACAAGTTTAACTTATTATTCATATACTTCACCATCATTTAGTATTATACTGTATTCTTCGTCTTCTTCGATAACTATTACTTCATCTTCTCTATGAATATCAATGTTATATTCGTCTTGTTCTTCAATTATAGTTATTTCTTTATCTAAGTCATAGACATATACTTTGAATCCTATTTTATTACTCTTTAGTATATCTATACTTTCAGGTATAAATACTTCTTTTACTATTCCTAAATATTCCATATTAACCTCTTACTTTCCTTTTTCTTTCTTTTGATATTTTTCTATTAATTCTTCTAGTGATACTCCATAAGTAATTTGCATATTGGTATTACTCATATTGTATATGGAATTTAATTTACCATCTATTATTATATCTATATTGTTATCTAATAAATACATAGTCTTAGCATATAATTCATTATAAGATATATTTTTAACTTTTTCATATGGTATCAAATATTCATTACATAATTCCTTTTTTACATCTTTGCTTTTTTGTAATTGCCATACCATACCTATTTGTTCTAATAATTCTATTTTTTCTTTAGATAACATTCCTTTTTTATACGCTTGACGCTGAGATTTTATCCATACTCCTAGATTATAACCATTGCTATCTTTATCTACTCCATTTAAAGTTTTGAAATCTTGCTTTATTTTAAGATTACCATATTTTTTAAAATATGATTCTGCTAATGTGTACCAACCCTCAAAACTATGAGCTTTTTCAAAACGCATTCCTATTTTTTCTAATAATTCTATTTTTTCTTTGGATAAATTACCCTTATTATATGCTTTACGTTGAATACTAATCCATGACCCTAAGTTATAACCGTTTTCATCAAAGTTTTTACCGTTTGAAGTTTTAAAATAAAGATTTACTTCTAGATTACCATATTCTTTGAAATAAATTTCTGCAAGTAAATATGCTTCGCTCCAAGTGATAAAATTACGAGTATTTTTAAAACGCATTCCTATTTGATCTAATAACTCTTTCCTTTCTGGAGATAATTTTTCTTTTTTATATATACTACGTTGACTGGCTAGCCATATTCCTAAATTATAACCATTGCCATCTTTATCTACTCCATTTAAAGTTTTGAAGTTCCAAGGTATTTCAAGATCACCATATTTTTCATAATAAGTTTTTGCTAATAAATACATTTCTTCCCACTTAGGTTTTTTATACTTACTTTCAAAGCACATTCCTATTTGATCTAATAGTTTTTTTCTTTCTGGGGATAATTTTCCTAGTTTATACACTTGACGTTGAGATACAATCCAATTTCCTAAATTATAACCATCTTCATCTTTATCTATTCCGTTTAATGTTTTATATCCTGTTGTTAGACCTTTGAGGCTACCATGTTTTTCAAAATATACTTTGGCAAGAGAATAAGTGCCATTCCAGCCAAGTATTTTGTTTTTATTTTCAAAACGCATATCTATTTGTTCTAATAGTTTTTTTCTTTCCGGAAATAATTTTCCCTTTATATAGCTCCTCTTTTGTTCTCTGATCCACATTCCTAAATTATAACCATCTTTTGTTTGGTATTTCCTTGTCATTTTTTCGAGAGTTCCATACTTTTCATAATAAGCTTTTGCTAATAAATACATTTCTTCCCAATTTATTCTTATTTGCTTATTTTCAAAGCGCATCCCTATTTGATCTAATAATTTTTTCCTTTCTGGAGATAATTTGCCAATTTTATATGATTGACGTTGACTGCTTACCCATTTCCCTAAAAGATACCCTTTTTCATCTTTATCTACTCCGTTTAAAGTTTTGAAGTTCCGTGATATTTCAAGATCGCCATATTTTTCAAAATATGCTTTGGCAAGTGAATAATTTAATTCCCATGTATTAGGTCTTAATCTATCTCTAACATATCTTAATATTTCAAATAGGCCTCTGTTTTCTACCATTATATCAAAATTTAAGTTTCTTATTTTTATTTCTCTTTTGTTATGACCTAAGGATTTTTGTATTTCTTTTACTCTATCTTTTAGATTATTTTCTAATTCTTCTATATATTCAATGTTGTTAGTTAAATCTATTATAACGGGTGATAATAGTCGTTCTATTATTTCGTCTTTAGTCATGCTTGGTGTTACTTCAATACTTTGACTTTGGGCTATTTCTAGTAATTCACTTCTAGATAAATTTTGATATTCTTCATATTTTTCTTTAGTATTTTCTTTTACTGAAAGGGCTCTACCTATTTGTTCGAAGAAGACAATATCTGAAGATGTTGATCTACCTAGTATGACGCCATCTACTCCTGGTGCATGTACGCCTTCATTATACTGATTTATAGCAAACATTATTCTTAATTTGTGTTTTGTACTATTACCATCTAGATCTAAATCGTTATAAAAGGCATCTCTATTTTGTTTACCTTGTTCTTGGTCTTTACTGGTTGTTTTGTAGAATTCAACATCATAATCACTAAACCATTCTCTTACTTCAATCATAATTGTATCAATATCATTTCTATTTTCTTCAGATAAAGGAGGACAAAAGTAAATATATTTACCATTTGATTTAATATTTTTTCTTACCATCTCTTTAATACCAGGAGCTTTGGTTATTTGTCTTTTAGCGTCTTCGATTAATTTCTTACATTCTAAATAATCTTTTTTAGATAATTTAGGATTATTTAAATATTTTTCTAGTTCTTCAGCAAAAGAATCTAGATTAATATAGGCTGATTTATATATTGGTTTAGGGAGTACACCATCAATCATAGCATCACATAAGTCATAATAACTAACAACTTTACCGGAGAATAATTCATTTGTTTCAGGATTAGTCATATCTCTTTCATAAGATGTTGCTCTATCTCTTACTGTATATGCAGTCATACCAAATAATAACATATCAGGGTGAGTTTCTACTATATCAGTTATTCTCTTACCCCATACTGGTGCACCAAGATGGTGTAATTCGTCTGTTACTAATAAATCGACATTTAATTTGGATAATTCTTCTTTTGATAAATTAATTAGACTTTGATAAGTTCTAAATTCTAAGTTAGGAAAATCTTTTTTTATACTTAGATTATTTTTGCTTATTATTTCTTTAAGATGTTCTATAATAGCATTGGATGGTACAATGTATAGTGCTTTTTTATCTTTATATTTAAGTAATAAATTTAATGCTACATATGATTTACCTGTACCTGTTGCTTGGACGATTGCTACTCTTTTCTCATCTTTATTAAAGGCATCAAATACTTTGTTAGATGTCTCTTCATTATGTTCGTATAAATTTATTTTATTATTATTCATAGTTATCACCACTTCTTTATCACTACTACTATTCTATCATTTTATGGCTTATTTTACAATAGTTTACAAGATTTTTTTTGAAACTACAGGTTCAAAAATACCACGGAAAATTTAAGTTTACTTAAAGCCCGCGTGGAAAAGAAAAAAAGAAATATTTATTTATTAATATAAATATCTCTAATAGTATTTATAGGTATATATTCGTTATCCATGGTAATTAAATTATTTTTATTTTTACCAATAATTCTCTTAATAACTTTATTGTTATCTGTTACTATTACAACATCTATTTTATAGATATAATTAGGAGAATTAAAAATATTAACTATCTTCTGTTCTACTGTTAAATTGTTTCGGTTGTTGATAAAATTACTACTGATGTTGGTTGGTTTGATGTTACTATCTAAAGTGGAAAATACCCTTTCGTTGTTATTTAAATCTTTATCTATCTTATTATGATACATTCTAGGTAGTTCACTCAATTTATTTCACCTCTATTAGATTATATGAAAATATCTTTATTTATATTTATTATTTTTGATATTTGTGGTATTATAATTAAGAGAGTGATAAAAATGCAGAAAGAATCTAAATTTAAAGTTGAAAAAAACATACTGATACCACTTATATTATTTATGATAATTAGTGTTATAACTATATATTGTACAAGGAGTTTACTTCCTAGTGATTTGCAAAATTTGTATTTGAAACAAATACTATGGTATGCGATAGGCTTTGTGATTGCCTTTGTAATGATGTTATTTGGTAATAAATTTTTATATAATAATGCTTATATATTATATATTGTGGGAGTCCTCCTCTTGGTGCTCGTGTTGTTTATTGGTACTCCTATTAACAATGCTAAGTGTTGGTTTATTATTCCGTATGTTGGTAGTTTTCAGCCGTCGGAGTTTATGAAGATATTTTTGATAATTACCTTATCGAGAATGATTGGGGACTTTAATACTGAGAGGCGAAGTAATGATCCGATGGAAGAATTTAAATTTCTGGTTAAGGTGTTGATAGTCGTGGGTATTCCTTCGGTACTTACTTTTATTGAGCCAGATACGGGAGCAGTACTTATATATTTTATTATAACAATTGTGATGTTATTTACGGCTGGTTTTAAGAGTAGATGGTTTATTGCTACTATTTCAATAATACTGGTATTAGGGGGTGTTTTCTTAGGAATATATTTCCTAAATGGTGATTTATTTATTAAAATATTTGGTACAAGTTTCTTCTACCGAATGGATAGAATACTAAATTGGTCGAATTCTAGTGGGCTACAACTTACTAATAGTCTTACGGCGATTGGTTCGGCTGGTAGTCTAGGTCATGGCTTTAATCATACTCCTATTTATTTTCCGGAGATGCAGACAGACTTTATTTTTGCGGTATTTGCTTCTAACTTTGGTTTTGTTGGAGTGTTATGTTTGATATCGTTACTTGTATACTTTGATATTAATATTATCTCACTAGCCGAGAAGACTAATGATGTTTGTGATAAGTTTACGGTCGGTGGTATTGTTGCGGTTCTTCTCTTTCAGCAAATTCAAAATATTAGTATGACGATTGGGCTACTGCCAATTATGGGTATAACTTTGCCGTTTATATCTTATGGAGGTTCTTCTCTTCTATCATATATGATATTAATAGGTATGTTATTTAATATATCAAATGAAAAACTTAGATTTAAAAATTAATACCAAGATAATAAAATTCTTGGTATTTTTATTTTAATACATCGATTAAACTTTGTAACATGCTGATGCTGTTTAGGGCGTTATTGATGCGGTCACTAGTGGTTAGTTTGTACTTTTCTTTCATATCTTGAACCATAGTGTTAAATAGGTCGGGGTTTCTATTTAGATGTTTATACCAAATGGGATACTCTCTAATGAATCTTGTTAGGGTTGGATCGGAAGATATTTTTAATTGGGTTTCTATGGTCATTAGTCGTCAAACCTTTTATATACTGGTCTAGGAGAATAATCACTCTTGGTGGTAGTTCCTTTATCTTTTACTAGAAGACCGCCGAATAGGTCAACAGCTTTCTGGATGGAAGATAGACCATCTTGTAATTTATCAGCGTCAATATTCTTAGCCATGGTTAAAATATTATTTAAGGGGTTAGTATTAGAAGTCGAAGAAGAAGATTCTTCAATCTTTTTTTCTTCTTTATTTAAATATTTATTCCATATTGTAGGGTCTTCGCCATATAGATCATATAATTCATAGAACTCCTGCCACGATGTATTTTTTTCTCTGACATAAGTAATTAAATTGGGGTTCTTTCTTACAAATGATTTAAAATTATCTATTTTAGTCATCGTATCACCTATTTAATTATATGTAATATATTTGTAAAATGCACAAAAAGATAGAGACTAATTCTCTATCTTATCTAAAAATTCTTCTTCTTGCCATATTGGGATACCTAGGGCTAAGGCTTTATCGTATTTGCTACCAGGAGAGTCTCCTACTACGACAACGGATGTTTTTGAACTAACTGAGGAAGATACTTTGCCTCCTAGTGATTCAATTATTTCACTAGCTTTATCTCTAGTTATATTAACTAAAGTGCCGGTTAAAACAAAAGTTTTACCTTTAAACTCATCTTTTTCTTCGTAGCCAGAATTATTGATATAGGTTGTATTTACTCCTAGTTGTTTTAATTTAGTTATAATATTTTTATTATCTTCATTACTAAAGTAATTTATTATACTCTTAGCGATTATGTCTCCTATATCACTTATGTTAACTAATTCTTCGTAACTAGCGGTCATTAGGTTATCTAGAGTTTTGTAGTATTTAGCTAATACTTTAGCAGTCTTAGCACCAACATTTCTAATACCAAGGCCATATATCAATCTTTCTAAAGAGTTGTTCTTACTATTTTTAATAGCACTCTTTAAATTATCTATTTTCTTTTTACCATAACCTTCTAAGTTCATTAATTCTTCTTCATATTTATCAATATCATATATATCGGTAATATTGGTAATAAAGTTTTCATTATATAAATCTTCGATTATTGATTCACCAAGACCATCGATATTCATAGCCTCTCTACTAGCAAAATGAATTATATTTTCAATCTTTCTCGCAGGACACATTTCATTAGGACAATAGTAGTCAGCTTCAGTATCTTTTCTAACAATTTTAGTATGACATATTGGGCAATACTCTAACATCTGAAACTTCTTTTCGGTACCATTTCTTCTTTCTTCAAGGACTCTTACTACTTCTGGTATGACATCTCCGGCCTTTCTAATGGAAATGGTATCTCCTACTCTAACATCTTTAGCTATACAATAGTCTTCATTATGTAAAGTTGCTTTAGAGATAAGTGAGCCCGCTACATGAACTGGTGAAAAAATAGCGTTTGGGGTAATCTTACCAGTTCTTCCGACAGTAAATTTTATTTCTTTTAGGGTAGTTAATACTTCTTCGGCTGGGAACTTATAGGCTATCCCCCATCTTGGTACTCTAGCAGTATAGCCAAGTCTATCTTCATCTTCAAGATTATTTACTTTAAGAACAACACCATCAATCTCATAAGGAAGACTCTTTCTAATTTCTCCTAGTACTTTGATATCTTTTATTATTTCTTCAGCATTTGAAGCAGTGGTATTTAATTTATAATTGGTAACGAAGCCAAGTTCTCTTAAGAATTTTAATGATTCTTCTTGCGTCTTTATACCATAATCCTTTGGATTAGGGATAAAGTAAGCCATGAAGTCCAAATTTCTTTTAGCCGTAATCTTGCTATCTAGTTGTCTCACAGACCCTGCTGCAGCATTTCTAGGATTGGCAAATAATGCTTCTCCATTTGCTTCTCTATCTTTATTGGCTTTATCAAAAGAGGCTTTACTCATATATATTTCTCCTCTTACTTCGATATCTATATCTTTCTTTAATCTAAGAGGAATAGATTTAATTGTTTTTCCGTTAGCAGTTATATTTTCTCCTACTAAACCATTACCACGAGTAGCTACTCTTACTAGTAAGCCTTTTTCATATATTAGTGAACCAGATAAACCATCCATCTTTGGCTCTACGGTATAAGTAGGATTACTAATAGTCTTTCTAATTCTTTCGTCGAAAGCTATTATCTCTTCTTCATTGAAAATATCGTCAAATGATAACATTGGAGTCTTATGCTCTACTTTTTCAAACTTACTAAGGGCTTCTCCTCCGACTCTTATGGTAGGAGAATCTTCTCTTTTTAGTTCAGGGTATGACTCTTCTAATCTAAGTAATTCACTATAGCAATCATCATACTCCTGATCGGTAATTGAAGGGTTATCATTAAGATAATATTCGTAACTAGCCTTATTAATTATTTCTACTAACTCATCAATTCTTTTCTTTTTTTCTTCCATATATATTCACCATATAAAGTATAACACATATAAAAAAAGAAGGTCAAGTAATTAGTTTAAAAAATACTAATTTGACCTTCTAAATCTTTAGTTTTTACTTTCTTTTTTGGTTCAACTAAATTCTCACTTAATGATTTCATAAAATACTCAAAAGTTAATCTTCTTTCTATTTTTTCTTCTTCTTTAGTAATACCAAGCTGTTCTTTTTCTAATGTAATATCATAATTATAAATAAACATAGCTAAATCATGAAAATATTTATAATTAAATTTAACTTCTCCAGTTCTAGTATCTAATTTAGTAACTTCTCGCATATAGAATTCTCCTAATGTAACATTTAAAAGTTCTCTTTTTCTAGCTTCCATACAATATTTAATTTTAGATACATTAATATTGTTCATATAACTATTACGATAATACGATACTAGTTTTTCTAAAAAATTATAATCTTTCTGTTTACTAAGTAATATAAACTTTAAACCATATAAATCAAAATAATTTTTAGTACTACTATAAGGTACTCCATTTCTTACTAGTTCGTAAGAATTGTTTTTCTTATATCTAATAGTGAGTTCTCTAGCAATATCCTCTAATTCAATTAACCCAGCCTTATATAGATCCTCTTTAAAGAAATATTCATTAATATAGCTCATAGTACATCTATCAATTTCTTCTAAACTATAACCACCACTTTTATATTTAGATAACTTAGTAAAGCAATCAAGACACTCTATATTAATAGGAATATAAGTATCTTTCTTCCTTATGGTTAAATAATAAGCCATAATATCCTCCTATAAACACCAACTATTATATAGTAAAGTAGTAATTTTGTCAAATATATCTTTATTTTCTATAAGCTAACTGCTTATATATGATATGGATGGATGATACTTTAACTAAAGACTTATGTTTTAAGGCTTTAGTTAACCCTCTAAGACTTAGGCTTAGAGGGATACCAAAAAGAAAAAAGATTCTTATTCAGAATCTTTAATACTAATAGTTTTCTTGGTTTCTATTTCTTTCTTTTTAGGAGCACTAACTACTAGGATGCCATTCTTGAAACTTGCATCAATATCCTCTTCATCAATATCTCCTAGATAGAAGCTTCTAGAGACTTTGCTGTAACTCTTTCTCTCACGGTGAAGATATTTCTTGTTTTCTTCATCCTCTTCTTCTTTCTCAAATGTAATAGATAATGTACCTTTATCGATAGAAATGTTAATATCATCTTTAGTATATCCTGGTGCTTCCATCTCTACAACTAATCTACCATCTTTTTCATAGATATCACTCTTTATATTTTCATCTCCTTTGAAAAAACTATCATCAAAAAATAATCTACTTGGCAACATATATATCATCTCCCTTTCAAAATTATATTATTTATTTGCCATTATATCACACATAAGATTAGATAACTCAGTAGGATTACCAATAGGAAGTCCTTCGATTAATCTTGCTTCATAATAAATAACCTTTGTGTATTTAGTAAACTCATCTTTATCATTTTTGTATAAGTCTTTTAATTTATCTACGATCTTATGACTAGCGTTAATTTCTAATACCTCACTTGCTTTGATTTTCTCGCCTGCGGGCATAGCATTAATTACTTTTTCCATTGATGTAGATACTTCTCCCGTAGTAGTTAAGCATACTGGGTGGCTCTTTAACTTATTAGTAAGTTTTACTTCTGTTACATTATCTTCAAGTACTTTCTTCATTTCTTCGAGCATATCTTTATTATCGGTGTTCTCTTTATTTATCTTTTCTTTTTCTTCTTCAGTAGATAAATCAGTACTCTCATTAGTAACATTAACAAAAGTCTTGCCTTTATACTCATGAATTGCCATTATAGCAAACTCATCAACATAATCAGTTAAATATAATACTTCATGTTTATCTTTAATACCTTCTACCTGTGGTAACATATCTATTTTATCAACGGTTTCACCAGCGCAGTAGTAGATATTTTTATCTTCTTCTTTTAGTTTACTTACGTATTCGTCTAGGGTAATTAACTTCTTCTCACTAGAGGAATAGAACATGATTAGGTCTTCTAGTTTATCTTTATGCATACCATAATCGTTATAAATGCCAAACTTTAATTGCATACCAAAAGCTTTATAAAATTCTAGATATTTATCTCTATTGTTCTTTAGTAGGTCTAGTAATTCATTTCTTACTTTGGTTTCGATACTTTTAGCTATTAGTTTGATATTTTTATCATCTTGTAATGTTTCTCTTGATATATTTAGTGGTATATCTTCAGTATCAATTACTCCTCTTACAAAACTAAAGTAATCTGGAAGTAACTCACTACATTTATCCATTATTAATACGCCATTTGTATATAGTTGTAATCCTTTTTCGTATTCTTTACTATAATAATCATATGGAGCATGACTAGGTATATATAATAAGGCATTATAGTTAACATTACCTTCAATATTGAAATGTAATACATCTAGTGGTTTTTCATAATCAAAGAACTTATCGTTATAGAAGTTATTATATTCTTCTTCAGTTATATCTTTCTTATTTCTCTTCCATAGAGGGATTCTACTATTGACTGTGATTACTTCTTTATATGTTTCGTATTCGTCACTATCTTCTTTCTTTCTATTATTCTCTACTTCCATCTTGATTGGATAACTAATATAATCTGAATATTTCTTTATGATACTTCTTAATTTATATTCGGATAATAATTCACTATAGTTATAGTCTTCGGTATCTTCTTTTAGATGTAAAGTAATTATTGTACCATTTTCTTTTTTATCTGATGGTGATAAGGTATAACCTTCTACTCCAGTACTTTCCCAGATAGTAGCTTTATCATCTTTATATGATTTGGATTCTACGGTTACTTTGTCACTTACCATAAAGGCTGAATAGAAGCCTACTCCAAACTGACCAATTATATTAACATCATTCTGCTCTTTATTTTCTTCTTTAAACTTAAGGGAACCTGATTCAGCGATTACTCCTAAGTTATTTTCTAATTCTTCTTCAGTCATACCTGTACCATTATCACTAATAGTAATAGTTCTTTTATCTTTATTATAATCTACTCTTATATATAGATCATCTTTATTTACTTTTATATCTTTATTAGTAAGTGATAAATAATATAATTTATCTAATGCATCACTAGAATTGGATATTAATTCTCTTAAGAATATTTCTTTATTAGCATATATACTATTTATCATTAAATCTAATATTCTTTTGCTTTCTGTCTTAAATTGTTTTTTCTTCATACTATCATTCTCCTTTTGTATTTACATCTATAATTATAGCACTATTTTAGCAATTGTCAATAGAGATTGCTAAATATTTTTATTTTTTTATTTGTTTATGAAGCCTAAGATTGGTCTTCATAAATAGTTTTATAGTCTTAAAACTAACAATATCTTTTTGTATTATATATAAGCATAAATTATATACTTGTTATTATTTTATTACTTATTCACTATATTAAATAAGTATTACTTATATTACAAATTAATTTTTGTTTAATATGAATGATTTATAATAATTAGACAAAGCTAAATTGGTGCCTCACTGTGGTACCTTTTCGATTAATAAATAAAGTTTTTATGTTTAAACAAATCAATTGGGCAGCCAGTGGCTGCCCTTTTTCGGATAATAGATAAAATTTTATTATATTTCTTTTTTATAGTAATGATTTACGATAATGTAACCATGTTAATTTTGCAGGCACTGCCTGCAAAATAGTAAGTGTTAAGTTTATTTCTATTTTTAGTGAAAACAAAAAGAATAAGCTATTTAACTCATTCTTTTGTCTTAAAATATTTATTTAATGTCTTATCAATATTTTCTTTATTAACTGGTTTTATAATATAATCATTAAATCCATATCTAATATATTGTTCTTCAAGCCTTTTGTTATTGGGCGTTACCATTATAATTGTTGTGATATTGTATTTTGCTTGTTTCTTAATATAATTTAAAATACTATTTTGATCTTTAACAATTTCCTTTGTAAAACTATCTATTTCAAAATTTGGAATAATATCATCTATAATAATCATGTCAAATGTTTCGTAATCGCTTAATTTATTTCCCATTTCTTCCAAGTTTTGTGCTACTGTTACATCAATGTTATATGGTTTTAATAGTATTTTCATTTCCTTTAGTCTTAAATTGTTATTATCCACCAGTAGAAGTTTTTTACCACTATAATTATGATATTTAATTTTGATATTTCTATTTTCTTCTTTTTTACTTATTACATCATATTCACTTACTAATCTTTGGTTAACACTTAATATTAAGTTAATATTATCTTTATCTTTAATTATAGTTATATTACCATTCATTTTTTCTAATAAATTATTTATTATTTCATAATTAATACTATTTGTTATCTTTAATTTGAATTCTTTTGTCTTTTTATCTTCTACTACATAGTTTAGAATAGATTTATCATTGGTTATAAATTTAAACCTTAATTTTGCAAAGTTACCTACTTTAATATAGTCTATTTCTAGTAATATATTCTTTTTGCTTAACATAGATGAAACTAAATCAAAGAAATATAAAACTACTTTTATTATTCCGGCCTCATCACCATATAATACTGAAGGTAATTTGTTACTAATTTTGATTTCCAATTTAGTCTTATCTTCTTTTTCTATTTCTAGAAATTGCTTTAATCTATCTAACATATCTAATGTTTCATATTTATATGTTACTATTCTTGGCTTGCTTTTAACTACTGCTAGTTCTAGAATGCTAGATATTTTATCATTTAATTTAACTGAATTTTCTTGGAACGAGGATAAAGCATTATTTAATTCTTCAATATTATTTTTATCTATTTTTGTGTTACTAATTAATTCTAAATTTTTAACTGAAGATTTTAACTCTTCAGACATATCTTCTATCAAACTTAATGTTTTTCTAGAAGATTCATCTGCTAATTTCTTTTGGAAGACTAATTCTTTAGCCATCTTTACATCAGGATTTTCTATAGTATTATACATTATAAATAAAATATATGCATAAAAGAAACCTTCAAATATTAGTTCCTTATAATAACTTCTTATTAAGAAGCCTATTAAATAAAGTATTATCAATATTATATATGGAGATATCTTTTTAAGTGAATACTTTTTTAATAAGAGATAAAAAGTAATTATTAAAAAGAAAGTAAAACTTAAAATTGTATGGCCTAAGGCAACATCATAAGATAATCCTTCACCATCTAATAAATCTCCTTCAAAAATAACATTTAATGGTAATACTATTATAAGTAATATAGAAATAATGGTAATAGATAATAATATTTTTTTCAGATTAGATAGTTTTTCTTCTTTATCATAAATTGATATACAATAAAACATTGAGTATAAATTAAGTAATGCTAAAATACTCATGTATGTTTTTTGTAAAATATTTATTAAATTAAAGTTACCTATTAACTTGGCTACTATATATGTTAAAATACCTACTACTAAAAATAAGAAATTTAAACCTATTAATTTAGCATATGTTTTTGTTTCAACGCTTTCGATATTTGGTTTTGAATAGAATAATACTATTAAAGTTGTAATTATAAGTAACCCCACTATTTGCAATATAATTGCTTGCATATTTTTTACCTCTCTTTATCTTTTTAATGTTTTTGAATGACCCCTTAATAAAAATGCATTGTTTATATTAATATCTAAATTATCTAAAAAACTAAACACTTCTTCTTCATTAATAATTGTTTTATCATGAAAACTCTCACTTATTGCATCTTCTAAAGAGAAACCATAACCATAGTTACATCTTTCTACTATTTCTTTTTGAAATTCATGAATATATCCTTCTGGTACATTTTTTCTTTGAAGTAAAGGCTGTGATTCTAATAGTTGCCATTTTAATGTTGCTAATTTATCTCTTAATTCCTGATTTAGTTCTGCTTCACTTTTAGTAGTATTCTTAGCAATACCATAGTTCTCTCCTATATTAAAATAGAATTTATTACCATATTGTTCTACTGCTATTGGAACTATTTCAACATTTGCTTCTTTAGCCATTCTAACTGTTCCAACAAATGTTTTCATTACTATGACATTTGGTGTTACATTCCATGCACCTTCTGGATATATTAGAAGATTACCTCCATTATTTAGTAATTCTATCGATCTATTGTAAGCAATTTTTCGATCTATTTTATTCTTTGTTTCTAATGGTATAACACCATTCATCCTTAATCCTTGATATATAGGCATCTTATATAGAATTCCAGGATCTCCTAGCATTAGATAGGCTGGTTCTTTAATAATTTGGAATGTTCTTTGTATATCATTACCACCTATATGAGTACAAGCAAATATTTTTGGTACACCTTCTTTGGCTTTATTTTCATTAGCAACAATTATATTTTCTTCTTTAGATAATACTTCGTCTATTTTTAATATTAGATTAATTAATGGATGAATCTTTTTTCTGAGTTCTATTCCTTTTAATTTATCTCCTTTGTTATAACAATAGATTCTATATTCTGCATAATAATTAACTAGTTCTTCAATTGCCATTTTTCTTTTTTCAATTAAATTTAACTTTTTAAATGTATCCATAAACCCTCCCTATAAATTAAATACATAATAATTAATCACTTCATGTATCATTATAACACAAAAATGGTATTTTTTGTTACTTTTTTTATTTTTAATATATAGTACTCTCTTATATATAATAGATATGGTTGATATTTCTTTTTAGATTATAAGCTAAAAAGAACACTCTAAGACCTGGGCTTAGAGTGCATATAGAATAAATTAATGTCGTGGTTTAAATATTAAGGCTAAAACAAAGGAAAGAAATAAGGCTACAGAAATACCTGCGGATGTTAAATTAAATATGCCAAAGGCTAAACCAAGTGGTCCCAAGGTAGAGCCTGTTTCCATAGCACCATGGATTAGTAAGTGACCAAAAGATGTAATTGGTATTAGAGCTCCTGCTCCAGCATATAAAACTATTCGATCATAGATACCTGCTATATCAAGAAAGGCTCCGATTACAACAAAGAGACTAGTTACATGACCGGGAGTTAGTTTGGTATTATCTAGTATTAACTGGGCTATCATACATACTAAACCACAAAAGAGAAAAGCATAAACATAAGTCATCATATTATATTACCTCCAAACTAATAGCATTAGCTATACTAGGTATTGATTCTTTTTGAAAAGTAAAGGTTGGAGAAAAGACTGCTCCAGTTGGTACTATTAATACTTTCTTATATTTTTTCTTTAACATTTCTTTATATATATAACTAAATACTACTAGTGGTAGGCAGGCTGGTCCTGATGCTCCCGCTAAGACGGGTTGTCTATCTAAATCATAAAGCATGGTACCACAGTCATTATAGTTATCATTTAGTTCAATATTATATTTAGTCATCATATAATCTTTAAGAATATTCCTACCATATATTCCTAAGTCACCAGTTAAGATAAGATCATAATATGAGATATCTCTCTTGGTATCTTTTAAATGATTATATATTACATCTCCTGCTGCTGGGGCCATTACTGCTCCCATATGATTTACATCTGTAGTACCCATATCTACTACTTTACCAATAGTGGATGATTCTACTTTTACTTTACTCTTTTTGTTACTAAGTAAGATGCTTACTCCTCCTGTTGAAGTAAAAGTAGCAGTCTTTGGTTTAGGTGTTCCGTACTCAGTAGGATTTCTAAATTGTTTTTCAGCAGCCATATTATGACTTGAAGTAGATACTAATATTTTTTTAGCAAAGCCTCCTTCGATATAAGTACTTCCTATAGCTAGTCCTTCTCCACTAGTAGAACAAGCTTCAAAGATACCAAGAAAAGGGATATTAAATTCTCTAGCCATATAGTTAGAAGCTGCAATCTGATTTTGTAAATCTCCCGATATTAATAAATCGATATCTTCTTCTTTTAATTTATTTTTCTTTAAAATATTAGTATTGGCTTCTTTTAATAAATGTACTTCGGCCTGCTCCCAAGATTTTTCACCAAAGTATAAATCTTTTTCATATTTCTTATCAAAATACTTTGATAGTGGTCCATCATTCTCATAATTACCACATATGGTATAAGCGTCTTCAATAAAGACATTGTTATATTTTATTGTCATATTAACCTCCTATTACCAGTAGTCTAATTAAGCCAAATATATATACGGAGACTACGCCATATAATATTACAGTACCCGCTAATTTAAAGATATTGGCTCCTATTCCAAGTACTAATCCTTCATTTTTATATTCTAAGGCTGCTGATGTCATAGAATGGGCAAAGCCAGTTATTGGTATTATTAAAGCTGCTTTTACTTTAGTTACTAGGGTGTCAAAAACACCTAGAGCAGTAAGTATTGAGGCTATAGTTATTAATGTTAATATTACGAGTACTCCTGATTCTTTTCTAGGTAAGTTAAGCCACATACTATAACATCTTAGTAATAGTTCTGATAATGAACCAAGAAGACCTCCTACTACGAAGGCTATTATAGCATTTTTAATATAATTCTCTTTAGGAGTATTTTTATCTACTATTTCTTTATATTTCTTATTATCCATATTATCACCAGTAATAGTATTTACGCATAATGGTAAAATTATGTAAAGAATATTTACTAAAATATTTATCTATAGTATACTTATTATAGATAGTAAATAAAGAGTGGATGTTATGAGTGAAAGATTACAAAATATTATTAATGGAATAGATAGTGGTAATATAAAGAGTGTATATAATTTTAATTTAACTATGGAAGAACTTTTTACTAGAGATAGTAATGGTATCTATTTTTTGGAATATCTATTAAAAAGAAAGATAATGATACCACTAGAACTAAAAGAGAAATTAAAGACTAATGCCCTAGCAGCTTATTTATATTGTAAGAATGATCAGTCTATATTTAGTTTTAAACTTAGTGAGAAAGATTTGTTTACTATAGTTGATGGTAAAAGACTTATTGATACTATTCTTGAAAAGAAAAGTATTTCTGGTAATATTGTTAAAAGTATAAATGAAAATATTGAGATAGTAGATTTACTTTGTACTTCTGATAATTATTTTTATTTAAGTTATTTAACAGAGAATATTATTACTAAATTAATAACTAAGGATAGTAATGGTATCTACCCTATTGAAAAGTATTTAAATAATGAGAGACTGATAGAAAAAGTAATTCCTTTAGTAAATAATATAGATGCTTTACTAGAAATTTGTACTAAGTATAATAATTATAGTTTTATGAAATATACTAATGAAAATCTACTGATAGAGGATTTAAAATTAAGGTTGAAGGGCCGCCATGGCCTTCGAGTGTGGATGAGCATATAAAATATTATACTATTATTGCTAAACATGATATGATAAAATATATACGTGATATAAAAGCAGAGACACTTTTAAAGAAATATGAAGATAAAACTCTTTTGGAATATTTATTGGATAATGATACTGAACTTACATTGAATAAGATTTTATCAAAGGATTTAAAAGCTGATCCAGATATTGCTGTTATATTAAAAAATAGAGGGATTGAACAAAAAGCTGTTAATGTCTCCAAAGAAGAAAATGAATATACTGCAGAGTATATTGAAGGTATTAATAGACATCTTGGTATTGGTCCACTAATGGAAGAGGGAGAAAAATTATTAAAAGAACTTGAAGAGTTATTTCTTACTGATGGTAAAAGTGATAAGAATTTAATATCTGGGTTGATAGTGGGATATAGAAATGCACTTATTATTGATTATGATATTAATATAGAAGAAGTTAAGAAGTTAATTGAAATAAAGAAAGAAAATAAGGATATGTTTTGTTATATTAAGAGTGATAATGGTAGTTATTTTTCTCCTCGGGAGGGAGCTGTTTTTTGTGAAAATGCTAATACTAATACTATGCTACATGAGACAGGACACGCTCTTCATTCTTATATAGCGAATATGAAGACTCCTCGCGATTATCAAGAGATTGTTGAAAGAGCAAGAAAAAATCCAGAAGTACTTGCTAAAGCTGAAGAATATGCTATAAATTATAGACAAATATTACATAGTGTTACTTTATTAGTGGAACAAAGATATAATGATTTCTTTAAAGGGTATTATAATAGTAAAAAAGTTGAAGAAATTAAAATTAATCTAAACAAGTCAAAGGAAGAGAAGAAAAAGGAATATAAAGATCTTCAGATATCAGAAGAACAACTAGATATAATTTTAAGTGATATGTATACACCAGAAGAATATATCGAACATCAAAAAAGAATATTTATTGACGAGAATGTTGATGCTATATTAAGAAATGAGTTTGGTAGTTTATTTTTAATTGGTGATATTATAGATGCTATCTATGAAGGCAAATTATATAGTGGTACTTTAAAAAATAGTCGTGGAGAAAAGATTGCCAGCACTGGGGGTCATGGACTTAATTATTATTATGCTACGGATCATGGTTTTGATGAAATGATTGCTAACTTTGCCGCTATTAAAAAGACGGGTGACGCTGAAGATAAACTACAAATGTTTAAAGCTATTGTTGGAGATGAGGTATATGATATGATAAGTAACTTCTATTACCATGATATTTTGAAGATTGATTTAGAAGAAAATAAAGTATATGGAGGTAAGAGATGAATAATAATATGAATGATAAGTTATTTGAATTATATACGTTAGCGGAACTTAAATATAAGAAGCATTTTAATAATGTTAATGATAGTGAATTATTTCCTAGTAGTTGGTATGGTAATAAGAATTATCAAAAGAAAATAGAAATTATTTGTGAAGCAATTAAAACTAATACTTTGATTGTTAATACGAAATCTTATCTAGATATAATGGAAGGAGTAAAGTAATTTACTTCTTTTTTATTTATTTTATCATATAATCTACTATGAAAAATAAATTTATTAAATCGACAATTATATTAATTATAGGAGGATTAATTACTAAAGTACTGGGAATGGTTATTAAAATTGTTCTAACTAGAACGATTGGTACTGAAGGTATTAGTGAATATATGTTAGTACTTCCTACTTTTAATTTATTTATTACTTTATGTAATTTAGGGGTACCTATTGCTATTACTAAATTGGTATCAGAAAAGAAAAATAGTAGTAAGAAAATTGTTATTCCTACTACTATTATTGTTTTGTTATATGATGTTATTTTGATATTTATTATATTATTTATAGCTAAGTATTTAGCTAATAATCTTCTACATAAGAGTAGTATTTATTATCCTCTTATTGCTATTGGTAGTACACTTCCTTTTATTACTTTATCTAGTATTATTAAGGGATATTTTTTTGGTAAAGAGAAAGTATTTCCTATTACTTTATCTAATATTATAGAACAGATAGCAAGACTAGTACTTACTACTACTATTGTTGCTAAGATGATGACCCATTCTTTAGTAGCGGCAGTTACTACGGTAGTTCTTATTAATATTATTAGTGAAGGGGCTTCGATTATTATTCTTTTATTTTTCTTACCTAAAGATAAGATTACTAAAGATGATTTTCATAAAGATAATAATTTACTTAGAGAGATATTTGGGATATCTATTCCTAATACGATGGCTAGATTAATTGGTTCTATTACTTATTTCTTTGAACCGATTATTCTTACGAATATTTTAAAGTATGCAGGATATAACTTAGAATATATTAATACTACTTATGGGGTTATTAATGGATATGTATATCCCCTACTACTTTTGCCTTCTTTTTTTACTTTAGCTATATCTTCTGCTATTTTACCTGTTGTATCTAATAGTTATAGTAATAGGAATTATAATTATACGAAAAAGAAAATTAAAGAGGCTATTTTCTTTTCTATGTTAGTGGGAATACCTGCTACTTTGATATTTATATTTATTCCGGATGTTCCTTTAAAACTAGTATATAATACTACACTTGGTACTGAATATATTAAAATAACTGCTCCTTTCTTTTTGCTTCATTATATACAGGCACCTCTTACTAGTAGTTTAAATGGGATGGGATACTCTAAGACCGCTATGAGGGGGACTTTATATGGTGGTATTATTAAGATACTTAGTCTTATTATTTTTAGTTTATTAAGAATAGGTCTATGGAGTTTAATTATTTCTACTATTTTAAATGTAGTAGTAGTTACTATACATCATATTTATTATGTAAAGAAATATCTATCTAATAAAATATAATGGATTTTATTTTTATGACTTAGGCATAAAAATACCTCGGAAAACTTAAGTTTACTTAAGGTTGTAGAGGAATGAAAAAAGAAAACTAGTTAATAGTTCTCTTTATATATTTATTTATCATTTTCTAAATCAAAGATAATATCTCTAAGTTCCATAGCTCTTTCAAAATCTAAGTTAGAAGCAGCACTCTTCATCTCTTTAGTAAGACTATCTATTAAATCTAATTTCTCTTTCTTACTTAATTTTGATTCTTTTTCAACTTTCTTTTCTGTTTCATTAGAAATAATTTCTGGTATATCTTTAATAATTGTCTTAGGGGTAATACCATGTTCTTTATTATATTTCTCTTGAATACTTCTTCTTCTTTCGGTTTCAGTAATAGCCTCATTCATACTATCAGAAATAATATCAGCATACATTATTACTCTACCACTACTATTACGGGCTGCTCTTCCAATTGTCTGGATTAGACTTCTAGTACTTCTTAGGAAGCCTTGTTTATCAGCATCCATAATAGCTATTAAACTTACTTCTGGTATATCTATTCCTTCTCTTAATAGGTTTATTCCTACGACGACATCATATTTACCTAGTCTTAAATCTCTTATTATTTTTAATCTTTCTAAAGTCTTTACTTCACTATGTAAATAGGCTACTTTTATATCTAGACTCTTTAGATAGTTAGTTAGTTCTTCAGCCATTCTAATAGTTAGTGTTGTTATTAATGTTCGTTCATTCTTTTCTATTTGTTTATTTATTTCTTCTAATAAGTTATCTATTTGATCTTTAGTAGGTCTTACTTCGATTAATGGATCTAATAGTCCAGTTGGTCTAATTATTTGTTCTACTACTTTATTATTTACTCTTTCCATTTCATAGTCTCCAGGGGTAGCACTTACATAGATTACATCATTTAATTTCTTAGTGAATTCTTCAAACTTTAATGGTCTATTATCAAGAGCACTAGGTAATCTAAAACCATAGTCTACTAAGTTCATTTTTCTAGCTCTATCACCATTATACATAGCTCTTACTTGAGGTAATGTTACATGAGATTCGTCTATTACGAGTAAGAAATCTTTAGGAAAGAAATCTATTAAGGTATTTGGAGACTCACCTTCTTCTTTTAGAGCTATATGTCTTGAATAGTTCTCAATACCACGGCAAAAGCCTGTTTCTGACAGCATCTCCATATCATAATTTACTCTTTCTTCTATTCTTTGAGCTTCAATTAACTTGTTGTTCTCTTTAAAGTATTTGACTCTTTCTTCCTTTTCTTTATTTATTCTCTCGATACTTATCTTTAATCTTTCTTCATCAGTTACAAAGTGAGAAGCTGCAAATATGGATACAGTCTTTTTATCTTTTAGAATATGACCAGTAACGGTATCTACTTCACTTATGCGATCTATTTCGTCTCCAAACCACTCTATTAGTAAACCATTTGTTCTTTCATAGGCTGGTACTATTTCTAGAGAATCTCCTCTTACTCTAAAGGTACCTCTTTTTAAATCAATATCATTTCTTTCATATAACATTTCGACTAATTTTTTTAATATTATATCTCTATCTATGGTATCTCCAACATTAAGAGTTAACATCTTCTTTTTATATTCTTCTATTTCTCCTATTCCATAGATACATGATACTGAAGCTACTACTATGACATCACTTCTTGATATTAAGGCTGAAGTAGCACTATGTCTTAATTCGTCTATTTCGTCATTAATTGAAGAATCTTTTTCTATATAGGTATCTGTACTAGGTACATAGGCTTCTGGTTGATAATAATCATAGTAACTTACAAAGTATTCTACTCTATTCTCAGGAAATAATTCTTTTAATTCGTTATATAATTGGCCTGCGAGTGTTTTATTATGGGCTAGTACTAAAGTTGGTTTATTTATTTTTTCTATTACATTAGCAATAGTAAATGTTTTACCTGTACCTGTTGCTCCTAGTAAGACTTGTTCTTTCTTACCTTCTTTTATTCCTTGTACTAATTCTTTTATAGCTTCTGGTTGATCACCACTTGGTTTATATTTTGATACTAATTTAAACATAATATCCCTCATTTCTTTTATTCACTCTAAGCCTAAGGTCTTAGAGTGTTATTTGGAGCCTTGTGAGTCTCCAAATAATATAAGTTATTATTTCTTCACATAGATTATTTTATCATTATTTATAACAAAAAACAAGGGAGATATTTCTCTCTTGCTTATTAACTATTTCTTATTGTTTAGCCATATTAAATCTTTAATAGTTTCAGAATATAGTTTCTTAGTTTCGTCATCTATATCATTTACTTCATTAATCATACCTACTATTTGATTCCATTTTAATTTTTTTAGTTCTCTAAAACTTTTAATATTATTTTTTTCAAATACATTAAAGATAGAGGTTATCATTACTTCTAATTCTTTATCGGTATAATTTTTATTCCAATTTTTAATACGATTATCTATTTTAATACTTAGTTTAGATTGTTTGCCTTTTTCTAGAAACTGACCAAAACATAGCCAAGTATTAATATCATGAGTCATAATACCTGAAGTATTTGATTTTACTATTTTTTTATTATTAGTACTATATAGAAGCATACCAATAATACTATCTTCAGGTATATATATTTGTAATTTAGGTAATATCTTTTTGAAGTTATCATTTAAGTCTTTTTCTCTAAAACCAGGACCATCTAAATTATATATCGTTTTTATTCTTTTAAAAATATCATCATTACAATACATTGAAGAAGTCATAGCAAGATTACCACCTTTAGAGTGACCTCCGATATATATTTCTTTATCTTCACTTGTTATTACTTCATTTAAATAATTAATAGCGTACTTTTGTGATATAATTGGAAAATGATAACCTAAAGTAAAGTCTTCTTTCCACCCTATGATTGTGCCATTAGTTCCTTTATAGGAAATAAATACTTTATTATCAAAATGTATTTTAAGTGCTCCGAATTGTTTCTCATTATCGACATATTCTTTATAGTTACTTAGATATATATCTTTATATCTAGTACTTGTATAAATATCTTTTAGATTGGCAATATTACCTTTCATAAAAGTACTTAAGTAAACATTCTTAGTCTTTTGATAAATATTAAAAGCTTCTTTTAGTGTTATTTTATTATTATCTTCAGGTACAATATTATGCCAATCTATATAGGATAATTCAGTAAATAATAATACATCATTTATATTTAATTTGCATTCACTAAAAGATAAACTTTTATAATATTTTAAATATTCTTTAATTGTAGCCATAATTACTCCTTATCTATTAATTTTTCTATATCAACATAATAGTCTTTCATATTATCTTTGTTTACGTATACTGTGAAAGTTTCTATCTCACAATCACTTATATATAATGATGGATCATACCATAAGTTTTCACTTTTAAATTTATATGTATTATTGCTTACTAGATCATCATACTCACATATTATATTACTAGGATTTCTTCCTAATACTCTTAAATTATAGTTAGTAGTGGTCTCAAGATAAGTGGCTTCTATCTTAGTACCTGTTTTTATTAATCTATCTTTCTTCTTTTTATTTCTTATTACTTTAAATATATTTATACCTCCAATTAATAGGAAGATAAGACCCATAAATGGTAGTAATAAAAGTAATAATTCTAACTTCTTAGATCCAATAGTACTAGGATTGTTTTTCATATAATATATTTCTATTTGTTTACCTTCATAAAAAGAACTAGAATAGCCATTTATTACTGAAGTATAACTTCTACCATCAACATCATAAGTAACATATACATTAGGAGTATCACTAGAAGTTCTTACTATGGAAGTTATAGTACCTATGGTATCTACTTTATTACTACTATCTAATGTTTTAACTAAAGTATATAAACCAATTGAAGTAATAATAATACCAATAAGTAAAAATATTGTATATAATCTATTAATTCTTTTATTTATCATAATTGACCTCTTTATCTACTACTGTGAACTCGTCTTTTACAATACTATTACTATTTATTATTCCTCTTACTCTAGTTAATGGATAAATATTAGTGTTCTTACCAATAATAGTACCTGGATATAGTACACTATTACATCCTATCTCAGTATTATCTCCTACTACAGCACCCATCTTTTGCATACCAGTAGATACTTTTTTATCTTTATATTTAATATCGATATTTGTTCCATCATTTTTTAAATTACTAAGTATTACTCCTGCTCCTAAATGAACGTGATATCCTAGAATAGAATCTCCGACATAGTTATAATGTGGTAACTGACAATTATCAAAGATAATAGCATTCTTTATTTCTGTACTATTTCCTATTACAGAGTTCTTTCCTATAATGGCATTTCCTCTTATATATGCACCAGGTTTTATTATGGCATTATCATCTATTATACATGGGGCTATAATCGTAGCTAATTTATCTATTTCAACATTATTTCCTACCCAGATATGTTCTTTTATTTCTGTATAATTATCTTTATCTAAACTATTACCTAAAGCAATGATATAATCTTTTATATAAGGTAATATTTCCCAAGGATATTTGGTCTTTTTAAATAATTCTTTACTTATTGTTTTATTAATATCTAAAATACCTTTTAAATTCATATCTCATCCCTTCTATCATAATAAGTATATCATTTTTTTTATTTTAAAACAATATCTACTTAGTATATAGTAATAACTGATATATAATAGATATGGTTGATATCTTAACTAAAGACTTAGATTAAGGCTTTAGTTAACCTCCTAAAGACTTTGGCTTTAGAGGCATAAAATAAAAAAGGATATCTATACCTAGATATCAACTTTATATTTTTAATTAATTATATTAATTAGCATATTTATTATTTCTTTTATAACAATATTTTTATTTTCTTCTCTAGTTATTTTATTTACTTTTATTTCTTTATGATAATACTTATCATGATCTCTATCGTAAATACTTATAAATACTAGATTATCTTCACCATATGGATTATTTATATCTGGTTTACTTAGTTTACCTGTTATACCAACACCATAATTAGAATTAGTATAGTTACTGATTGATTTACTCATTTCAGTAGCAGTTTCTCTTGAATATACGGTATATTTATCAATTATCCTACTATCTACGCTCATCTTTATTTTATATTCATTGGAATATGTTATAGCACTAAATTTTAGTATTGCACTTGCTCCGGGTATATTGGTAATGGCATTTACTAAGGCTCCTCCAGTACATGATTCCATAGTACTTATTGTCTTCTGCTTATTTATTAGAAGGTCTACTACTTCTTTCATTATTTACCTCTTTTGAAATATAAACTATGTTCTATTTCATATCCTAGTTCAGTATGATCACCATGACCGGGGCATATTGTCATATCTTTAGGATATTTTTTTATTTTATCGATGCTATTTAAGATTTCTTTGTAGTCGCCACCTTCTAAGTCACATCTGCCAATAGCTAGACGGAAAACGAAATCACCATCGAATAGGATATTATCTTCTTTGAAATAGTAACTTACTGAATCCTCAGTATGACCTGGAGTAAAAATTACTTCAAAGTTAAATGGGCCTATATTGTATTCTTTTTCTTCTAAATTATCATATTTATAGACGATACTTTGATCAAATTTATCTAAGGCTCCTACATGATCGAAGTGATTATGTGTTATTAAGACTCCGACTACTTTTTTAAAACCGATGGCTTTTTTTATTTTGTTGTATTCGTCACCAGGATCTACCACTATTACCTTTCTATCTTTTTCTAAAACATAGCAATTTTCTTCTAATGTTCCTACTACTACTTTAGTTATTTTCATATTCTCCTCCTATTTTATGCCTGCTCTTTTACTTAGAGCATCTTTAGCAGCTTCTTGTTCTGATGCCTTTTTACTACCAGCAGTTCCTTTTCCCATAATTATACCATCAACTTTTACTATTGAAGTAAATTTTTTATTGTGGGCTGGTCCTTCTTCGTCTACTACTTCATATATGATTGATTTCTTTACTGTTTGAGCTAGTTCTTGAAGAGTACTTTTGTAATCGTGTAAAAAATCAATATTTTGTTCAATATATTTTAGTATTATATTTAGAACGAAATGTCTTGTAAATTCAAAACCTTGATCTAAGTAAAGGGCCGCTACAAAAGCTTCAAAGACATCGGCTAAGATGGTTTGATTTACTTCTTCCCCACTCCCTACCCTGATATCTAGATCTAGACCTATCTCTTTAGCATATGTAGCACAAGCTTCTTCGCATACATAAGATGCTCTCATTCTAGTCATTGTTCCTTCTTCTAAATGTCTTTCTTTATATAAATATTCACTTATTATTATTTCTAATACGGCATCTCCTAGAAACTCTAATCTTTCATAATCTGGATAATTAGGGTTTTCATTGGTAAATGACGAATGGGTTACAGCTTCCATATATAGATTCATATTAGTTGGATTTATTTCTAATTTATTAAATACTTTCATCTTGTTCCTCCTACTCTTTACTAGCCTCTAAGTAATTTATTTTTATACCCTTACTAGTAAATTTATCTTCATATTCTGTTGTAATTATATTTTCTTTATAGTTATGTAGATCGTTACTTATATCTTCAATTACATAGCCATAGTCTTTTAATGATTCTACTGAATAGTTAAATAAATCAATATTGTCTGTTTTCATTATAATATGTTTTTTATTTTTGAATATATTATCATATCTAGCTAGAAATCTAGGACTAGTAAGTCTTCTTTTGGCGTGTCTTTCTTTTGGCCATGGATCAGAGAAGTTTAGATATATTAAATCTACTTCTTTATCAAAAACTTCTTCAATTAAACGAGCATCCATACGAATTAAATATAGATTGTTTAATTCTAATTCATTTGTTTTTTCTACTGCTCTTAAGATAACTGAATCATACATTTCTATTCCAATATAGTTTATATTGGTATTATTTAGAGCATTTTTGATAATAAAATTACCCTTACCCATTCCTATTTCTATATAGATAGGATTATTATTATTGAATAGTTTATGCCATTTACCTTTATAATCGTTTGGATTATTTATAAAGTATTTTCCTTCAAGTATTTTTTCACTTGCACCTTTAATGTTTTTTAATCTCATAATTTCACCACATTAGTATTATATCACTATTTTTGCTTTTTGCATATAATAAAGTAGAAAGAAAGGAATAAAATATGTCAGAAAGAGATATGATGTATGGTGGCTTCTACCAAAATTACCCTGGTAATGTAGCTTATGCTAATTATGGATATCAAATGCCACCTGGAGCTATGCTAAATAATGGTATGCTACCGCAAATGAATACTAATCAAAATAATCCAATTGCGGAACTTAATAATAGAATTAGTAATTTGGAAAATAGGGTTAAATTATTGGAACAAAGAATAAGCACTTCTTCTAATTCATACCAGGATGATAGTTCCATTTATATGATATAAAAGAAAGTATGTGATTGTATACTTTCTTTTTGAATTAAACATTTATATCAAGAGCAAAAGGATCATCTATTGTTCCTATACCAGTTACTTCTACATTGACATCAGTTGGAAAAATATTTAGATTTATTACTGGTCTAATATATAATTCAGATGTAGCATCGCCATTGTAAATATCTAAGGCCGAATCATAATGGGTAGCTATGAAGGCTACTGGATCAGAATTTGATTCAGGACCATAATAATATACAGGAGACATTGTCCAATAATTATAACCACTATATAAATAGAAATCTTTATTTGTAGTTGCAGTATCAATATTGTTTTTAATACCTGCTCCAGCCATTAAAAGTTCGTCGGCAGTTATTAAGCCGTATTTAGAACTTACTTTTGTTCCATTACATTTTAGTGTTGGATTATAATCAGTAAAGATTCTTTTACGTGTACTAAATACAATGTCGTCACTATTTACATTTCCAAACACTGGATCAGTTGATATATTATCTAACATATTTGTATCAGAACAGAAAGTTGATACTTTTACTAAACCAGTTATACTATCTACATCGATTTCTTTGGAATACCATGTAGCTAACGCTTTATAGACGTTACTACTAGTGAAGTTAAAAGCACTTGATGTACTTACATCATCCGCATATGTACTTGTTCCAACAGCACTATCTGCAGCGGTATCATTTTCACCATTAGCGTGTTTTTTAGTGCCGGCATATATCATTCTGATTGTACCATCACTATTTATTCTTATTATTCGCCAGTAAGTAGCGGCAAAATCAAAATAGTTATTTTTTACATCACCTCTAAAATAGTATGATATTCCTTGATCGTCTTCCGAAGTATATATACCATTTGTTCCGTCTGCGGTACTTGTTTTAGAAAAATCAGGACTACCGGCATTTACTGTTAATCCTAAAGCATTGATAGTGATACCAGCACTACCTTTTGCTAAAGTACCATTTATTAGTGTCTTGCCTGTTGGTACTATTAAGTCACCACCATTTTCATAGCCTAATACTGAAGATAAAGTGACAGAACTTGCTGAACTTCCAGTGTTTTGCAGATATAATTTTACAAATTTACTTTCACCATATTTTATTGTTCCAATAGATGGTGAAGGTGTATCTGAATAATTAAAAGCTTTGATATTGGTTCCAGAATAGGCAACGCCATATTTTACTGTTCCTTTATTGGTATTAGTTATTTTATAATATACTGTTTTGGTTGAATTAGCAGGTACTGTAATAGTACTATTATTACTTACTGTTACATTATATGTATCACCACTAGTGGTAATTATTCCACTTAGGGCAAATGTTTGGTATAATCCCGCTAACGCTAAAGCTATTACAATAATACTTATGATAATTATTTTTCTCTTTTTAGTCATATCTATACTCCTTACTGGATTATTATTTTACATATTAATATTATCATAAATTTTATTTTTATTCAATACTATAAGAAAAGAAAGTTATTTTTTTAACTTTCTTGACTATTTAATTTGTTACGAACTTTATTTAATGTTTTTAATAATTTTATATTGGCTATATCTTGCTCTAAATTAATATTTTGGGGAAGACTTGGTTTTATTAAAGTTTGATAATTTTGTTCTATATAAGTAGTTATATTGTCTTCGATTTCCATTTGTTCTAAGAGCCATAATGTTAATGAGTCTGTTTTAGGTTTTGTTCTAGCCATTTTTACAAAGTGGTCAATAGAAGTGTTTTTTATTTCTTCAATATCTAGACTATTTATTAATCCATTATTATACTCTATTCTTCTTACACTATATAACATACTAGTAAATTCTTCAATTGTTAATTCTCTTGAATTATATTTTTCCATCATTATAAGATATTTTCTTCTTAACAAAGATATCATATTAACATCTTCTTCTAGTGTATCGTCTTCTTCAATAAAATTAATTATTTCTTGCAACCTATTATATACTACTGTATTCATATCAATGTTTTGCATATCATTTAATATTTCACAAGTTTTTCTTAATCCTAATTCTAATATTTCGGATACTGTATCATGAGCAGTTAATTTAGCTCTTTGAAGTGGCATACAGAAATAATTGTATTTCTGCAGATAATGTTGATCATTTTGATCTTTTTTATTATCCCAAGTAGGATCAAAGACATAGATACCATTTATGTTATATTTTTTATCTTTGACATAAATCATTAATCTTTGATGTTTAGCAGTATATGATATTAGTGGTTTAGCTTTTATTTCTAATGATGCTAATATGGCTATCATTAAATTTGAAAAGCCAGAGCAGACAATGGTGTCTGTTTCTTCAAGAAGAATACGATCTAAATCACGACTATTTTTATAATCTTCAGTATCTTTCTTATAAATATTACTTTTAACAATATCATAGACATACATTATTGTTTCTAGATTAGATAAATTATATTTTTCTATATTACTTGATATTGAGTTTATTAATTGTGATAGTTTATATAATTTATATATACTTATTGGAGTGTTTTCTGGTTGATAGTCGATATAGATATCTTTATTCTTTAATGTTTCTACATTATACTGATTTAATATATTACTATAATCTTTTAATGATATTTCATAACATTTTATAGTTACTGATTTGTTTAATGAATCCGCTAATGTGATTCCATGTATAATGTTTTTCTTGGTACACTCTATTATGACATTTTTATTAGTTTTTTTTAGATTGGTATATCCTCTTTTGTAATAATGGGTAGTACTTATTATTAGAGATAGAAGTGGAATTTTATTTTCAATTAGTTTTTCTTCTAGTACTTTCATGCTTTCTTCTCCAAATACACAAGATAACATTGTTTCTTTTAATATATTTAAGGTTTTAAATGTTTTGATAATCATATTATTGTCAAACATATACTCTATTATTTGACGTTCATTTTTGCCTTCTAGAACACTTAAATTCTCTACTGTTAATCTTATAGTGTCTTTGGATGTCATTATACTATTTTCTTGACCTTCAATTATTTTTAAATTCATACTCTTCCAACTTTCATTATTTCTTTTTACATAAACTATATAATATTTTTACTTCTTTAATACTTAAATTACGATATTCTCCTGGCATTAATCCTTTTAGATCTAAGAAAGCTATTTTTTCTCTTCTTAATTTGATTACTTTATAGCCTAGACTTTCAAACATCTTTTTTATTTGGTGATTCTTGCCTTCATGAATAGTTAATACGACGGTTGATGTTTCTTTCTTTTTATCAACACTCTTTAATCTAACACTAGCTTTTTTTGTTTTAACACCATCGATAAAGATACCGTTTCTTAATTTTTGAATATCTGGCACTTGAACGATTCCTTTTATTTTAGCTATATATGTTTTATCTACTTGTGAGTCTGGTCTCATTAATAGATTAGCTAAATTACCATCATTGGTTAATATTAGAGCTCCAGTTGTATCATAGTCTAATCTTCCTACGGGATATATTCTAGTATTTGTTTCAATTAAATCTATAACGGTATTTCTACCCTTCTCATCGTTAGTAGTGGTTACTACTCCTTTTGGTTTATTTAATAAATAATATTCATAAGCTTTACTATTATCTAAAATATTTCCTTCTACTGTTATGATATCTCCTGGTTTAACAGTAGTACCTAATTTAGTTATTACTTCTCCATTTACTTCTACTAATCCTTTTTGTATTAGTTCTTCTGCTTTTCTTCTTGAGCAATAGCCGGATGTTGCTATTCTTTTTTGTAATCTTTCCATTATATACTTCCCCTTTCAAAGCACATCTATTATACTATAACTTTGAATATTTTTCATCTATTTTTGTATTTTTTTTATATTTTTTCATAAAATATATTGAAATGAGGTATATTTTTTGATATAATTAGTATGTTCTATGGACGTATAGCCAAGTGGTAAGGCACGGGACTGCAACTCCCTGAGCGTTGGTTCAAATCCGACTACGTCCTCCATTTATGATATTTTAGAGTTCTATATTGTATAGACTCTTTTTTTATTTCACTACAAGTCTTGGGTCTTGTAGTGTTGTTTTTAGTCTATGGTCTAAAAACAAAGCTTTTTTGGTTATTAATTTTATTGATATGATAGTTTATCTATGATATAATAATGATACTTTTTAAGGAGGAATTAATATGGAAAGGGATTTAGCTATTATATATCAATCTGAATTATATAGAACTAAAAAGATTATTTCTAAATTAAATGATATAGGATTGGCTACTGGTAACTATGAAAATGCTGTGTATGATATAGAAGAAGCATGTAGAAATAGTAATAAAGAAGATTTAAAAAAAGGAATTGAAACACCATTTTTGATAGATTATCTAGAGTCTAATTATTCTAAAGCTATTAATAGTCTTAAAATGTTACAAAGTGAATTATCTAAGTATGAAGTATATATAAGAATTAATTCTTTTACTACTTTATTAAAAGATATTATTAAGAATAATAAAATTACTTCTGAAAGACTTGAAGAGATAGTACCTCAGTTAATTGATATTCTAAATGAATTAAAGAAAAATAATACTTTAATTTATTTAGAAGAACAAAATATTGTTGAAGATATTTATAAAATTGTTTATTATTTATTAAAAGAAGAAGTTAAACTTAGAAGAAGTAAATTATATGATGCTTTAGTAAATGACGAAGTACATTCTATGTATTTAGATAGAGAGATATCTATGGAATTAAAATTATTAGATAGAAATGCTCCTAAAAATAATGATATCCTTGATAGAAAAAATATATTAGATTTAAATGGCATTGATAGTCATTACTTAGATTATGAGTTATTATCACTACTGATAAGCACTACTAATGAAATAAAAGATATTGAAGATGTAAAAGGTTTAATTTCTTTATATCAAGATATCAATAGTAAATTATATAATTATAGAATGAGAATAGATATTATGTCTTGTATTATTAATGGGGAAAAAGAAATGACAAAAATGAATAAAAATAATAATTGTATTAAAAGTATTGGTAATGTTATTCTTGGTACTGCAATTACGACGGGATTGTTTGGTGGAGCATATATTGGAGCAATGGATTTAACTAAAGCAAAAAGTACTATCATTACAACTTATGATACTAGAGATAATAGTGAAACTACTACTGAACCTTTTTACTCTACTGATTATACAGAAGGCGTTAGGGTTACTAAATATGAACCATATTATAAAGTGACAGGAGGCTACTATAGAAATACTACAGATTATTTACTTAAAGATGTAGGCGATCTATCATATGAAGAAATAATGAAACTTGATTTTGATAGTTTAAAGATTGATAAATATACACAAGAAGAATTTAAAGATACTTTATCTTATACAGATATTTATAATGATGTATATTATAATATTTCTAAGATTTCTGTTGATGAAAATGATTTTATATACGATAAAACGGCATTCTGGGTTTGCTTTACAGTGTTTGAATTTATAGCAATATCAATATATTTAACTATTAATATTTCACCTTATGTTTATGATTCTATACCTGTTGGATTAGTTAAAGGAATCAAAGATATTAATGCATATTCAAAACTTATTAAAACTAAGAAGAAAATTAATGATAATATTACTGAGAGAAATAGAATTATTACTGAAGTTAAAGAATTATTAGATAAATATGATTATGAACTTAGAAAATTATTTGAGTATACTGATTTTATATGCGAACATGGTAATGATAAGACTTCTACTGAATTAAGAGAGATGCTTGATAGCATAAATAAAGAACTTGCTCTTATAGAAGAAAAGGAACAAGGTACTACTATTAAAGATACTGTAAATAAAATTAAGAAAAGAACTAGGTAAAAAAATCTAGTTCTTTTAGTTTATCAAACTATAAGTCCATAAGCCTTTTATTTGAGGAGCTATTACATCATACTCCCATAACTTGGCACTTCTTTCTTTACTATTTGGATCATTTACTACAATCTTATCGTCTTTGATGCCAGTTAATACTATAAAGTGCCCTACTGTTGTAAAATCTCCCGGTCTCATGCTTGCTATTAGGGGATGACCGCTATTTAATTCATTATATAGGGTTTGTTTAGATAAGGCAATCTTTTTGCCGGTTACGCCAAAGGGTTCGATACCAGTAGACATTAAATCCCATTTAGTCCCCCACTCTTCGGTATAATATCCTTTTTCGTAGGAGTATTTGGCTATATCATAAGGTGTTGTATCATTTTTTCCAGTTAAACCCGCTACTACCATAGCAAGTGAGGTTGGTCCGCAGCCATTTACTGCTATAACATTATCACCATAAATACCATAGCCCCACTTCTTATCATATTGTAGTAATAAGGGATATTCTCCCTTAGTTACTTTACCAATATTATCTATATATACATGACCTTTATTTTCTCCAAAGTCATACATATAACTTATCATATCTTTGTTACGAGATAACATTTCTAATAGTTTTTCAGGATATATGTCTTTATTTGCTAATACTTCTTTATAGCGATAGTCTTTTTTAGCTATACTTTCTAATATACCATAAATATCGTCTGACTCTACTTCTGAGTCGTCTACACTAGTATTATTATCTTGAGTATTACTATCTTTAACTATATTATCATTATTTGTATTAGTATCTAATTTAATATCTGGATTTTTATTATCATTTGTTTTATTTATATCAATACCATAGATTACTCCTACTACCATTAAAAATGGTATTAAGACCATTAATACTTTGGCAAATGGTTTTAATTTTCTTTTTCTTCTTCTCTTGTTTGCCATACTACACCTCTTTTACATCTCTTATAATTATACTATGAATGTTTTTAAATGTAAATTAAAATAGAGAGAATTTTAAATATTTCCCTCTATTATTTTTTTATTATTTATTAGTCTTTCATTAGTAGGATCCATCTGGATAGCTATATCTATATTTTTTAATGAAGCTTTATATTTACCTATGTTATAGAAGGCTATACTTCTAATATCATAGATGGTATTATCCCAACTAAATATTTCATTTATATATGTCATATTTTTATTTTTAATACTTAGGGCTTTATTGGTATAGTATATTACTTTATTGTTATCATTTAAATTATAATATAACATAGCTAATTCTACATAAGCATCTCTTAAATATGGGGCTTCTTTAATGGCTTTCTTATACCATAGTATAGCTTCTTCATATCTTTTTAAATTACTGTAACATCTACCAATAAAACGCATAGAGGCTGCTCGTTCGTCTTTCCAAGTAGCGGATTTTAAATTTAGATGTTTTATTAATGTATCAATGGCTTCGTTATATTTTTGATAATACATATATTCTCTACCTAAATAATGCATATTTCGATCATCTTCAGGATCTTCTTTAACTGACTCTTCTAGTAGTGGCAAATAACTACCTCTACTTTTATTGGGATCGGGATAATGATTTAGTATTATATTTTTTATTATTATTTTATTTTCTATTATACTTGGAGTTAGTACTTCATGAACGGGATGTGTCCATTTATAACCATGGCGTTTATGTATTTTATCAATGTAGAATGTTACTAATGGGTTATTGTTATTATCTAATTTCCAATTATAGGTATAATAAGCTCTGGTAGTATTCTCTTGCCAGTTATCTTCAAGTAGCTTTCGCCATCCTGGTAAGAATACTTCGTCTAAATCTACACATATACATATATCAGTATCTTTATCTACCATAGCTAAAGATTTATTTCTTGCTACATCAAATCTCCATGGTGATATTATTTCTTTTTTTATTATTACTTTATCTTTTTCTTTTAATAAATTATAGGTATTGTCGGTACTGCCGGTATCTAATACAAATATTTTATCAGCTTCTTTAACACTATTATACCAAGTATCAATATACTTTTCTTCATTCTTGCATATAGCATATACACATACTTTATATTTATTATTATAAGAATTTTGCATATATATATTCCTCCTGATATAGTTTATGCTATTTTAGAATATATGGAAGTATTACTATTTAGTTTTATATTATTCTTTTCTTTAATGTTCTATGATAAGTTGTTATGTTATTTAATTCAGATGGAGATATTGTTAATCCAAGCTTTAGGGTACCTTCTAGTGTGTAGTTTCCTTGACTTGAAGATAATATACTATTTATTATATCTAATCTATTTAGTTTTTTAAAATATAAGTAACTAGGAGATTCTATAATGTTATTGTTTATTCTATAGCCAATTGTTTTAGTAGTTTCATATTGGTATTTTAATAATCTTTTGATACTTCTATTTATACTTTGCTCGAGAAATATTATATCATTTATCATTTTGTAGCTATTTATATCTGCTAATCTTTCACATGGATTGTAGTCATATGTTAGATTATATAAATATTCTAATTCTTTTTTGGAATATTTAGTACCAAAAAAGTTAAGTAATACTTTGCTATTAGAAAAAGCTAATCCGTAATATATTAATTTTTCATAAGTTGTTGTTACTTTATTATCTATTAATATATTTTGATGGATATGTTCTAATTCATGTAATAGGGTTATTACTACTTCGATATTGATAAGAAAGAATTCGTCGATATCTCTTAATGATAATAATTCTATTTCATTATCAGAATTATTTAATACTTCGATATTGTTTATTTTTATTGTTTTAGTCTTAGAATTATATATACCTAGATCTTCAATGTTGTTATCTATTATTATACTTTTTAAATAGTTATCTATTTGTTGATATTTTAAAAATATTATTAGAATAGTATCATAGAATTCTTGATCGGCATATTTTCTATTTACTGAATAGTCATATATTAATTTTATTATTTCTTGTTTCATAGTAGCTCCTAACTTTTTGTTATTGGTTATTAATGATGTTTATTTTTGAGATGTAAGCTCAAAAATACCACGGAAAACATAAGCTTGATTATGGTTGAAGTGGGGATAAAAGAGTAAGTACTAAATTAATACTTACTCACTATATTTACTATCGATACCATAATATTCTTCTAATGTTATCCATGAACCATTATTATATAGTTTATTTGCCATATCTTTACCCATATATCTAATATGCCATGGTTCATACATATAACCAGTTATATCTTCTTTTCCTTTAAGATAACGAAGAACAAAACCATATTTGTAGCAGTTATCTCTAAGCCAATTGCTTTCTGCTGTTCCATCAAAAGTCATATCTACGGTATTTACATCGATGGCTAACCCGGTTTGATGTTCGGAATAGCCTGCTCTGGCAGAATAAGTATCAGCATTAGCGACACCATCTCTTGCTACATAACTATTATAAATATATTTTTGATCGTTATATGATCGATATCCTGATGAAGCATATATATTTAAACCTAAGGCTTTAGCATCACTTACTAGAGAAGTAAAGGCATCTTTAACATAATCTACTACTTTAATATAACCATTTATACTTACTAAGTTATTAGGGGCAAAATTACTAGGTAAAGAGTATGTTTTATTAGCTATTACTACTCCATCGACATATGTTACGCCATAGTAATTTTTGATGGTATAACCTTTAGTACTTTTACTTACTTTAACATTAGGATTATCTTTAACAGTTAGCTTAAACTCTTTAGTTGTTTCATTACCTGAAGAATCTTTAGCAGTATAACTTAAATTATATACTTTAGCTTCTTCAATATTATATTCACCATTTACAGTAGCGGTTATTTCTTCTTTGCTATTATCTGTTACGGTGATACCCTCTAGTAAGTTGGGTTCATCACTAAAGGCTAGTACTTCAATATCTTTAATACCTTCAATAACAGGAGCCTTTGTATCTTGAACGATTAGAGTTACTTCTTTTTCTTCACCTTTATAGGTAAAGGTTCCTTTATAAGTACCTGGTTTATATATTTTGTTATCTTCACTAAAGGTTTCTTTCCAAGTTATTTCTTTTACTTTATCATTATCTTTATATAAGTAATCTTTAACACTTGGGATAGTATCTCCTACTTCGATAGTTATTTTATTTTTGTAGGTAAAGATATCTCTTTTAAATATTAAGAAATATGCTAGGACTAATAATAAAACTATGAAAACGATAACTAAAGATATTATTAGTATTTTCTTTTTACTTTTCTTCCTTTTTCTTTCCATATTGTCTCCTTAATTTTTTATAACAAGGTCTACATACTGAGTCGTAGTCGGCATCGATTCCATCTATGGATATTTGTTCTCCTTCAAAGACAGGAATGTATTCGTCATTTACTTTATTTAATCTTAAATTGAATGTAGCCTTCTCTCCACATTTACAGATAGCTTTTAGTTCTTCTAAGCGGTCCGCTACTTCAAATAATCTTTGACTTCCTGGAAAGGCATGACTAAAGGCATCTGCTCTTAGACCATAACATAATACGGGGATATTAAATTCGTCTACTACTTCAGTTAATTCGTCTACTTGTTTAGGGGTTAAGAACTGAGCTTCGTCTACTATTATACAATCAGTATTGTTCTCTATTAAATGATATGCTATTAAGTTATAGATATCAACATTTGATGGTACTACATAATCAGTACTTAACTCGGCCCCGGCTCTATTTTGAATCTTACTACCAGCCTTTTTATCATCTCCTGGTTTCATTATTAAAACATTCATATCTTTCTCTTTATAGTTATAATATGTTTTGATAATATCGGTTGTTTTACCACATTTCATTGGTCCATATTTAAAATATAATTTTGCCATAATTTACTACTCCTTACTTCTTAGCTCTTGGGTGAGCCATGTTATATGTTTTCTTTATTTGTTCATTGGTTATATGGGTATATATACTTGTTGTATTTAGTGATTCATGTCCTAGTAATTCTTTTACTGTCATTAGGTCTGCTCCTTCTTCTAGCATATTGGTTGCAAAGGTATGTCTAATGGTATGAGGACTTATTTTTATATCTAGATTAGCCTTTCTTACTAATTTATCTATAATCATTCTAACATATCGTTCTGATAGTTTTCCACCATTATGATTTAATATTAGGTATTCACTACTTTTTTTATTAAAGATATGATAGGCATCACTTAGATAGATATCTAAGGCTCTACTAGTGTGATTATTATATAAGACTATTCTTTCTTTATCTCCTTTACCTAGGACTTTAATACTTTTATTAGTTCTATCGATATCTTTTACTTTGATATTAACTAATTCACTTACTCTAATACCAGTAGCATATAATAACTCTATTATTAAAGTATCTCTTTCGTCACTAGGAGTATTCTCACTACATACACTAAATATTTTATTTAATTCTTCTTCATTTAAGAATTTAGGTAAATATAAATCTTTCTTAGGATTAGGAATGCTATTAAAGGGACTACTGGTAAGTATCTCTTCTTTTACTAAATAGTTATAGAAGCCTCTTATACTACTTAACTTCCGAGAAATAGAGTTTTTATTTATTCCACGATCATATAAATATTTTAGATATTCTTTTGTTATATCCATATCGATATTTAATATATTTTTGAAGTTATTACCTAAGAATTCGTTATATTCTATTAAATCGTCATAGTAAGATAGTATGGTTTTATCGCTATACTTCTTTACTACTTTTAAATAATCTAAATACTTTTCTATATACTTCATATTTATCACATATTAATTATAAAACATATATTTTAATATGTAAAGAAAATAAACTATTGGTTTACTAAAAAGGTATGTATCTTGAAATGAAAAATATGCATCTATTTTCTAGATACATATTTACCATCTTTAGTAGATACTATTATTTCTTCGTCTTGTTCGATGAATAGTGGTACTTTTACTAACATACCAGTTTCAATGATAGCATCTTTAGTTGCGTTAGTAGCGGTATTTCCTTTAATACCTGGTTCTGTTTTTGTAATCTTGAATGATATTTTTTCAGGAAGTTCGATACCTAACATTTCTCCTTCAAAGAAGATAATGATTACTTCTAATCCTTCTTTAAGATACTTAACTTCATTTTCGATTTGTTTTTTATTTAATTCTACTTGTTCATATGTTTCCATATTCATGAAGCTATAGTTATCTCCATCAGCATAAAGAAATTGCATCTTTTGTTTTTCAACATGAGCAGTAGGTACTTTGATTCCAGCATTAAATGTATATTCTGCGATTGAACCAGTTCTTAGGTTTTTTAATTTAGCCTTTACAATAGCCGCTCCTTTACCTGGTTTTACGTGGTTAAAATCTAATACTTGGTATAGATTGCCATCATAATTAATTGTTTGACCTGTTTTGAAATCATTAACATTAATCATTTAATTTACCTCCTATTTCTTTGTTTCTTTATGTTTAGTAGTCTTACGACAATGTTTACAATATTTGTTTAATTCTAATTTCTCTGGAGTGTTCTTTTTGTTTTTTTCTTCTGTATAATTAATATTTTTACACTCTTCACACATCAAAGAAACTAATACTCTGTTTTCATTCTTCTTTGCCATTTTAACTCCTCCTCCCGAAGACATCTACCTAATTATACCATATTTTATATGGTTTAGACAACTATTTTTTTGTTTTTTCTCTTTTTTCTTTGTTTATGAAGCCTAAGATTAGTCTTCATAAATAGTTTTAAGCCTAGTTTTAGTCTTAAAACTAACAATACTTGGTATTATATATAAGCATGATATTTTTTACTTATTGATTATCAAATAAGCCTTTGATATCTTTAATATATATTTTTTTATTAGTAATATCTATTTTATCTATTAGATTGTCATTATATGGTATTAAATATTCTTTATCATTATTCTTAATATTAAATAATACTGTTTTATCATATCTTTCTATATCTATGATAGTACCTTTATTATTGTCTTCATAGATAACGTTTAGGCCTATTAATTCTTCGTCTAAATATTTATTACTATCTAATTTAATATCACTATCATTTACATATACATTCTTTCCTTTATATTTTAATACTTCATTAATGTTACTGTAGCCTTTTAATGTTATCATATCAAAATTTTTATGTTTACGATAGGTGTTTATTATTTCTTCATTTTTTTTATCAATATATATTTTCATATTATTTATAAATACTTTATCTTTATAAGGGAATTTGGATAATAATCTAAGTTCTCCTTTTATTCCGTGGGTATTTACTATTTTCCCTATTTTAATTAGTGTCATATTTATCATCCATTTCATATAGAAGAATAGAAGTTGCTACTCCAGCATTTAAACTTTCTACTTCTTTATTCATTTTTATATATAGGTATTCGTCACATAAGGCATTTACTTCTTCTGATACGCCATTACCTTCATTACCTATTACTAAAGCATATTTCTTTTTTATTAAAGTATCTTTGATATTGTTTCCACCATCTACTTTAGTGCCATATATTTTATAATTATCTTTTTTTAACTTAGTAATAAAACTAGGTAAATCTCTTACTATTATATTGATATGGAAGATCATGCCTTCAGTAGCTCTTAGTACTTTAGGATTATACATATCTACAGTAGTAGGACTTACTACGATGGTATCAATATTGAAGGCTTTAGATGATCTTATAATGGTACCTAGATTACCAGGATCTTGAAGATTATCTAGTAAGAGAAGACGATCTCCTAACGGGGATTCTTCTTTTTTTAGAGAGACTCCTACTACATCGGGAACGCTATCAGTACTAGATATTTTCTTCATTACTTCTTTTGTTACATAAGTAGTTGGGGTGTTGATATTTATTGTTTTTTCTTCTAGAACAAAGATTTCCTTTAAGAGATTCTTTTTATTGGCTTCAGTAACTAGGTTTATTCCTTCAATTAGAAAGGTATTTGTTATGTTACGGTATTTCTTTTCTTTTAATTTACATAGTTCTTTTATTCTACTATTGGTTAGAGATGTTATTATCATATTTTCCTCCGTCATAAGTATTTTATCATATATTTCAATCTCAGACAATATGATAATTAAATTATTTCTTTCTTATTTCTATTCCTACTACCCCATACTTATCTTGTTCTTCTTTAGAATAATAGGCTTCCATATCTTTAGGGTCAGCTGGTTCATCGGCGGTATAACCCATTTCTATTTTATTAAAATGTTTATATAATTCTTCAAAACTAGCATATTTATGTAGATTAATTATATCTACGGATAATTTTTCATTAGTATCTCTATTAGTAAATTCTATTTCGTCTCCTACTTTAAGTAGACTTCTTTTTTCGTCATTTAATCTTAATTCAATTGTTTTAGTACCATCTTTTATACTTTTAAATGGTCCACTATTTAGATTCATATTATATTTCATTATTAAACTTCATTTCTTTCTTTAAATTTTTCTATTACATTAATATTATTTATACATATTATAATATCTTTAGTATCATAGTTATCATTAATATATTTTTTAAAGGTATCTAAATCTTTATACCCTAGTTGTTTATAATTTAAATCTTTATTATTTAATTCGTCTATTTTTTTATATTTAGTAGGAGTTAGTTCTATGATACCAAGAATATCACCATTGTTTGTTCTTAATATTCTTTTACTTGGTTTTGTATCATGATTGATATATGTTATGGTAAATGTCTCTGATAATCTGCTACTGAGAATTAAAGTGCAATGGCTTTTGGAACAGGTATAATAACCTGAACATTTAGATAAAGTGTCTACTAGTGGGTTATTACATGACTCGGGTGTTATTTTATCTAAGTCTGTTCTTCCAATGAAAAGAAGATATTTTTGAAGATATTTTAAATATGTTAATTCACTTTTATTATAATACTTTTTATCTTCTTTATTTAAGAAGAAGGATACCGGATGTAAATATAGTGTGTCTACGACTTCTTCAAATGAATGAGCATGATCATGTTGTAGTTTATTATTATATTTATGATTAAATGAATAATATAGAGATATACCTACTAGATTAGATAAACTATCTAATAGTGAATGATTAGTTACCTCAAAACTGTTTTTATTGATGTCATACTCTTGGTAGTGGTAATTCAAGTTATTATTTTCCCATACTGGATATGGTAAATTATTTTTCATAGATCCTCCTAGGAATTATTTTTTAAATATTTTCTTACTTCTTTATAATTGGGATAATACTTACTCACCTCTAACCAGAAATCTTTTGAATGATTAGGATGAATAAAATGGGATAATTCATGAACTATTACATAGTTTAGACATTCAATATTATATTTAGATAGTTCTAAATTTAATGTTACATTATGGTTTTTGATATTACATACTCCCCATCTACTAGTCATTTTTCTTATTTTTAAATTAGGAATGGGAATATGTTCTTCAAAAATATTGTAATAGTAATCTAATCTTTCTTGATAGATATTTGTTATATACTTAGATAAATATTTATTTAATGCTTTTTCGTCTTTAGTATATATTTTGTTTTCTTCTATTTCAGTATTTGGAAAACCATATACGATATCATATGTTATACCAAATAGTTTAAAAGAAGTGTCTTCTCTTTTTTGATTATCTTTTAGTAGGGCTTTATTGATAAAGGAAGTATTATCTTTTATTAATTTATTTATGGTAAATGAAGAAGTAAGATAATTAGTTGTTACTATTATCTTACCCTCTTTTACTCTTAAATAAGTGTTTTTGTTATTCTTTCTTATTATTTCGATTGGATATTCTTTATTATTAAGAATATAGGTATTAACGGAAGCCACCGCCACCGCCTCCTCCTCCACCGAAGGAACCGCCTCCTCCGCCACCGGAAGAGAAGCCACCGCCACCAGCACCAGTAGAAGAATATGATTCTGCTCTTGATCTTGCAGCACTAGCAGCCTTTACGGTATCATATGATATATGATCGATATACATTAATGTATCAAAATCAATATAATTGTTTTGATCTGCTAGTACTTCAGGATATAAATTTTTTAATTGTTTTGCTACTTTGCTTGCTATTCCAAATATATAAGCAAACATTAGGTATTCATCCCATATATGGACTTCAAGTACTTCTCTAGTATCAATTTTAGAAAATTCTTCAAGAAATTTCTTTAAGCCATATAATTTTGTACTATCGTCATAAATGGTATCGTCCATAACATTTTTCTTTTTGCATTCATTTTTGTCTGTTCTATTATAGATATGTTTATCATTCTTTAACCTATGAATTTCTACAGTATTAATTCTTTCGAATAAATCAAAGAACTTGCTATAGTTTTTATTACACCATTTTTCTAATTCTTTGGTTTCTAGGATACCATCAACACTTGCTTCATACATAATATCAAATAATTCTTTTTCTAGGACATTATCGAATGTTGGGTTCTTTGTTAGATCAATACTACTAGTATATTTATTAAATTTACCAGAAGGTCCATTATTGAAAGCTATTTTGTTTTCTTTTACCCATTTTAGGATAATGGCTCCGAAGATATTTGTTTCTTTATAATTACTAAATAAATTATTATTTAATTTGACTAAGGTATTAGCATAGTATATATCTTTATTACATGGTATATCTCTATATAACGGGGTATTTTTCTTATCTATTGTTTTATTATTCTTATAGCCATAACCATTTTTAATAGCGGCACTTCCTACTGCAAATACTATAAATAATGGTATTCCGAATGAAAGAACATAAGTAAGTCCTTGCCAAATGTAATAGAAGATGCTAGGAGAAGAATTATCTCCATCAGTGTTATCATATTTTGTACTTCCTTCATTAGCCATGTTTAGATATTCGTCAAATGTTTTATCTAATGTTGTACTTAAAGTAAATGTATTCTCTGGAAACTTAACTAAGATAGTCATATATTCACTACTACTGACTGTTGATTCAGAATCCATTTCAATATAACCATCATATACATAAGTTGGAGCGCCATACTTACCATAACCCCATACATCTAGATTGTCAGCATATTTAAAATCACTATATATTTTTATATATACTCTTTCTGGTGATTGTTTATAATTCTTTGGGAATAAGGTCCAATAAATCATTTGGTAACCATCACTGGTATTTAATACAAAGTTACTAATATCGTAACTTAGGGTATAAGTATTCTTTCCATACTTTGTTATACCAAAGCATAACTCTACTCCATCATTGACATAATTAAAACCATTTGTATATTTTTTTTCATCAAATGAAGCATTAATATCATAATCTGAATTGTAAGTATATTCTTTTCCATTCATACTTACTTTAAAGTTACTTATTTTGCTTTCTCCTAAACCATAATATGGCTTATATCCTTCAGTGCCTTCATTTAATTCGGCAGTCCACTCTTCGGTTACATGGGCAGTACCATTATTATCGACATAAATATTCATGTCAATATTACTTATTTCATTTGCTAAGATAATACTTGGTACTAAGAATAATACTAAAGTAAATATTATTTTTTTCATTTTTTCACTCCTATCAAAAAAGGACTTATTAAGTATAAGTCCTAAAATTTTACTTGTGGATTTTCTCTAGCTTTTTCGTCAGCATTAAAGAACTCATATTTTTCAAACTTAAACATAGAAGCTATTATATTTGATGGGAATTGTTCTCTTAAGTTGTTATAAGTTAGAACAGTATCATTATAAAATCCTCTAGCATAACTGATTTTGTCTTCTGTTTCCTTTAAGTCAGCTTGTAATGACATAAAGTTTTCGTTAGCCTTTAATTCAGGATATGCTTCTGCTAAAGCGAATAACTTGTTTAATGCACTTGTTACAGCATTAGAAGCTTCTACTTCTTCATTAATACCACTTGCAGTAGCCATTTTATTTCTAGCTTCTACTACTTCTTTAAAAGTATTCTCTTCATGTTTAGCATAACCTTTTACTGTTTCTACTAAATTAGGAATCATGTCACTTCTTCTCTTTAGTTGTACGTCTATTTGTGAGAATTGATCTTTTGCTTTATTTCTAGCATTTACTAAGCTATTATATACACCAATAGCATAAAATACTAGAATAAGTAAAACTCCTACTACTATGATAATAATTATTGTTCCAATATCCATATTTTTTCCTCCTTCAATTATTACAATTTAATGATATCATAATTTTATCTATTTGTAAATGTTTTATGAATTATTATTTTCTCTTTTAATGATATTTGAGGCTGCTATTACAGCATCACTAGAGGCTGTACTTAACTGGTAATAATCTTTTTTTATTACATCTCCTATTGCATATACTTTATCTATATTAGTCATGTAATTAGAGTCTACTATTATATAGTTATTATCTTTATTTACATTAAATATTTCACTATTAGGAGTACTACCTATGGCTAAGAATACTCCTTCTACTTCTAGAATATCTTTATTATTTATTGTTACTGAGGTTAATTTATTGTTATTTTGATTATACTTAGTTATATTACTATTATATAGTACTTTGATATTTTTAGTACTATTTACTTTATCTATTAAATATTTATCAGAGGTTAATTTATCTCTACGATGGATTATTATTACTTCTTTACATATTTTTGATAGATATAATGCTTCGGTAAGGGAAGAAGAGCCTCCTCCTACTACGGCTACTACTTTATCTTTATAGAAGAAACCATCACATAGAGCACATGTACTTATTCCTTTTCCTAGTAATTCTTTTTCATACTCTAGAGATAACATTCTACTTTTTCTACCTGTTGCTATTACTAAGTATTCGTATTTGATATTGTTATTTATTGTTTTATTATCTAAATCAATACTTGCTATTTTTTTATTTAATATTTTTACTCCTAATTTAGTTAGTTGATTATATATATTCATGGCTAAATCGGGGCCTGATATTTCTTCATAACCAGGATAGTTTTCGATACTTGGTATTTCGTTTAATACTCCTCCTGGGATATTATCTTCAACTACTAGGACATCTAGTCCTCCTCTTTTTAAATAGATACCAGCAGTCATACCTGCTATTCCTGAACCTAATATTACTACTTTATGTTCTTCCATTTGATCCTCCTATATATTATTCCTATTATTCCTATTAATATTAATATTATTGATACTATTTGACTTATTCTAAATGTTCCTAAATATAGGCTATCTGTTCTTAAGCTCTCTATTATTAATCTACCTATTCCATACCAAATAAAATATATATATAATAATAGACCGGTATGTTTAAAGTTATCTTTCTTTCTTACTATTAATAATATTATAAAGCCTATTATACACCATACTGATTCATATAAGAATGTTGGTATGTAGTAGAAGCCATTTATTTTCATTCCTTCAATAATAAAATTAGGGATATGTAAGTTTTTTAAGTGTTCATAGGTTGTTATGGCTCCATGGGCTTCTTTATTGATAAAGTTACCCCATCTACCCATGGCTTGACCTAATATTAGATATGGTACTAAGGTATCTAGGGTTAGATAGATATCTTTATTTTTCTTTTTACAATAATATATTATAAATATTATTGAAGATATTACTGCTCCATAGATGGCTAAACCTCCTTCCCAGATTTTAAAGATACTTAAGTAGTCTCCTTTAAATACTGAATAGTTAAATATTACATAATATATTCTTGCTCCTAGTACTCCTACTGGTATTAAATAAAATATTAAATCTAATAAGAAATCTTTTCCTAGTCCATTCTTTTCTGCTTTTTTTGATGAGAAATATATTCCTATTACAATAGCGGTTATTATTATTACTGAATACCAATATATTGTTATCGGTCCTATTGTTATTAGTTCTCTATGCATTTTTATCACCATATATATAATATCATATTTACTTATAAAATTAAAGTAGAATTATAGATATTAGTTTATTTTTATATGAAATGCCTAGGTCATTTCATATTACTTATAGCCTAATTCTTAGTCTATAAATAAATAATAATAAGATATTATATTTAGGGTGTAGACTTTCTAACTAAGATAAAATAAAGTAAAAGAAGATAATCTAGTATCTTCTTAAACTGTAAAAATTAATAACTAGGAAGAAAGTTTCCTAGTTATTTTTAATTTTCTCGATATATTTATTTACTTTTGAAGACCATGTTGGATCTTCGGCATATTTAGGATTCATCTCATCAGCAGTCATTAATCCATAATCAACATATTTATTCTTGATATTTAAGATAAAACCATAAATACCATCTTCTAATGTTTCAAAGGCTTGGTATTCACCACAACCAGATCCTTTTTGACCACCGACATTATTACATGTCTTTGCTAAATAAGAACAATTCCAAGTGCATCCTGTTTCATGCATAGCTATGGCTACTGCTAGATATGGGTCTACTCCTAAATCTATTGAATACTTAGCAAATGATTCTCCTTTACCTGATAAATCAGAGGATAATGTTCTATTTAACTTATCTGCTAATTCTTCAATAGTTAAATTATCATATACTTCAACTCTTTCAGGTACTACTTCAGTAGTAGGTTCTTCTTCCACTACAGTATCTGTATCTTCCTCATTTGAAAGATTTAATTCTACTACTTCTTCTTTATACGTTGATGGGTCATATAATTGGTCCATCAATACCACTTCTTCTTTTTTATTAATTTCATTATAGTAAAATAAACTTGATGCAAATCCTAAAGTTAACATTGAAGCCATTCCTACTCTAATGAGCGCGCTTGGTTTCATTTCATTCACTTCTTTCCGCCTTTTTGAAAAAGACGGGCTTTATTATAGCAGATTTCAATTTATTTGTCAAATTAGGCTACTCTTCTAACGTCAATGATAGGCATTATATACATGCTAGTTACTACTATTCCGACATTAGAATTTAATGCATGAACTAGTTTTCCATCACCAATATATAGCGATGCATGACATACTACTCCATCATAACCAGATACGATAATATCTCCTGGTTTGATATCACTTAAGTCAACATGCACACCAGCATAAGCTTGTTCTGGTGCTGATCTTGGCAAGTATACACCATAGTTAGCAAATACTAACTTGGTAAATCCTGAACAGTCAGTACCATTAGTTAGAGAGTTACCTCCATATACATAAGGACCTCCAACAAACTGAAGAGCATAGTTTACTACTTGATTAGAAATAATTTCGTTATAAGGAACTTCGTTTTCACTATTTGCCGCTAAATTAATACTATATACTTCCTCTTCACTAGTTACTTCTTCATGAGTTTCAACTTGTGTTTCTTCTTTATTTTCTGTATCACTTTCTTTTTTAACATTTTCATCTTGTTGTTTTAATAACTCTTCTGTAGGCAAAGATAACATTTCCATGGTTATGTCTTCTTTGTTTTTTATTTCTCTCATAGAGAGCAATTCGTTACTTAAAACAACTTCTTGTTCGCTCCCCTTAATATTGCAATCGTAAAATGCATAACATAGAACTCCAAGTAATAGAGTCAGTGCTGCAATTTCCATTTTATGCTTTTTCACTTCTACACCTCATTTTTTTGCGGACGTTTATTATCTTAGCACAAATGAAATTCTTTGTCAAATAGAAATTTATAAGTCCTTATAAAATAAGGGCTAAATACTTTTTTAAAATTACTTGGAATTATTGTAAATTATTAGATTATGTTGGGCTCTAGTACAAGCTACGTAGAACAAATATTTGTCTTTTTCTTGGTACTTATTATCTTCATCAGTATAGATAATTACCGAGTCAAATTCTAGTCCTTTGGCTACATATGAAGGTACTACTACTAAGTCTCTTTTTATGTGCCCGAAACCATCTATTAGCATTATATCTAGATCATCTTTTAACATATTATATACTTCTTCAGCTTCACTATCATTTTTAGTAATTATGGCTATACTTTTAGAAGTATTTTTTAAGTTATTTATGTCTGTTAAGAAATCATTCTTGGTAATATTATTTCTAAATATTATATCACTAGCTTTATCATTTCTAATCGCAGTAACATGATTTAAACCTAATATTTTATTGGTATAATCGATTATTTTACCTGTAGAACGATATGTTTTAGTAAGAGTTATATATTTAGAAGATTCAAAGATACTAGTTAATTCTTCTAGTGAATCGTATTTGTAATATGGATTAATAGTTTGATTGGTATCTCCTAAGATAGTATAATTACTTGTTTTAAATGTTTTCTTGATAATTAGATATTGAAGTTTATTATAATCTTGGGCTTCATCTATTACTATTTCTTTTATTACATGATTAGTATTAAAGCCCACTAATAAACTCTTTATATATAAGAAAATACAAGCATCCTCATAATATAAATATTTATCATTTACTTTATCTTTATATTTAGAATATTCACTTTGATAGAAGCTATTAAAGATAGTCTTTAAATCTAGTTTTATATTTAGTAATTCTTTTAATTTCTTTTCTATAGAACTAGCATTTTTACTACTACCTTCATAGTTATTGCTTGCTATTCTCTTAGACATTTCTTTTATTCTTTCGAATAATGGGAATCTATTATATTTATAATTTAACATATTATTTAATTCTTCAGTATCTATTTCGATAAAATCGTCATATTCTAATTTATCATTAAATTTAATAGTACTTAGTAAGTTATTTATATAGTTATCGATATCTTTTATTATTTCGTCTGATTGTTTATATTTAACCATATCATAGTTATCTACATTACCTTTATAATATCTAGATATAAAGTCTGTAAAGTTTTCTATATCTTTATATTCATTGATATTCTGACATAATAGATCATAGAAAGTCATATCATAGGTATTGTCTTCTCCTAGTTCTGGTAAGACATTAGATATGTACTCTGAGAATACTTTGTTAGGAGTAAATACTACTACATTACTTGAAGTTAAATTAGGTATTCTATATAATAAGAAAGCTATTCTATGTAAGGCTACACTTGTTTTACCTGAGCCCGCTATTCCTTCAACGATTAGATTTTTATCTTCAGTATTTCTTATTACTTTGTTTTGTTCTTCTTGAATTGTATTAACAATATTCTTCATTTTATCTGAAGATTCTTCTGCTAATACTTCTTGTAACAAGCTATCGCTAATATTTAAATCATTATCAAAGATATGTTTTAATTCGGCATCTTCTATTATATATTGTCTTTTTTTAGTTATATTACCTTTTATTATACCAGATGGTGCTTTATATGAAGCAGGGCCTGTTTCATAGTCATAGAACATACTACATATTGGACTTCTCCAGTCATGAACATAATAATCTAGTTTATCTTCAACATGAGTAATACCTATATAGATATTGTCATCTTCTTCACTACCATCTTCTTTAAATCTAATTGAACCAAAATATGGTTTATTTTGAATTCTAAATAATCTCTGAAGATAATTACCTTTACTTTGCATTATTGATACTTGTAAATCTGATTCAGCCATCATGCTACGCATTTCATTAGGATCCATTTCAGTATGCGTATCCCATATTAGTTTTTTAAATTCTAATACTTTAGAATCGTCGTCAAATAACTCTTGTCCTAATTTAGATATTTTCTTTCTAATTAGACTTACTGTCTTGTTTAGATAATTTCTTTCTCTTTCAAACTCTTCTCTCTCTATCTTCATAAATATATACCTCCTTCTACTTGATATGACGAAAAACTACAGTTATATAATACTTGTAGTTCTTCGTTTTAAAGATAAATTTTTCTTAAGCAAATGTCTATTTAATTTTATTACTTTTAGTATTTATTGTCAATAGTTTTCTGATAATTTATTATATTCTCCTAATTAGTATTTTTTTATATGTTAAATATACAGTTGTATAATTAGCCATAGTTGCATCTGTCTTAGTACTATCGAAAGGAACTGCACCACGTAATGAATTGCATCCGTCAAACATGGCACCAAAATTAGTAACATTGGAAGTATTCCATAGTTCTGACACATAAATTGTTGATAATTCACTATCATATCTAAACATGCCTTTTGTATTATCAACTTTACTAGTATCAAAGTTAGATAAATCAAGAACTCTTAGCGATTTACATCCAAAAAACATACTTTCCATACCTGATACTTTACTGGTATTAAAACTAGATAAATTAATAGAAACAAGATTAGAACAGCCATGAAACATTTGTGTCATGCCAATAACGTTTGAAGTATCAAAACTAGATAGATCAAGAGTTTCTAATAATTTACAACTTCCAAACATATATGTCATAAGTGTTGCACTTCTTGTATCAAAATTTGATAAATACAGTTCACTTAATGATTCACAATTTCCAAAAATGGCACTGAAATTTGTAACTTTAGATGTGTTAAAATTATTTAAATTCAACTTCTTTATACTAATACAATCTTGAAACATTCCATTCATGTTAACCACTTTTGAGGTGTCAAAACCTGATATATCTATGTTAGTTAAACTTTTACTATTATAAAACATTCTACTCATACTAGTCATGTTGCTAGTATCTACTCCACTTAAATCTAAAGTAGATACATTATCTAGGTATGCAAACATACCTGAGCCATTAGTATTAGCTTCAACTGAACCATTCTCACTACCTATTGATATTTCATATAAACTATTATTATCTTTATCTGTATACCATAGCATAACACTACCATCTTGTTTTGAAGATATATCTTTACTATATTTGGCATCATTTGGTACGACATTAGTCTTTTCTATAGTTATAGATTCTATTTGATTTCTAAGTACTTCAGTATTTAAAAATGTTGAAGAAGAACTAGAGGGTGTTGTTGTTTCATTTTGAATTACATTTTCTTTATATATAGCTCCAGTTCCTTCTCCATAGATATTAAATCTAAAATTTTGATTAGTCATAGTAATAGGATTATCTCTATTACCATCAATATAAATATATAAAGTATATATAGATACATTACTAGTTACTATTTCATTTTCTGCAAGCACTACAGTATCCCCTTGTTTCTTATCACTAAAGTTACCACTTGATATTCTTTCATTATTGCCATTATATAATTCATATACAAAAGTATTTTCTTGTAGTGCTGTAGGTAATAAATCTAAGCTTAAATATAAATTCATAACAGCAGTATCATTATTACAAGTCTTATGTAAGTTTACTTCTACTTCTTTAATTAATCCTTCTTCTTTACTAGATACTGGTTTTAATTTACCATTAATTGTAGCTCCTCCCGTAAAATATATTTCAGGTAAACATAGATTACCTGATATACTAGTAGTACTACTACTCCATATATAATATGCTAAACTACCAGTAATAGATAAACCTAATAATA
>CAKPRO010000002.1 GCA_934182615.1 uncultured Bacilli bacterium | reverse complement strand
TAGTGTGAACTTTATCTATATTATTAAATAATACTTGTTTATCTTCCATAAATATCTCCTCTACAAATTACTATTTAATTGATTCTGGTATATTTTTCCATTGAATTATATTCATCACCATTTATTCTATAAATTCCATTATAAGGTGTTTCAATATACATTTTTCCATTTTTCTTGTAAACAAATAATGTTGATTGCTTTTCGTCTTTCAAATTAAATTCTATTTTTATAATATCTTCTGCATTTACTGGATAGTCTTGTACGCTTTCCTCATTTGTAGTTCTTCCTTTACCACTACCACTTAATACATAAATAATATCTTTGATTTCTTCGTTATCTGTAATTTCCTTTTTATTATCTTTTTTTTCAAATGAAATGCTATCGACACTTTCTTCTTTAGGAATTGATAATTCATACTCTTTCTTTTCTCCACATCCTGTAATTCCTAAAATCATAATTCCACATAATAAAATAGTTAATATTGTCTTTTTCATAAATCCCATCCTTTCAACAAATTACTATTTATCTGTTTGTCTTTTTAATTATACCATTTTATTTTAAATAAATATATTCTTTACACTTAAAAACATATTTAAAAAGTAAAATAACTACTTTATACATACGATTTTTTTTAGAAAGATTTATAGGAATCAATAAAAATGCACATACTGATAAAAACACTAATGCTTGTAATTTAAAATTAGTAAAAGCAAATAGTATTAAAAATATCATAAGCATAGGTAGTCCTATATAAAGATCTGTCATTTCTATATATTTTCCTAAAGTCTTTTTTATACTTTTTATTGTTATATACATAAATTTGTCACTCCCTTGATCTGTATCTTCTTCGATACATATTTCTTTGTGGCATAATAGAACTTACTGCTTCACCCATATTTTCACGACCATGCATTCTCATATTTTTACCGATATTTGATGGTGTTGAATTTTTAACTTTACCACCAAATTTTTCAATAGTATTTCCAATACCATTTTGAATACCACTTTTAATTGGATTAGAGTTTGAACTATTATTACTTTTGATATTATTTCCAAATTTTTGGATAGCTCCTCCAATGGAATTAACAAGTTTATTTCCTCCGACTCTTCCTATGGCAGAAGCACCAACACCTAATCCAAAAGAAGTAGCACCACTAATAGCATTTCCTCCAATATGAGTTGCAGTAGATAACGCATGACCATAGCTCATTAAACTCATTAATTGTTCTCGACCAGAATTAGCACTAACATTTGAACCAATGAATCTATTAACAACTTGTGATCCAGTTAAAAGAAATGTACCACATCCAACAAACATTAACGATTTTAAAGCCATATCTTTAAAGTTAGAATCACTAAAGAAAGTTGTACTATTAATGGCTTGCATTACAATTACAGTTATACCAATAATCATCATAACTACTGCACCTTGTAGCATTAAAGAAACTAATTGTTCTATAACGGCAGATCTTCGTTGTTTATTTCCAATAGAAGTAGCAAATACTATTGGACTTATTAAAAATAAAAACAAAAATTCTATTTGCCTACGAGCGAGCATCATGCCACTAAAGAAAAGAGCATATAAAAAGAAACCACCTACAATAATAGCCATTATCCAGTTTATATTATATTTATAATCTTTTTCATCTGGTAGTATCCATTTCTTAGAAGTTACATATTTATCATTAAACATTCGTTTCTTAGTAAAATTACTATTCTTGATATTAGCACTTATATCTTCTTTCTTAAATTCATCGCTTGCTTTATAACCATCTGAATAATCAACATACATAGTAAGCATAGCACTAGATAAAGTAGTACCACTATTTGAAAACATAGAAGAAGTATAACCACTTAATTTCATAGATAAAGTATTGGCTTGTGAAAATAAGAAAACGCTCATTAACACAAGCACACTACATTTAATAATTTCCATAACTATTTGATGAGTGGATAATCCCTCATCTGGATCTAATATTTTCATTACAAATCGCCAAGCAATAAATAATGCTAATAATGTTATAGCAATAGCAATTATTCCAGAATGAAAATTAGAAAACATGGTATTATCCGAAACACTATCAACAATATCATATAAGTTTAGTTCTTTCATTATATTAAATAATGTATCTACTAGTTTATAGATAAAATCAATTACAGCCCAACCTAATCTTCGGAGTAAATCTAGAGCACTTAACATATAACACCACCTAGAATAGACTGATAATTAAGTTTACTAAAGATATGGCTAAAATGATTCCTACGATACCAAACATTGTTTGAATGATTCTTTGTTTAACATGGGCTTTTCTGTCAACATCAGCAACGGCATACATAATAAAACCAACTACTAATGAAACACCTGCTAGAGCGATACCAATTCTTAAACACCAATCAGTTAAAGTTTTAATGGCTTTTAATATTGTATCAATATTGTAATTACCACCATCTAATTTAGTTATTGCTAGTGTACTTATAGTATTCCCTATATTGTATAGAGAACTTCCTATAAGTTTAAACAATAAACAACACCTCAAAATTTATATTTTTATTCATCTTATTATCATCCTCCTTAATAAAATAAGAAAAAGAGCAAAATAGTGATATAATAAGTTTGTTATTGATTTTTGATAACACTAGAGTTAGCCCTAACTAGCTCTTTTATTTTGCTCTAATTTCATTTGACTAAATTTCTATTTCATCATCAGTTTTTTCTTTAGATTTTGCTAAAAATGTAACTTTTTCAGCAATAACTTCTTGAATAGTTTGTTTTGAATTATCTTTTTCAATAACTCTTGTTTGAATACGACCTTTAATACCAATTAAATCTCCTTGCTTACAATATTCACTTGTATTTTCAGCAACACCAGACCACATAGTACATTTAACAAAATCAGTATCATATTCGCCATTTTCATTTTTGTAACTTCTAGGTATAGCAACAGTTACATTACATACTTTTTTACCATTATCTAATTCAGTTACTTTTGGATCTTGTGTAATTCTACCAACTAATACTATTTGATTCAACATTTAACCACCTCCTTTCGTGTATTAATAATACAAATCATCATTAAAGATTTTTTGTATTTTTTCCTTTGTTTTTTCAATAGATTCTTTACCAAAGTATTTAGAATATTTTTCTATTTGTTCTTCAGTTAAAGAACGGTCTTCACCAAGTTCTGGATCATCACCGACAATAAAAAAATTACCACATATAACATCATGACCAATATCACGATTAGGTGGTAATCCTAAAATTTTCCCTTCTTCATTACAAACTATTGCAATATCATTTGAATCACTTAAATAAGTGTATTCAATTAATCCATTAACAAGTTTTTGTTTATCTTCCAATGTATTTTTTATTGTTCTTTTTTCTGGCAACTTGTTTGGCTCAACATAAAGAACATTTAAGTTTCTTTGCAATTTATCATCTCCATTTCTTTGTAAATTTTTAATTATTTTAAAGTATTTATCAAAGACAAATTCATTACTACTAATATCATAAAAGTTAATTTTATTTTTACTACTTTGATTTTCAATATCTAACATATCACTTAAAGTTCTACTCAATCTATCAAGATTAGTTATTAAAACATTTATATTAGAATTACTTTCTAATAATTTTTTTAAATTTATTTTATTTTCTAATTTATTACTTCCAAAGTAATCTGAATAAATTTCTTTTACTTTTAAATTATTAGAATTACAAAATTCTTTTAAACATTTAACTTGAAAATCAACATTTTTCTTTTCTTTAGAATAAGCATATAAAATAACTTCATCTCCTAATAAATTAGAATTATTTGACAATCTTATATATGGCTTTACATTATTATTGATATTCATTAAGTAAAGCCTCCATTTCTTCAAGTTCTTCTTTAGTAGGAGGAACTGATTCACATCTCTTACCATTCCAAACCATAACACCATCTTCGTCATATCTAATATGTGGAGCTGATGCTCCATTAATTAATTCGTTTGACTTATCAGTAATTTTAGTAACCATAATATAAGATTGAATATTATTATTCTTATCAGAGTAAGTTTTTAAATATCCTTTAATAAATACTTTTTTATCTTTAACAAAAAAATCTTTATATTTGTAATAAAGATTATTGTGGATTCTTAAATTAAGGTAACAATTATTGTTTGAATAATCATTGCAAGTTAGACCAAACAGACAATAATTATTAGTATTATAAATATTATTGATTTTACCTGATAACATAACTTCATTATAATTTATATCTTCATACATAAATGCCTCCAATCTAATTTAAAGTTTATATTAGTATTACTAATAATATTATTAGAATTATTTTATTTATTAATTTATTTATTCTTTTATTTATTTGTAGGAAGTATATCTCCTGTCGGTTAGGAAGTGTCTTGCCACTCTGATGGGAGAGTTAGATCCTTACTATCATCTATATAGATTTTTCTTCTACTGTTATTTTTTTCTTTTCTATCAATTATTACCTTGATATAACCCTTACTATGTAAATTACTTATACAAGTTCTGATTGTTCTTTCACTAACATTATTTACTTTACTTAAATAATTATTAGTAGCATAACAGTAGCCTTTATTGTTACACAGTGCTGATATTTCTCCGTAAATCAATTTTTCTAAATGTGTCAAAGAAAAATCTAAGATGACAAAACTAGGAGTAATACATGAATTAAATATTTTGGGTATTCAATATCACTCCTAGTATTAATAAGCCACCTTATTTGTTAAATAACCAATATAAACCGTTTGAGTATCTTTTGTATTTTTCTTGCAAGTAATTAAAGTTATAGTAGTTTTTTGATTATCTCTATAAACCTCAATATGACCATCTTTACTGGTATCATATATTTTACTTATAGAATATTCATATTTATAACCATTATAATAAACATAGACTTTATCATCATTATTTAGTTTATATAAATTTTTAAAGAAAGAAATATAACTAGCTCCATTATGACTAGCAAGAACTAAGTTACCATTAACAACATCTGGCATAGAAGATTTATCTATAATTTGAATATTATAATTAACATTATTATATTTACTATTAGGATCTACTAAACCTCGTTTTAAATTTATAGATGGAATCTCTAAAATAGCAATATAGTTATAATTAGTAACTTTGGAAGTAGTAGTATTTTCTTGCTTATCTTCTTTTGGTTCTTCTACTTGCGAAGTATTATCATCATCAAAAAATTCTTCTATTTTAGTATCATTATTTTCATCTAATTTTACTTTAGTAGAATAATTATAAACAATCATAAACATACCACAAGCAAAAAGTAGTAAGCCAATTAATTTAATAAGATTAAACTTCTTATTTTCTTTTCTTCGTACCATATAAAAATAATCCTAGTCCAGATACAATTAAAACTATACTTCCAATTAGTTCATAATTAATATTACTTAAACCAGTATTTGGAACTTCGTATGCTTCATCTAACATATTACATTTAACAACTTGTCCATCTTCAGTAATTTCAAAATACATTTTTTCTTCATTTATTTTGTATCCCTCTGGTGCTTCTTTTTCTAAAATGTAGTATTTACCAACTGGTAATTTATCAATAATGATTTTACCATTTTCATCAGTACGACCAGAATAAACTAACTCATCATTTTCATTGTAAATTTCAATTAAGGTGTTAGGTAAAGTCTTACTATTTGAATAATCAGATTTAGTAAATTCTAAAATACCTTTTGGTAAATGATTTTCTAAGGTAGTTTTGTAATTAATTACTTCTGTATATTGATCTTTATATTCAAGATTGAAATTATATTTAGTTTTATCTAATACATGGTTATTTACAGTTTCAATTTCTTGTAAATAGTATTTTCCTAAATATAAATCTTGTACTTTAACATAACCATTTTCATCAGTAATTAATTCTTTTACTAGTGTACCTTTTTTGTATTTTAAATTACCAAGAGCATCATATATATTTTCTTTAGCATATAAGCCTATTTTAACGCCTTTTAAGTTAATTTTAGTATAAATATACCCATTATCAGTTAATTCTGATTTTTCGCCAGTTTTAGTTAGTTCTAGGCTACCTTTAACTGCTTTATTTTCAAACTTAACTTCAAATAAGATTCCAAATTCTTCATCGTTAATTAATTTAGAATCTTTACCAATTTTAAATTCAACAGAATTTTTATTCCATAAGTAACCATCAATTTTTTGATCTACTTCTTCTAAATAGTAAGTACCTGCTTTTAATGGATAAGGTGTGATTAAAATACCGTTAGAATCAGTTTCAAAAACATCAATAGTTTTTGCTGTTGGATAAGTTATAGTTTGTTTAACATATTCTTTAGTATCTACATTATAGATTTTGAATTTAATATTTTTTCTAGTAATAACTTGTTTGGTATCTTTATCAATTTTAACAACTTTTAATTTAGCTGTTATTTCAGCATTAGAGATAGTGTAGTAAGTTTTTTCTCCCATTTCATAAACTTTAATTGTAAAGTCATCTACCTTAGTAGTATCTTTAGAAGTAGTTAATTGTTTTACTGTATAAGTTCCATATACTAAATTAATATTTAATTTTCCATTTTTATCAGTTTTTCCAGTCTTATAAAATTCACCTTTACTATTATAAAAACCAAACTCTACATTAGGCTCTGGTGTCATTATTTCAGATTTACTAGTAGCATAAACTTTTGTAAATTCAACATCACGATTTATTACTTTTTCTTTTACAATAACATAGTTATCAATATTATCTAAAGAACTAGTAAAATAATATTTAGTAGTATCTAATTGATAACCTTTACTAGGAATTATTTCTTGTAAATAGAAATCTCCAAAATAAGGTAAATGTTCTATTTTTGCATATCCATTACTATCAGTAGTTGTTTTACCAACTAAGGCATCTGTCTTTTTATCATAAACTCCATATACTGCACCACTCAAAGTTGCTTCACCTTGTGGTTTAGTAGAATTATTGTCTTTATCATATTTAGTAAAGTCAATTTTTCCTCCCTCAGATTTGATATTTAAAGATGCATAAACTGGATCAACTGCCCCAGAAGATAGCATTGTTTGAATACCATTGCCATAATACACAAGATATTGTCTTGTAGTATACATTTTTTTCTTGAATTGCATAGTAATATTACCAACATTAGTAGCACGAATAGTAATACTATTACCATTAACTTGGTATTCAGCATTATTACTCATTATTACATCATAATTTGATAATACATTATTAGTATCAGTTAGTGTTATTTTATCACCAACTTTCATAGTAATTGTTTGACCATTAAAGGATGGTTTTACATAATGACTATTAACTAAATTCATAATTGTATTTTTTTCAGCAGATACATCCATGTTTGTTCCTGCTCCCCATCTTTGAGTAGAGTAAGAAATATTATAACTTCCTGCCTGTTCCCATAAAAGGGCTTGAGTTGCTAATCTATAATTTAATGTTTGATGATTTGGATAATCATAACCATAATAAGCAATTAGTAACATTTTTAATTTTTGTTCATTAGAATAATTGGTATTAGACATATCACCAACTGTATAATTATTAGTTCCCTCTGGAACGCCAGGTTCGATACAATAAGCAACACGATCACCAAAATAATAATCTTGAGTATACCAACTATGAGCTGATTCATTTGGACTAGTTCTTGTCCAAAAGTAACCAGACTTATTCATTGTTAAAGTAGCTCCTTGGGCATATACAGATGTAGTAGAAACGCATCCAATTATGACTCCAAGTAGTAATAATAAATTTTTTATTTTATTTTTCATTTTCAATTATTTCCTCCTCTCGTGAAATTTTACTTGATAAGGCACAAGCAGACCATAAAAAAAGCACTAGCAAAATTAATAGTGCAATTCCAATAAATAATAATATTTTCATTTTTTCCTCCAAAATAAAAAAGACTAGAATATCTAATCTTTATACTTATTACAATTTCCAGATGAACAATTAATATATAAATATTCACCTAAAACTGTACCTTGACCATCAACAACATCCATACACCAACTATTAATAATATCAACTGTATCTTTCAAAGAAATTCTTTCACTAGCAGAAAGACAAGCATCCATAGAACTATATTCGATTTTACCTTTATGAAAAGAATAATTAAAATCATTTGGATTAGGAATACCAATATAGGAATCATTATTTTCTTTTACAGTTTCTTCTTTAATTTGATTATTATTAGATTGTGATTGATTTTGTTGATTATTATTTTGTTTTATTCCATTTGAATTATTTGATGTAGTGGAAGTAGTAGAAGTGTTAGAAGATACTTTATTTTCTTTTATATCTTCCTTAGGGTTTTCTACAACATCAACACTTTCATTTTTCTCTTTTAGTAATTCTTTTTGATTTTCTGTTTTTTCTGGAATATCTTTTTGTTTTAATTTTTCTTTGGATTCTGTATTGCTAGTAGAATTTTTTGATAAGTTATTTTTACTAGAATTGATTTTACCAATAAAGATAAAAGTAGTAGTTAATATCACTATTATAGCAATAATGCTAATTTTAAACATTTTTGATTTCATAATATCACCTTTGTTTGAATGATATACTACCTAAAAACTTTTGTCAAATCATTAAGAATTACCATTTACGCAATCATAAAACCACCTCCTTTAATGCAATAAAAAAAGTTGCATTTCTACAACTTAAATTCTTTCATAAATTTTTCAAACTTTTCTTCCTCGTTAGGATCAGCAAATCCGTCATCATCATTATATACTTCTATATCTAAGGCACAAGCAAATTTCACAATACAACTTTTCTTGATTGGCAACAACCCACAATAAGAGCATCCAATCTCTTTATAAGCTCTATACTCTGGTTCTTGTCTATATAAACAAATTGTATAATAAATTAATTCTTCTTGACTAAAGTGCTTAGTTATAGAGCAAATCTTTTTGGATAATGTTTGATATTCTGTATCATTATCTATAAATGCATCTAATTTAGTGTAATCATTAATACCTTTTGTTCTTTCATCAACAAAAATATATTTATAGGTACTAGTAATTTTTATAGGCATTTCACAATAATTTTTACTTTTTAATTTTCTATATTTTTTCATAAACATACAGACACGATAGAAAGTTCTTTCTATATCATAGTCTAATAAATCAAATTTAGATAATAGTTCATTATCCAATATATCTTCTTTTTCTTGTATTGTGTTATTCATTTTAACCCTCCAACTTGAATGTAGCCAATAGAAAAGGAGATGCTTATAAGGGGAATTTAACCCTATATAAGTATCTCCTTGTTTTTTAGAGAAACTAAATTTAAGTTATAAATACTAAAATAAGATTTATGATTTTGCATAGTTATCACCTTACCTTAAGGTGAAGTCATCAAATACTACCACAATCACTTCACACATAACAAAAATTTTTCTTTTTCCAAATATTGGCTATTATTCTAATATTTTTATTTATTATTGTCAATGGCTTTTATCAAAAAAACTAACAATAAAAAAAAGATGACTTGTTTCTTTCGATACAATTCATCGATTTTACTATATTTTACCACTTGACTTTTATAAGTCAATGATTAAATTTTTCTTTTTTTTCTTTTTTTTTCTTTTTTTTTCTTTTTTTTTCTTTTTTTTACTAATTATAAATCTCGCACTAAATCTTCAATTTTTTCTTTAGAAAAGGTAGATGCTTCAAGTATCATCTTATCATAATAAGTATTAGCATCTTTTTCATCAAAGAATGTTTTTAAATTAAATTTCCCATATAAATCATCTGTTTTTTTATCTTGAATAAGCATATATACAACATATTCATTATTATTAAGATTACTAGCATTAGAAGTAATAATTATCATAACAATACTTACTATATAAGAATCTAATTCTATTTCTTTATGTTTATTTGTTGAATTAACTTTAATATTTTTTAATTCACTTATGATATCCCTTTTTGATTCTACATTTTTATTAACTACTCTCATAATGCACCTCAAAACTTAATTTACTATTATTATACACAATTATTAAAAGAAAGAAATACTTTCATAAAATATTTCTTTATAATTTTTAATTAGCATTGATTTTTTTACTGAAACGATTAATAACTTTGTTACATGATTCTTCTATCATTGCATATACTAAAAAAGGCAATATTGCAACTGATAATAATGCTTCGATAAATAATGGACATCCTGTCATTGAAAAAGGAGATGCTTCTAAGGTATATCCTAAATTTGTATCAAAATATAATCCTTTAATTAGGAATACTAGAAATATAAATGCTCCCAATATACTTATTGTTTTTTTTATACTCATTTTATTTCACCACCAAACTATTTAAGATTTACTACATATATTAATATGATAACCGATTTCTATAAAAAATCAACACTTTTACCTTAAACAGTTGTGCAAAAGACAATTATTTAACACTTGTATAAAATAAATTGTAGAAAGTGAGGTAAGATTTTATGAATAATAGTCGTGAAATACTATCAATGAATTTAAAATATTATAGACAAAAATATAACTTATCTCAAGAAAAGTTTGCTGAGAAAGTTGGAAGTAATTTAGTTTATATAAATGAATTAGAAAATTGTAAGAGGAAACCTACAATTGAAATGCTTGATAAAATAGCAGAAGGTATGAACAAAAATATTGATCGTAAGTTAAAAATGACTGCATCAGATTTACTAAAATACGATAAAACTCATAGAACTACATTTAATAGAATTGATGAAAGAAAATAAGATTTGTTTTCTTTTTATTTTATATTAATCTAAATTATAAAAATCAAGTGTTTCTAAATTGTTAACTCTAATATTATATTTTATATCTAATAGTGCAATAGCATTATTTTTTATTTGCTCTAAATCTTTTTTTGAATATCTAATCTTGTGTAGACTTTTAAATATTTCACTAGCACTTATATTATGATATTTATAATTTGAAAATTGATAATTTAAAAGCAACAAATGTGCTAGCAATTCAGTATCATATAATTTTTTGATTCTTTTTTCATCTCTTAGAAATAACTTATCCATACTCATAAAAAATCCTCCATTGAGTGAATGATAGCTCCAATAAAAATGTTTGTCAAATCATTATTCTTTATGCATATTTACACCAAATATGAATATCATTAATTAGGTATCGCTTTCGGGTGGTACAATATTGAAAGTACTACCTGGTTCATAGCTAGCCCATATAGCCATATTTCTATTTATTACTTCAGTACTATAATTCTTATAATTATTAGGATTAAAATTAGGTCTAGAACTCATACCAAGTATTTCTCCTGTATTAGGATCCATAGCTAATGCCCATGCTCCTTCTGGATTATATTTAGTTACAATATTATCTAGTTCTCTTTCAATAGAAGATTGTAATTCATAATTAACTGTTAAATATATATCTAACCCATCTTCTGGTTCTACATATACGGAATTTCTATCTAAATTATTACCCTTAGCGTCAGAAAAGTATTGTACTCCTCCATATTCTCCTGTTAAGATATCATCATACTGAAGTTCTAAGCCACTAAGGCCTTGATTATCTATGCCAACATAACCTAAAACATGAGATAACATTTCATTATGGGTATATTCTCTTTTAGATTCCTTTAAAAGATATACTCCATCAAAATGATAACTATTTATTTGATCCGCTATTTCGTAGGAAAGTCTTCTTCCTTCAGGGTGTACTCTTTCCATCATTGTCTTCTTATATATATGCTTTTCAATATCTTCTTTAGAAACTCCTAATACTTTACTTATTTGCTCTGCTACTAAGTTTTTATCTTTTATTTGATTAGGAATAAATACTAATGACGTAGTTGTTACATTACCTGCTAATAATTCACCATCTATGGTATATATCTTACCTCTATCGGCTTCTATTGGTAAATTTCTACTCCATAATCCATTAGCTAATTTATTAAGTTTCTTATAATCTATTACTTCTATATAAAATACTTTAGCTATTATTATTATAAATACTATTATTACTATTAGTAATACTATTTTAATTCTTTTATGTATATTCTTACTAAACAATGATATCACCCTACTAAAGAGTATTCTTGAATAAACAATTTAATTCTTAAAAACAGTTTTATTTTATGTCTTTTTACATATTGGTATATTTTCTTTTTATTAAAAATTTAATAAATATTTGGTTTGTTATTGTAATTATTTTATTTTTTTGATATATTAATAATGAAAGGAGTAAGATATGGTTAATTATTTTATGGCTATGTTATTAGGAGGCTCTGTATTTATATTGCTTTTGGTTATAGCATTATATACAGTTTATGTTATTGGCCTTTGGAAATTGTTTAAAAAAGCAGGAAAGCAAGGATGGGAAGCTATTATTCCATTTTATAACACATATGTGCTTGTAGAAATATCTGGACTTAATTGGTGGTATTTCCTTATTGCTATATCTGGCACTATTCTTGGCATGTTAAAAATTAATGGTCTTGATTATGTTGCTAATATTGCAACCTTAGTAACTAGATTCTTTATCTTCTGGAATATTGGTAAGAAGATGAAACAAAATCATGTGCCAATTGCTATTTTAGGAACTTTATTTGCTCCTGTTATGGTCATGATTCTTGGTTTATCTAGTAGTTATCAATTTGATAGCAATGTTTCTGTTAGTCCTAATGGACCTTTTGGTGAAGAAAAACAAGGTACTTCTAATAACGAAAGATTTTGTTTAGGATGTGGGGTTAAATTAAAACCTAATGCTAAATTTTGTGATAATTGTGGAAAAAAAGTCGATTAGAAATTCTAATCGATTTTTTATTTATATTCTGCTGTTTTACTAAATGCTAATATTGGAAGACATACAATACTAAAGAATACTGTTGCTACTCCAAAGCCTGTAGACTTTCCAAATTTATGTGCCAACTCAATGTATATTTTAAATAATGCATATATGTTAGCAAATGGTATAAAGAATAGTACTATATACCATAATGGTAATTCTGTGATTTCTAATAGTACTATCATATTGTATATTGGTACTATAGAAGCCCATCCTGGTTTACCAGCTTTTTTGAAGATTTTCCACAAACTAACTATTATTAGTATAGAAGCTAAACTTCCTCCTATTAATGGAAATGTTCCTATTGATGATGTTGTGGATACTCCTGCTGAATAATCATATAAATCATAGTCGTACATAAATTCATTTTCCTCCTTACTTTATGTTCAATTTAAGTATATCATAATAGCAATATTAGAGCAAGAAAAAAAGAAACATTTCTGTTTCTAATTTTATGCATTCATTTGTTTTGCAACTTCGTCAGCAAAGTTTTCTTCTCTTTTTTCCATACCTTCGCCAACTTCGTATCTTACGAAAGATAATACTTTCATATTTTTGCTTTCTACATATTTAGATACTTTCATTTTGTTTTCTTTTACAAAGCCTTGATCTAATAAACATACTTCTTCATAGAATTTATTTAATCTTCCATTTACAATCATAGGTAATTTATTAGCATCTAGTCCTTCATTCTCTGCTTGTTCAGTTAAGATTTCTCTTTCTTTTTCTACTCTTTCAGTAGGTACTGAATCTTTATCTAAATATAGTGGTCTCATAGCCGCTATTTGCATAGCAACATCTTTTGCTACTTCTTCATCAGTTCCTTCTAAAACTGCTAATGTAACAATTTTTCCACCCATATGTGAATAAGTTCCAAATACTTGATTATCTTCTTTTTCTACTAGTTCAAATCTTCTAAATGATAATTTTTCTCCAATAGTAGCAGTTTTGTCAATAATAATATTTTCAATAGTATTACCTTCTACTTCTAATTTCATTACTTCTTCAACTGTTTTTACATTACTACTTAAAATTGCAGTAGCAATTAAATCTACTAATCCAGTAAATTCTGGGTTTTTAGCAACAAAGTCTGTTTCTGAATTTACTTCAACGATAACAGCTTTATTTCCTTCTACTTTAGCTTTAGCTAATCCTTCAGCAGCAATTCTTGTTTGCTTTTTAGCAGCTTTAGAAATTCCTTTTTCTCTAAGCCAAGTAATTGCTTCTTCCATATTACCATTTGTTTCAGTAAGAGCTTTTTTACAATCTAGCATTCCTGCTCCTGTTGCTTCTCTTAACTCTTTTACCATATTTGCAGTAATCATAGTATTCCTCCTTATTTTAAATTTTCAATTAATTCTTCTTTTTTCATTTTTGAATAGCCTTTGATTTCTTTTTTCTTAGCTAAATCTCTAAGTTCTGCTACTGTTAAGATATTTAAATCTAATTCTGGCTTTTCTTCTTTGATTTCTTCTTTTTCAGTAACTTCTTTAGTTTCTTTTACTTCTTTTTTATCTTTTTTAGCAAAAGTTTTTTCTTTAACAGGCTTTTTATCATCTTCACTTACATAATCAATAATAGTTCCACCATTTGCTTCAATAATAGCATTTGTTAATGAACCAAGTACTACTTTGATACTTCTTACAGCATCATCATTTCCTGGAAGTACATAATCTACATCGTCTGGATCACAGTTAGTGTCAATTAGACCAAATACTGGAATACCTAATTTTTTAGCTTCTCTTATTGCATTATATTCTTTAGTTGAATCTACAATAATGATTGCTTGTGGTAATTTAGTCATTTCTCTAATACCACATAAGTTTTTATTTAATTTTTCGTATTCTTTCTTAAGTCCTACTACTTCTTTCTTAGGTAATCTATCAAATGTACCATCTTTTTCCATTTTTTCGATTTCTTCTAGACGATTTACTCTTCTTCTGATAGTTTTGAAGTTTGTTAATGTTCCTCCTAACCATCTTTCAGTCATGTAATACATGTTACTTCTTTCTGCTTCTTCTTTACATACTTCTTGGGCTTGTTTTTTAGTTCCTACATATAGAACTTTGCCTCCTTCTGCTGCTATTTTATTTAATGCTTCATATGCTTCTTCCATTTTAGCAACAGTTTTTTGTAAGTCAATGATATAAATATCATCTCTAGAGTTATAAATATACTCTTTCATTTTAGGATTCCATCTTTTAGTTTGATGACCAAAGTGAACTCCTGCTTCTAACAAATAGCTCATAGATACTACTGTCATATTAAACACTCTCCTTTCGTTTTGCTTCCAAATATCTCTTTTTTAATATCCACCTATTAGGCACTAGGATTATTAAATCAATATTTGTGTATATTTTTTGAAAAGCCATATATATAGTACCATATTATGCTAAATAAGTAAATAATTTTCCTGAATTTTATAACAAAAGTACCATAACTTAATTTACTTAAGACCATAAAAGTAAAAAAAAAAGAGATAACTCTCTATTTCTTTAATATAAATGATTTTAATATAATATTATTATCACCATCTTTAGTATATGATATTATACCATCACTAGTTTCTTTATCAAGAATATCTGCTAATCTAGTACTATATGTAACTTTAATATTTGCTATATATTCTCCCTTTTTATATTCTACTTTATCACTAGTAATCATTGATACATATACACCATTACTACCAGGATGTCTATTATCAAAGTAAACATAATCTTTATCATACTTAGTATTACCCATTTTGCCTTTAGTTATTTTAAAATCTTCTCCTAGTAATTCTTTATAATACTTATTAAATACCTTATAATCTAAATAAGATAAAGTAAAATCACTAGTAGGAGTATCTTCTACTACAGACTGGTCTCCTGCTGATAAAACTGTAAAACTATCTATATTATCTTGATAACTTAATATATATTCCATAACAAATAATTGTCTATTTTCATATTTTTCTAAATAATTATAATTATATTTAGGACTATATTTACCATTATCATCTTGACTATCAATACCTTCTTTTACTATTAACCAACCAAGAGGAGAACCTACTTTAGATAAATGATTATTTATTTCTTTTAGTTCTTTTTCTTTATCTATTTCTATTTTATTATCTTCTTTTATTAATATTTTATCTATTACTATATAGCCCGCCACTAAAAAACATATTATTCCTATCACTATACAAATGACATTTAATTTTTTCACTTTCCATCACCTACTATAAGTATATCATATAATTAAATATTTTTAACAAAAAAAAGAAAGTTTTCACTTTCTTTAATATTTATTTTATTGTGCCACTGTGCTAATCTTTAAGTCAAAGTTAATATTTCCACCTGATGCATTATTTTCACAGTCAACATCTTGTCCTTCAACCCACATATAGATTCTTACTTTAGTAATACCTTTAGTTAATGTAAATAATTCTGTATTAGTAGTAAAATCAGCTACTGTAGATTTGGTAGGAGTTACTGTTGTAAATTTATCTTCATGTTTTGCTTGAGTAGCATCTCCTAATAGGATATCATCTGCTTTAGCAATTGTAGCTTTAATACCAGAGTAAGGTACTAATTCACCATTTGCTTCAGTAGTAGTAATGCCATATACGTCTTTAGCATTAGCAACACCAGCAGGTGTATGAACATCAAAGTTTGGTTCCCATATTGTAACAGTTGATCCTACTCCAGCATTTAATTTTTGTATGTCTGCTAATGCAGAACCATCAGTAATATTTCCTAAAGTAACAAAGGCAATTCTAGATGCATTCTTAATACCACTATCATTAGCATCTGCACTAGTTACACCAGAATTTGCTTGTAAGTAAATAGGTGTATCTTCGTTAACTTTGAAGAATAAATCAAAAGCAATAAATTTAGCAGTATCAGCTTCTCCTTCAGTTCTAACATTATCATCTATTTCAGTAGTCTTAGTAGCAGTTAGGATATATTCACCATTATTAGCTACTGTATCTGATGTTTCAACTACTCCATAGTACATAGGTAGGTAGCCATTTTCATCTGGTACTGCTACTGTTGAAACTGGTTCTAATGCGCCTGGAATTTGGTTAACAGCAGTTTTATAGTTACCATTACGAGCAGCATTTAAGTCAGTTTTTTGAATTATTGATTTCCATTTTGTTCCGTCAGCAGATATTTGAATACCATTTTTAGCTTCGATATTTACTTTTAATGTTTCTACTGAAACGTTCTTGTTAGATGTAAACCATGCGTAGGTTGATGTAGCAAGCATTGTTCCAGTTCCTAACATTAGAAGTAGTAATATCAACAATCTGTATTTTCTTCTTTTTTGTCTTTCTTTTCTTAATTTTTCTTTTTCTTCTTTAGTAAGAACTTTTTCTTCCATTTTATCACTCCTTTTTATTAAGAATTTGAGAGTACTTCTCTCCTACTATTACTATTTCAGTATATCATACTTCCTTTTTATTTGCAATAGATATTTCGACATTTTTCGCATAACTTTTTTGAAGCCTTATTTACTAAGCATTTTTATCTATTATTTGTTTTGATTCTATACATATTGTTACTCCTTCAATGATATCTTGATATTCAAAACTATCATATTCTTTAGGAAAAGTAACTACTAAATGATAGATATTTTCTTCATCTTTATCAAAACCAAAGGTTTGTTTAGCGGTTTCTAAAATTCTAAAATAGGCTCCATCTTCCCCTGTCTTTTCGATTGTATCTTTAGTTATGATATTAGTACTTGCATTATAGTTATAATTTTCATTCATATATAATTTATATGATAGTGGTAAATTAGTTGTAGTAACAATTTTTAAAGTATACTCTAATTTGGTTTCTAATCTATTTTTACCATCATTATTAGCTACTTTGAAATTATATACATATGGTGTATCTGATGGTACTAATTCATCTAATTTTACTTCTTTTTCATAGTAGTCAGTATTTAATATATATAAAGCTGTTTCTATTTTAGAATCTGAGTCTGTTTTAGAAAATAGTTTAGAGTAGGCTATCGGTATTAATGTTAATACTACGGCGAGTAATATTATAGCTATTGTTAATTTATTAGATTTTAATAATTTTCTTCTATCAAACATATACTTCACCTACTTTTTATATATACAATCTGGATCCTCAAACTTATCATCTAAAGATACTACTTTTTTTCTTTTATCTTTAGGTATATAAGATATACTTAGACTTATTAATATTAATGTTACTACTATTGACACTATTACTTTAGGAGTAGTAAATACTTCTCTTAATACTCCACCTTTAGGTATTCTAAGTATTACTTTACCTATTACTTTAGATTTATCTATTCTAACATCATCACTATTATTAGAATCTCCTTTAGTAGTAAGAGTATTACCTTCTATCTTTATTACTCTATGGGTAATAAAATCTTTACCATCTATATAAGTTATTATATCATTCTTACTAATATTAGAGGTTTTCTTTACTACTATTAAATCTTTAACATTTAGTGTTGGTTCCATACTTCCACTTACTATTTCAAAGATACTAACTCCTAATACATTTGAATATTCTTTATTTAATACTTTTAGTGATATAAAATTATATAATGAAAAAAAAATTAAAACGGTGATTATAAATACTAAGATATCAATAAATACTTGAAATATTTTATTTATATACTTTAACATTTATATCACCGCTTTATTATTCATTTTGATATTCTACTACTGGTTCTCCTAGATACTGAATAACAGAAACAGATACTGGTATACTAATAAAATTATCTTTAGTTAAGCCTATTTTACTATCTTCTTCATTATTTTCTTCAACATTATTCCATTTTATATATACTCTTATTGTATTTGTTACTTTATTCTTTATTTCTTCTAGAGTTATTACTTTACTATAAGTATTTTCTCCTGTTCTAATTAAATTACCACTAGTGGTTTCTTCTATTCTATCTATAGCAAAACTACCATTTACTTTGGTAAAATCAAAGGTAACACTATATAATATTGATGTATCAGTATCAGTAGGATCTATTAATATATCAAAATATCCTTCTGTACCTGGTGCCATCTTACCATTTTTTACACTATCAGAACCTACTATATTAACAGAATCTACTACAAAGTTTTCTCCACTTTTTATATCTGTTCCATTAATTAATACATTCCATTTTGCTATATTTGTATTTGTATTCATTATATTTTTACTTTCAAATAGTCCATATGTATCTCTTATTATATATATTGTTATAAATACTAAGATTAATGATACTACTACTAAAATATTTTTATTCTTCATCTTTCTCTTCTTTGATTTCTTCTTTTTCTTCTTTTATTTCTTTTTGTTCTACTTCTTCTTTTTTATCTTTTTTAGATTTCTTTTTTGGTTCTTCTTCTTCGTCATCATATTTTGATTCTTTTAATTCTTTTATTACAACATATATTTCATAAATAAATAATATTAATATTGGGAATATTATCATAAATAAGAAACCAAATCTTGATTCTAATATTCCTAGTATAGTGCCTAACTTACTATATGTTTTGCTTGTTCTAGCAGTACCTATTACATATTCACTGGATACTGCATGATCACCATCTACAACAAATGTTGATTCTTCTTTGGTTATTGTTTCTTTTTCTAATACTGTTCCTAAGTTAACTGATACTGTTTGTTTATAATTGTCATAGAAGAATATTTTATCTCCTACTTTTATATCTTTATTAGCATCTTTATTTACTATTACTAAATCTCCTTTTTGAAAATCTGGTTTTAATTCTTCATCTCTTACTATTATAAGTGATTTATTATTTAATTCTGTTATATTATACTTATTATAATTTAATAAAAATACTGTTAGTGTTATTGCAACTATGGCATACACTCCTACTAAAACTATTCCTATTCCTTTTAAAACTTTCTTCATACTATCACCATCTTAAGTATAGCATATAACTTTTTCTTATGCAAGTTATTAATTATATACTTTTTAATAAAATTACTATTTTTATTATACTTTTCATGAAAATCCAAGGTATTTTCATGTTCTTCCTAGCCTATAGTCTAGGAAGAAACAATAAGATATCATATTCACAGTGAAATACTTTCTAACTAAGATAACTCCAAATAAAAAGAAAGATAACTAGTATCTTCTTAACCTACTATTACATTAGTAAGAGTAGTATATTTATCAGTAAGCCATTTCTTTTGAATATTATCTTTAACTATAATAGTTGGATTACTACTAAACATAGTACCATAATCAGTTATATTAGAAAAGTCGGCTTTTCTTAAATCAATTTTTTGAATATTTGAAGATTGAAAAAACATTGAATTAGCATTAATAACTTTACTCATATTAAAATTAGATAAATCTAAATTAATCATAGCAAAACATCTACTAAACATATTTCTCATATTAGTAACATTACTTGTATCAAAAGAACTAACATTAATATTACTTAATTTACTGCAACCATGAAACATATAACTCATATCAGTAACATTACTAGTATTAAAACTAGATAAATCTAAAGTTTCAAGTGCTATACACTCTCTAAACATGTTACTCATATTAGTAACTTTAATAGTATTAAAATTATTTAAATCTATCGAAGCTAATGAAGAACATTTAAAAAACATATAATTCATATCAGTGACATTCGAAGTATCAAAACTACTTAAATTTAATTTTTTTAGATTAGAACATTCTCGAAACATATAATTCATATCAGTGACATTCGAAGTATCAAAGTTATTAATATATAAATTTACTAAACTACTACATTTTAAAAACATGCCATTCATGTTAGTAATTTTATTCGTATTAAAATTACTTAAATCTAAAGTTACTAAAGAACTACAACCACCAAATATTCTATCCATATTAGTAACATTTGATGTATCAAAGCTACTTACATTTAATAAATTTAAACTATTACAATTATAAAACATTCGAGCCATATTAGTTACATTACTAGTATTAAAGTTACTTAAATCTAACTTCAATAAACTATAACAGTTAAAAAATAAATACGCCATATTAGTTACTTTTGATGTATCAAAACTTGAAATATCAAGTTCTTTTAAGTTATGGCATTCTCCAAACATACTACTCATATTAATGACATTACTAGTATTAAAATTACTTAAATTCAATTTTGTTAAATTAGTACAACCGGCAAACATATTCCAAGTAGTGTTAACTCTGCCAGTGTCAAAGCTAGATAAATCAAGACTAGTTAAAGAATTGTTATCGTAAAACATACGACTCATATTTGTTACTTTGCTAGTGTTGAAGTTAGATACATCTATATTCTTTAGATTATTGCATCCGTAAAACATACCATTCATGTTAACCACTTTTGATGTATCAAATCCAGATAAATCTATATCTGTTAAACTCTTACTATTATAAAACATATTACTCATACTAGTCATATTACTGGTATCTAGTCCAGTTAAATCTAACGTAGATACATTATCTAAGTATGCAAACATTCCTGAGCCATTAGTATTAGCTTCAACTGAACCATTCTCACTACCTATTGATATTTCATATAAACTATTATTATCTTTATCGGTGTACCATAGCATAACACTACCATCTTGCTTCGAAGATATATCTTTACTATATTTAGCATCATTTGGTACGACATTAGTCTTTTCTATGGTTATAGATTCTATTTGATTTCTTAATACTTCAGTATTTAGAAAGGTTGAAGAAGAACTAGATGGTGTTGTTGTTTCATTTTGTATTACATTTTCTTTATATATAGCTCCAGTTCCTTCTCCATAGATATTAAATCTAAAATTTTGGTTAGTCATAGTAATAGGATTATCTCTATTACCATCTATATAAATATATAAAGTATATATAGATACATCACTAGTTACTATTTCATTTTCAGCTAGTGTTACAGTATCACCTTGTTTCTTATCACTAAAGTTACCACTTGATATTCTTTCATTATTACCATTATATAATTCATATACAAAAGTATTTTCTTGTAAGGCTACTGGTAATAAATCTAAACTTAAATATAAATTCATTACTGCTGTATCATTATTACAAGTCTTATGTAAGTTTACTTCTATTTCTTTAATTAATCCTTCTTCTTTACTAGATACTGGTTTTAATTTACTATTAATCGTAGCTCCTCCGGTAAAATATATTTCAGGTAAACATAAATTACCTGATATACTAGTAGTACTACTACTCCATATATAATATGCTAAACTACCAGTAATAGATAAACCTAATAATACTATGCCAAATATCATATATAACTTATACTTATTCATAATTATTCCTCCCATAACAAAAAGACTATGAAAAATCACTAATATTTCTATTAGTTATTTCATAGTCTTTATTTATATTATTTATATTTAAATTACATTCTAGATATAGAAATGGTAATAAATAACCCCCCCCATTTTCTACAAACAAGTGTATGTTGCTGGTTAAGTTCATATTTATTACCTCCTATCTAGTCTTTTCTTACAAATAAATAATATCATAAATAAATAATAAATTCAATATATTTGAAAATATTTTTAATAAAATAAGTATTCACACCAAATATAATATATATGGTTGATATTTATTCTAAAACTTAGAATAAGATTTAGAATAACACTCTAAGATTATAGCTTAGAGTGTATATTATATATTATTAGTATCTTTAATAAATTTAATTCTACTATCAGTAATTCTATTATTATTCATAACAATACTATTAAGAATAATCTCTAACTCTTTAATTAAATTATCAATATTATCTTTATCTAGTTTATCTTTAGTTAAATTAAAACCAAATAAATTATAACGATCCATAATAAGCATACTAATATCTTTATCTTCAGATATTAAGATATTATTTAAAATATAATTATATGGATTATATACAAATAATCTTAATTTATTTATCTCACTAATATCTATATCTTTATTCTTAAGCAATTCTATTAAATAATTATAATTAGAATCCACTAATAAGAATATATCATAGATAGTAGTATCTTCTTCTAAAGAAGAAATTCTTTCTAAAAAATAATTTCTTTCTAATTCTTCATATAAATTTTTTAAATTATTAATATCAGTATTAACTTTACTATTTAATATATCAATCTTATCTATCTTATTCTTAGATACTAGTTTTAATACTTTTTTATTATTCTTAATAATATTTCTTTCTAATTTATCAATTTCTTTCTTCTTAGTACTATAAATATTTTTATACTTATCTTTTTCTTTATATAAAGCTTTAATATCATTAATTATATAATCAAATTCTAAGTAATTCTTATACTCTATAATAGAATGATATAACTTCTTAATATCCTTATTTATCTTTTCACTAGGAGAAAATTCTATTACATATTTGTAGGCTTTACTAACTTTATCTAAAGAATAATCACTAATATTAAGTTTACCTTCAATAAAATTATTTTGTAATATATAAGCATTATTTCTTATTAAAGTACTTCTATTTCTATATAATTCTTGATATTCTTCTAATACTTTTTTACTAGTTAACTCTTTAACTAAATGATCATAATATAGATCAAATTTCTTCTTATTCTTATAATATAAATATTTAAAATTCAAAGTAATATGCGTAATAATATCAGGACATTTCCAATATATCTCTTCAAAATCTTTCTTTAATATATCATCATTTACTTCATTAGATAAGAATCTTTTCATATAATTACCACTATAATAACTATAATTAAAGTCTTCAATTGATAAAGGAATTCCTACTAAAGAGAATACTTCTAAAGCTCTATTTATATCTTTATTAACTTTGTCTAAATCAGTTTTATAGAAATGTCCTAATTCATATAAAATGATATCTAAATTACTTTTCTCATAAGAGGAATTATATTTATTTAGTAAAGGTATTTGAGGTAGTAGTAGTTCTATATTCTTGGTTAATTTATCAATATTAGGATCATCTTCTAATGATAAATATCTATTTCTTCTCTTAGTTATTTCTCCCTCTACTACCTCTTTATCTACTTGATATTCTTTAAGTATTTCTTCTACTTTAGCTTTATATAATTTGTTATTCTTATTATTATTTCTAGGTAAAGCCGCTAATACTTCTTTTTGTAATTCTATTTTATTCTTATATTCATTTAGCATTATCATCACCTACTAACTCTTTTTCTAGAAAACTTATAAAATTATCTATTACTTTGGATAATTCTACTATGTCATCATCTACTAACTCTTCTATTTCTTTCCTTGTCATATAAACCTCCTATTTTATTATTATATATTGATATACTTCCCCTATAAAATTATTATTATCATATAAACTTACTACTAACTTATATGTTCCATCTAATAGATTATCTTTAAAGTATAAGAAATATGATGATTCACTACTTGGATTATTAGTAAGTAAATATTCATTAGGATTATTAGTATTATCTAAAACATTAGTTACATAATTCTTTAAATCTACTTCATTATATACATCAGTATAAATAGAACTATAATCTCTTCTTAATAATTTAATTCTAGTATTAGGATTAGATAACCCTGAAGTATATTCTACTTTATATACATAACTGTTATTATTATTTAGCGTAAAACCAGTATTCTTATCTATAAATACCATCTTATCATTAGCACTTACTTTTAAACCATATATATTATCAATAACTGTAAATTTAAGTTCTAATTGATCAGATGAATTTAATCCGTAGTAGATACCATCTGCTGATCCAAAGGATTCTATTAATAATGTATATTCTCCACTAGAAAGGTTACTATTCTCAGTATTAATAGTTATCTTAGAACGAACATTAGCTATTTTCTCAGTTATATTTATTCTTATAGTACCATCATATCTTGGATAATAAGTATTACCATTATATGTATAGTTAACTCCCATTAAACTAGAACTAGTAAGAGGAGTACCCCTACTATCAAGAATAGTCATTTTTATACCTAATTTCTGTTCATCATAATTTGTATCAAAGATAGTATCAGTAGCTATTTTATCTTGAATAAAGTTAGTATCTAATATTAAATTAGTACTCTTACCACGATATATAGTACTATCAGATAAACTACCAGATAATTCTATTATAGCATCTTTATTATGATATAAATCATATTTCATAGTAGACTGCTCTATACCAAGTACACTAATTAAAGTCTGATTATCATTATTTCTAAGTTCTATCAATAATGACTTATCTAAAACATCAGTATCAATATTAGTATCTTTAAAATCAACCATAAAGATAAACTCTTCAACAGTCTTCTTATCTTTATAATATATATTATTAGCACTACTATCATCATAATTATTATTTGGACTAGTACTACCCATTTTAACAAATTTAGATAATGGATAAGATACTTCACCATAGTTATTATACTCTATTAAGCCATTATTATAGTCTTCTTCAGTTACTGTATAGTAATAGTAAACAGGTTTATCTTCAACATGAAAGTCAATCATGGTAAGTTCTGTATTTACTGGTAATAAATAAGTAGATACTAAACTACGATGATATCCTTCTTTATATGGAGTAGTATCACTTTCCATATACAATGAATAATAAGTACTAAAACTACTCTTAGTTGTTATATCAACAGGACTAGTAGCAAACATTTCATACTTCTTACCTGGAGTAATAGTTCCTTCATAGTCATTAGTATTATATAATGCAGTATTTAAATTAACATTAATATTAATTCTCTTTACTTCATTATTTAAGTCATCAATAGGAGTAATAGCTACAAGAGATATAGTAACACTACCTAGACTTTGAGTTGTTGTTAAATTCTTAGAGTGATAGAAGTAGAATACCAATCCTGGAGCTCCTGCTGAATTCTCTCTTTGATAATCAATAGTACCATTAACATTATTATTACCTTCCGTAGTAAAGTTAGTACTACCTTTAGTTATCCAACCGTTTTGTCCTGATTTCATATTTAAACCAAAAACAGTATTGGCCTCATCCTCAGTATTCGCTACTCTAGGTATTTCACTATAATTTATTAATTTAATATCTTCATTTAAAGTAGCATAATTAAATCCTAGTATAGAGAATTTAGTATTAGCTGAGGCGTGATTTAATAAAGATAATTCATATGTACCCAAAGTAGAATACTTAGAAGCTGTTAATGTTATTTCATAAGAATCTACTTTCTCTCCTATTGACCACATATAGAAATCAGCATTATCAGGGGTTGGCTCTATATAATCTATTATAATACCATTACCTTCTTCATTACCATAATTAGTATAAAAACCATCTTTAGTTATATCATGATCAGTCTTATGCATACCAAGTACATAACTACCTTTAGTAAAGTAATAAATATCTCCTGATGATACTTCTGCTGATGGATCATAATCATTATATAGAGCAGTTACAATATCACCATTTCTACTTAATAAATACATACCAAAGAAAGTCATACCCGATACTTCACCAAATGAAGTTATATTTTCATTAGTAGCTATATTTAAGTTTTTACCCTCTAACATATATATTCTATTATTAGTATTTCTTGATAATAATTTTGTTTCAGGATCAAGAGTTACTTCTGATTTTACTTCATTAGTACCATTCATAGCTAAACTAGATAATTTTTTAACTAAGTTACCACCATTTTGTAAATATAATGAAGAGGAATTAATTAGTTTTAGTTCATCAATTCTACTTAACGAGAATAATACTGTCGAGTATTCATTAGTTCTATCAGTAGCACCTTTTAATTCTATATATGAATTATCAAGAGTTACAGTATTAGCTCTCTGTATAGATATATTTCTTTTGATGTCTTCTTTAGTACCATAATTTTTAATATTTACATAACTATAACCGGTAGTAGATGAAGCATTACCACTACCAAAGATAGAACCTCCAATAGTAAATGTATCATAGCCTTCGCCATTAATATTTATATTTATACCTACGGTTACACTGATAAATGAGTAGTCATATTCTTCACTACCGCTAGCATTGGCTTCTCCTCCACCAAAGACAGTTCCTCCTATTACGATAGGAGACTTAGTAAGATTTTTATTACTACTTGCAGATAAACCTATATTTACTGTAGTATCACCATATAATCTAGAAGTATTAGCACCACCATAAACATTACCTCCAATAGTAGCTCCTACCACATTTACTATGCCTTTAGAATTATTATTTTTTTCTAGTCCAGTAGCAGCAGCATTACCTCCTCCAAAGACATGTTTACCAATAGTAGTATTATCATCTATATCAAGATTAGTATTACCATTAACTACTGCTAATACACCATTACCACCAGCATAAACACTATCATTTACATTGGTATTAGATATATGAATATTAGTATTTTCTCCTACTACAGCAGCATTACCACCACCATAGATAGAATCTTCAACGGTAATATTATTAGTATTAACATTAGTATTTTTATTTACTTTACCTAAGTTTCCACCACCATAAATAGTTTTTACTTTAGTAGACTCTCCTATTACAAGATTGGTATTACCTAATACTTTAGCTGGATTTAATTCACCAGTTTCATCTCCTGGTACAATAGAATTCTCTCCATTACCACCACCAAAGATAGCATTAGAAATAGTACTATTATTAACTGTCAAAGTAGTATCTTCTTTTACTTCGGCAGCATTACATCCACCATAGATATTATTATCAATACTAGTATTATCTAAAACTTTAGTATCAGTTTTTAGAACAGCAGCTTCATTACCGCCTCCAAAGACATTATCAGTTACATGAGTATTTGATAAAGTCATTTTAACAGTAGTTTCTACTTCACCTTTGTTTCCTCCTCCATAAATATCTCCTGATACTTCGGAAGAATTTACCTTTACTTCTAAACTATTAGTTACTTTAGCAGCATTACCACCACCATATATAACAGCCTTATTTTCAGCATTGCCAATAGTACTACTATCAATATTTAGAGTTACAGAAGATACATCGGCTTCATTACCACCACCATATATTGATTTATTAACTGTTACATTATTGATATTCGTAGAAGCAGTAGTTACACTAGCTTTATTACCTCCTCCAAAGATAGTATTTATATTTCCATTAGTTAAATTTATATTAGCAGAAGTAGTAGTACCTCCTAGATTATTACCACCATATATTTTATCAACATTTAATTTACCTATATATTTATTACCATTAGCATCATAACCCACTAATAAATATCCTAGTATTTTAAAATTATCATAAGTATCATATGAATGAATATTAAATTCAAAACTATAAGTACTATTATTATTTAAAGTATTAGTTCCATACCACTGATTTGCTTCATCAATATGATAAATATTATTAGTGCTATCAAACTCCACTTTAGATGAACTCCAGTTAGAATCGAAAATACTTTTACTAGTTAAAATATATAAATCCCATGTCGGTAAACTAACTCCTGTATTATTGGTTATATCTACATTTATTTTTTCACTACCTAATATATCAGTAGCTCCTGTTTGATTTATATTAGACTCACTTATTGTAAAGGATGAAGATAAATCACTAGTAGTAGCAGATAAGTTTTTAATATTAGTAGTCTTAACTTCTCCACTAGTATTAGAGCCTCCAAATACATTAATAATATTTGCTCCTCCTAAATTAACATTAGTAGTAATAGCTCCTGCTTCATTACCACCACCATAAACGTTAGTTATTAATCCATAATTTAGATTAACATTAGTAGTAGTAGTTTCGGCCTTTAAACCTCCTCCGTAAACATTAATTATTAGAGTGCCATTTATATCAATATTAGTGTTTTCTACTTTACCACCTTGATTATTACCGCCATAGACATCATTTATATTAGCATCATTTACTACAATATTAGTTATAGGAATATTTCCTGATAAATTAGAACCACCAAAGACTGTACCTACTTTATTATTTATTGTTACATTAGTACTTTCTGTTACAGAAGTTCTATCTCCTCCACCATAGACTGTAGTAATATTTCCATTATCCACTAATACATTAGTAACTCCAGTAGTTCCTCCAGCATTATTACCACCATATAAAGTAGTACAAGCGCCTCCTGATGCAGTTACATTACTAGTAGTTACTGTACCGCTAATATTTGAACCGCCAAATATTTTATCTACTGTTCCACCATTTAAGTAAACATTTGTTGTATTAGCAGATGTTTCATTACCTCCACCATAAGTATTAGTAATAGTTCCATCATTAATAGTAACTGTTATATTACCATTAGGTTTTCCTTTTAAGTCATTGCCTCCAAAGACATTAGTTATAGTACCATTATTTATAGTAACTTCAATATCTCCCATTACATATGGTGTGTAAGTATTATTACCTTCACCACCACCAAAGACATTTACTATTATGCCTTTATTTACAGTAACTTTAGTTTTACTAGAAGATACACTAGTTCCAGAAGAAGAATCATTTACTGTACCATAAGCACTACCACCATATACACTCTTATTAATAATTGGCGTTGTATTAAGAGAAGAATCTCCTATAACAACATTTACATCATCTCTAACAAAAGTACCCGAGTTTGATGAATTAGTATAACCTCCACGGCCGCCACCATAAACAGAATTAGTTACTTCACCACCATTAATATTTACATTGACTGTACCATAAATGGTTCCTTTTTCATTACTTCCTCCATAAATACTACCAACAACATTTCCATTATTCATAGTAATATTAACAGTAGCTGTTTTTGATGATGATCCACTTCCATTCTTATTACCACCACCATAGACAGATCCTTCTATAAAACCATCATTTATTATTATATTAGTATATGATGTATTAGAACTACTACTTACTCCTGTTGCTCCATAGTTACCACCACCATAAACATTATTATTAATAGTAGCTTTATCATTAATAATTATTATAGCATTATCACATGATCCGATAGTAGAATATCCGCTACGACCATTACCTATTCCAAAGACACTACCAGATTCTGCTCCAAATAAAGTTGTATTATTGCTTATTAAGTTTTTATCACCAATAGTAGCGGTTCCTCCTATATAAATATATGGTGTTCCATTTAATGTTCCATCACCTTCATTACCAGTAGAACCATTAGATCCACCAAAGACGCTATAGTTTACTGTACCTCCAGTAACAGAAACAATTCTATTTCCATAAGTGGCAGTTGTTCCTGCTCCTCCTATTATAATATCAACACTACCACCAGTCATATAAATATATATATCATTTACACCACTTCTATTATCGCTAGATAGAGGTCCTCCTATTAGATTATAAATATAACCGCCCTCTATTTTAGCTTTTCTAGCAGAATAATGTGTTCCTCCATATCTTCCTCCAACATATATTCCTGTTGATAGATCATATTTACTACTTCCAAAAGTCCCACTTTTTACTGTTAAATCAAACGATATATCTTTATTTGTGCTACTATTTGTATTAGCATAAACATTTCCACCCCAAGATCCTGAAGCACAATAATATATATCTAAAGCGGTATTATTTTTCTTTGCTTTATCATAATCATTGCCATATACACTTTTATTATTTAAATACAAATCAGGATCATTCCAAGAACTTGTTGATGCTCCCATACTAAGTGATATGGAATTGTATATACCAGTTTCTAACATAAATTTATATTTAGTTGGATTATTATTGCTTCCAGTGCTTGAACTATTACCAGCTACTACAGATCTTAATGTTGGATAGTTACCATTTTGAGTTAATCCTCTTCCTAATTTGACATTATGGTAATTACCAAATAAAGTTCCTGATGTATTATTAGTTGGTGGATTATATATTCCATTTATTCTTGCTCCATAGTATAATGTAACATTTTCTATATTAATATCATTATAACAGTTAATAGCGGAATTAGCATTCCAAGTAATATTATATTTAGTACCATTATGTAAACTAGTTATTGTAAATGGATAATCTCCATTATCACTCCAAGAACCATTAATACTATTATTTAATACTAGTATATTAGTATCTCTAGTAACTAAATAATAATATTCTTTATTTACATCAAATATTTCTTCTTCACCATTATCATTATAATACTGAAGTAATTTATAGTTAGTACATCCATAGTAAGAATTACAAGTACCAGTTGTAGTTTCACCATTTGCATTATAATAACCAGTTTGTGACTCACCATAATTTATAGATACTTCTTGATAATAAGTAGACATATTAGCATCTATTAGGTCGGTATTAACTTCCTCAGATAACACTTCTCTATTAATAGTACTATTATCTAACTTAGTCATATAGCCATTATTTAAATAATAATAAGTATTATTTTCATCAAAATTTTCATTAGTTATTCTTTGATAATATGTACAAGTAGTTTCTCCATACCACCAATTAGGACGACAAGTTCCATTACCTAGACGATTACCTCTCTCATCATATAAGCCATTATAACTTTCTCCTCTGCTAAGAATAACTTGATAATAATAACCAGTCATATCTATTTCTTTATATGTTATTTTTATTTTTTCTACTTTTTTCATGCCAATAGTATTTAAACTTCTAATAGCATTATTAAAATTACTACCTACATAACTTACTTTGGCAGTTGTCCATTTAGCAATCATAGTTATATCTATTTTCTCTGGTTTGTCATCTTTATAAGTTACTGGTACTTTAACATACCTTTCATAATAATTACTATCATAACTTATTTTAGCATTTTGATAATCAGTATACCAACCATTAAAACCTCGATCATCTGGTCTATCAGTAAAAGGATTATCTATTAGTTCTATTAATACATAGTCATCACTTTTATCAGTAGTACCATTATCATTTACTTCAAACATTTTAAAATATACATAAGTATCTTGTCTTTCAGATAATGATACATAACCTTTATTAGTACCATCATTACCTTTATATGTTATCTTAGTTTGAACTAAATTATTATCATTATATATATCTTTATTATCCGTAGTAGGAAGAGTTCCATCATTAGATGTATAATTTAGACTCTTATAATAGTAATAATCACTTTCTACTTCATTTATTATTACTTTATTATCTTTTACTGAGCTTTCTACATAGTCAGGATCATCATTAAATTCTAATATTAAATCACTATAGGTAGCAAAGTATGTAGTAACTCCTATTACTAAAAGAAGTAAAGAAGAAGAACCCACTAAAAAACGAACTTTAAGTTTAGTATTATTTTTTAAAAGTTTCTTTATATGTTTAAATTTACTTTTAATTTTATGCACTTCTACCACCTACTATCCATCATATTAAGTATAGCATATTCTAGTAAATAAGTAAATTAAAAATCCATCATATTTTTAAGATGGATTTGTACTAAAGCCTAAATTCAAAGCAACATTACCAATAGCAGCATTATTTTCACAGTCTACATCTTGTCCTTCAATCCACATATATACTTTTATCTTAGTAATACCACTATTGATACTAAAGATTTGAACATTATTATCAAAATTATTCTTAGTATAATAATCTATGTTTACTCTTTGAAAATACATAGGATATTTATTTTCACTAGCATTATTAGTAGTAACGCCCGCTATCTTAGGTATTTCATTTAAGACACCATCATAATTTAATGGCTCTGATGGACTAGTTATATTCATTTGGTAAACATCTCTAGCATTTTCAATACCATATTCAGTATGTGTATCATAATTAGGTTCCCAAATATGAACTTTACTCTGGTCACCAGTAGTCATTGACTGAATAGTTCCAAGTGGAGCTCCAGTAAACGTTGTTCCTTCTTCAACAAAAGCAAAGCGAACAGCATTTTCTATTCCTACAGATTTATCCCCACCATAAGTAGCATTAGATTCAGGCGTTAAATATAACTGAGTATTATTATTAGTTTTTAAAAATAAATCAAAAGTAATAAATTTGCCAGGACTATTTTCTCCTGCTGATGCTACTTCAATACTTCTAGTTGTTTCAAGTACATAATTGCCAGCAGCATTATTAACAGCATTACCATGATAAATAGCTATCTTACCATTATCTATTTTACCTACTGTTGATACAGCCTCTAATGTTTGAGGAATTTGATTAGTATTAGTTGGATATGTATCACTAGCAGTTATTATATCATCAACAGAAACAGAAGATTTCCAATTAGTTCCATCAACAGATATTTCTATTCCTCCTTGAGCTCTAACATTTACATTTAATAAATCTACTCTTACTAATCTATTAGTAGTAAACCAGGCATATGATGAAACAGATAATGATAATGTTGTAATTAATAATAGTAATAATAGATAAAATAAACGATATCTTCTCTTCTTTTCTTTCTTCTTATTCTTTTTCATTATTCTTACTCTCTTCCTTATGTTCTTCTCTTATTTCCATATGCATTTTTATTTCACCACCAAGAATATTATCTATGCAATCAGGATCATCACCTTCAAGCCATATTACAATAGTAAATTTATCAATATCTCCTGGTTTAAAATCTTTTCTTTGTTCTAACACTGCTTCATCTTTGCTATAAAATGGTAAGGTATCTTTTTCTGGCTCATTAGTATAAGAGTTTAATTTAGCATATACTCTTCTATCACCATTTAAATATACCATTACTCTAGCAGCTTCATCAACATTTTTTATAACATCATCTATTATTATGGAATACCAATAGTTAATTGTTTCTTCACCTTCATTTTCTATATAAAAAGTATAAGCTATATAATTTTCTCCATTATGAGAACCATCACTTTCAGTATCTATATTTTGTGGTATCCAATCGATTGATATATTATCCATAAATTCTAAGTCTCTAGCAGATAATTTTCTTTTTGATTCTTTAATTTCTGAATCTTCATATATTACAATACCACTTTCTGAAGATAATCTTTTATCAAGTGTTATTGTAAACTTTCCACCTTTATATATTACTCCTAATACGATAAATACTAAAGCTAATACTAAAAGGGATATAGATAATATTAATTTTATACTACTATATTTCTTTTTTCTACCATAAACTTTTTCTGCTTTTACTACTACATTTTTAGCCATTTCTACTCCCTTACCTTCTCTTTTTATTGTATCATAATTCTTTTACTTGTACAATTAACTCATGATAATTTTACATTATATTAGACATTATATTGCTTATTAATTATTATTATGCTATAATTTTTATATAATAGGTGATGTTAATGAAGAGAAAACATTTTATTTATATTCTTGCTTTCTTATCATTTGTTTTATGTATTTTCTTTATACAAGAATCTTATGCTAAGTATTTAACTTCTACTAGTGAGAATGCTAGTATTAATGTAGCTAGGTGGAGAATTTTAGTTAATAATAAAGATATTCGTGAAGGAAATACTGCTGATGCAGTTATTGTACCAGTATTTGATGGTAATGAAAATATTGCTAGTGGTATTATTGCTCCTACTAGTGAAGGATATTTTGATTTAGTTATAGATGCTACAGAAGCAGATGTTTCATTTAAATATAATATTAATTTTTCAGTTAATGATGATAGTGCTGTCAGTGATTTAGTAGCTACTAAATACTCTATTAATAATGGTGCAATTATTGATTTAGATAGAGATAATCAATCAATAACCAATGAAGTATTACAAGCTAATAATAATGCTCCTATTTATATTAGAGTATATGTTATATGGGATGATGGTGAAAATAGTACCATGGATAATACAGCAGATACAGAGGCTACTAAAAATGGTAAAACAGCTAAAATGAATGTTAATTTATCATTTATTCAACTTAAATAATAACTATTAGTTTTGAGATTACAAGCTCAAAACTTTTTTTATAATGACATTAGGCATTATAAAATCTCATAGTGACCTTAGGCACTAGAGGCATACAATAAATATCAACTAATAAACCTAATTTCCCTACTCATACCAATAATAAATATAATACTTCCTATACAAGCACACACCATATCACCAATAGTATCATATAAACCAATATCAATATAACCACTATATTCATAAACATAAGAATCACTCTTAATAGTTATATCATTAACCATAATCCTAGTAGGAACATCATTATTCAAAGAAAAATAATCAGAAACAACCTCATTAATAATAGTATCCTTCTGCATATCCTTATCAAACAACCTATCAATAGAAAACTCCCCAATCTCCCACATAGCTTCAACCATCATAGCAAAAGCAAAAACAAACAACATAACAATCCTTTTATTAATTTTATAATAAATATTCTTAATCAAATACAAACCAATATAAGAAACCACAAAAGAACTATAAGTATGAACAATAATATCAAACCATTCAAACCTAGTATAAAAATGACAAACTTCTCCTAATACCTCAGTAACGATAATAAAAAGATATATAAGTAATTTCAATAAATCATTAAATCCCAATTTCTTCTGTAAAACATTAGTACCAAAAATAAACAAGAAAGATAAAAGACAAGAAAAAATAGTAGTCCCATTAAAATTAATTACCCCAGTAACTAAAATAACAAAAACCACTATTAAAATCAAATTAAATATTTTATTCATATACTCACCTAATCAAGTATATGATAATTATTATTCAATATCAGTAATTTTTTTATAACTACTAAAATCTCCTCCCAATAAAGTAAAATCATCTTTATATATAACCTTATCCAAAGAAACATCAATAGTCATATAATCATTCTCTACATAAACCTTCTCATCATTCAAAGAAATAGTTTCATAAGTATCAGATTCCCTATCATAATACTCAAACATATTTAAATAAGAACAGCTAACATATGACATAGCACTCAAATCAATCTTCCTATCACCAATAGTAATAGTAGTAGCATCAACAAAAAAGTATAAGTCTCTACCATCATATAAAAATACATGATCAAAGTTTTTATTAAACCTATTCAATCTCAAATAAGTCAAATTATTCTCAACATATAATTCAGATAAAGCATCAACCTGATAAATCTTATCCTTCAAAGGATCCACTAAAGCCATTTCCTTAGGAAAGATAACATCAATATTTTTATCATCCTTAACATATACAGGTGTACTATCCAAATTAACAGCAAAATCCTTACTTTCAAAATTAAGAATTACTTTTTTTCTATTTCTCCCAATCTTTGCAACATATTCCATTTTATTACCAGAAAAATATTGATAAACATTAACATTCTCATTTATAGCATATCTATTATTCTTATATTCTCTAGCATAAAGAATAACCGCTATTAAAATAACAATAATCAAAAATGCTGGAATCAAAATATTATATCTCTTCTTAATAAATTCTTTCATAACAATACCTCCTAGTAAACAAATTTATAACTAGACTTAACATCCTTAATAACTCTACCATCAGCCTTTATATCAGTAAGTATAACTTCTATCATATCACCACTAACAGCATTTACATAAACCCTACCAGTAGTATTACCATCAATACTAATTACATCATTATATGTCTCAGTACCATTAACTAATACTTTCAAAGTACCACTACTAATATCATAAGTATTATCATTAGTAATCAAATAATTAATATTACCAAAACTTACACTAGTAACTTTAATATTAACATTAGGCCTCTTAGTAGTAATACTAACATTATCAAAAACCTCAGTATGCATATTACCATCATCATCTACATAAGAATACTTAAATGTTAATTTATAAGAAGAATTAGGAAATACATTAGTAAATTCATATCTAGTATCGTTTTTATTTAAATATATAGTATCTATCTTATCAGAATCACTTCCATTAACCTCCATATACACAGAAGTATATTCATTATAAGGATCATACACAACATAATCAACAGTAATCTTACTAGTAGTACTAGTCACTGAAACAACAGAAGTACGTTTAGTAGCCTTTTTAATTTCTTCAATAACAGTATTATTTTGTCCACTACCATCTGAATTACCACCATTATTTCCAGAATTACCTCCATTAGTACCATCCGTCTTAGTATTTCCATCAGTACCACTATTATCTGTTATATTAGTAACGCCATCTGAATTACCACCATTATCAACATTATCATCAGGAATCAAATCATCCTTAGTATAATTATTAGAAGAACCAATAATCTTCTTACAATCAATTTTATTACTACCAAAAGTAAGAATTTCATTAGCAATATCAAAAGTATAATTAGAAGTAACAATTGTAGTAGCAGAAAAAGCCTTCAAATTAACCTTATGATTAACCAATGTAGCATTACCAATTTTATCTAAATCAACCATCAAAAAGTCAGTAGTAGATAAAAGCCCATCAGCAGTCTTAATATCCTTATCAATAATCAAATATTTCCTATCCGCTAATTTATAAAACTTAGTTAAAGCCGAACTCTTAATAACAGTCTCTCCATCTACTATATCAATATTATCACCAACACCAATTTCATAATACTTACCATACAAAGTAATTTCTCCTGTAGTTTCATTATAACCAACAGCAGTATTACCAAGTTCTACATTTTTTTTATTATAATAAAGATAGTATTCATTATTCCACTTTTTCTTTACAATACCTTCTCCATCAACTTTTACAATTGATTTATCTTTATCAAATAACAAAGTTCCACTACCAATAGTATACTCACTTCTGTCACTATCTAAAAAGAATTTAATAACTAGAGAAAACATGATTATAATTATAACAGAAATCCCTATAATTATTCCAATGTTTCTCTTATTCTTTATATCATATTTTCTCATATTATTTACATCCCTTCCTATTTATTTTCATTTTTGAAGTCATAATCAAATACCGTCTTATTAGACAATTTAAGTATTTTTAGTTCCCCAGTATCCTTATCGGCATAATAATAAGTAATATTAATAGTATTATTAACACCAAGTATTTTACCATCAGATATAGGTATTTCCAAATAAGGATATCCATCTTTATCTAATTTAAATACTATATTATCAGAATCAGAAGCATTAACTTTACCAAACTTACCAGATGCTATCTTTTCTCCTCCAGTAACGTTAACGCTATATTCTAATCCCTTCAAAGAATTAGTTAAATTAGCCGCTCCAACAAAAGTAAGTAAAACTTTATTCTTAGTAATCGCTGTTGGTGTAACAGATCCTAATGAAAATCCTAAATCACTCTTAGTATATTGTTTAGTTCTAGCATATACCAAAGCATCCTTTTCTTCTAAAGAAACATTATTACGATGTGTATTAGCATAAGCATATATAACATAATTAGTATCAGCCTTCAAATTATCAAAAGTAACCTTAATAACCTGTTTATCAGCATCTTTACTTACTACAGTACAACCTTTACCATTAGCAAATTTACAAGAAGGTGTCTTATTCATATCAACAATAACCTTACAATCATCTTCATGCCCAGGACAAACATTATTGTAAGCTGAATCCTGAAGTTCAATTTCATATATACCATCATTTATAACCTTATCTCTATCAGTAACCGTAACAGTATACTCGATACTATGTTTATAACCAGAACCATCACTAGTCATTATTGCATTCTGACTAACCAATATTTCTGGATTCCATAATTCATGTAATCCCGTATGTAAAACCGTATCTCCCGTCATAGCAGCATTATATAATTCTAACTCTTTACCAAGGTCAGTTGTAACAGCATAAATCTTAATAGTATAATAATTATTTCCAAAAACAAAATTATCACCAGTAATATCAACACTATAATTAGCTCTAATATCACTATTATACTCTCCTATTTTTCTGGTATAAATCTGATTTGAACAATCTACTGTATTACAATCTTTCTTATCATCATCAATTCTAGAAACAACTTTCTCGTATTTAAGTTCATCATTAATATCAAATATTTGAAACTTAATATTCATATTAACATCAGTTTTCAATCTAGTATTAACACTAAGTATTCTGTTATTATAAATATCTTCTGTAATATTTGAAGAATAATCATAACTCAAAGAACTAAATATATCATCTTTACTAAGTGTTTTAAAACTATTAATATATTCAACATAACCCGCTCTATTGTAATCAAATAATGGTGTTTTTACTTTACTACCATTTTTATTCATATCCGCAGATATTTTATAATAATAAATAGTATCAGGATCTAATCCTTCAAAAATAACCTCACCCAAATTATCATAATCAGTATCTATAGTTTTAACAAGAGTTAACTCTTCTACACAATCTTCATCTTCCTCAGCGCAAACATTCTTTTTATAAACATCAATATAAAACTTATATTTACCATCAGTCTTTATAAAATCAGATTCTAATGTATCAGTATCCACAGACAAATCAACATTAATTTTTGCTCCATTAATTAATCCACTAGCTTTAGAACTAACTTTTGGAGTAATACTAGTAAACTTAAACGAATTATCATCAGTCTGAATATTAATCTTATCTAATACTTTAGGATTAATAGTATTCTTATCACTTCTTTCATAAACGCCATTTTGAATTTGTGAAACATCAGTACCCTTTTTAATAATATCACCATAAGAAACAAATTTATTATTCTTAATATCAACTAAATTTACTGTAGTAAGTTTAGAAGGTACTCCATTAGCATTACTCAAACCAAACTCAAATCCTAAAATTCCCATTGGTTTATTAGCATTAACAAAAGCATTAGAAGTATTATTCAAGAAGTATACATATTGCCCAGGAGTTAAAATACTAGTATTTTGATATACAAAACCAACCTTATTAGCATTATCACTATCAACAAACCCAATATTCTTAAAATAATCTCCTAATAAAGATTTTTGACTAAAACCAATATATCCAGTATCAAAAAATGCTACAACATCAACTTTAATATCTTTACCTTTAAAATTAGAAATATCAGCATAATCAAATATAATACACTTTCTATCATCACAATTCTTAATATCATCAGCCTTAAAATCAGAAACAACTTTTTGATATTTTTGATCACCTGCTGTTAAAGTAACAAGAAAAGCAGAAACCCTATTCAAAAAATCATTATCATTTACAATTAGTTTTAATCTATTATCAAAATTACCATATTCAAGCTTATATCCCATATTAAAATCATTACCATCATAATAGCCATCAAAATAATATTTTCCAAGACTAACTTTATTAGCACCATCTTTATCTTTGACACTAACCTTTTGATAAATAATATCATAAATATCATTATTATTCAAATTAGATACTGTAAATTCATTATACTCATCACTTTTAACAATAGGAACTTCATATTCCGTTTTATCTTCACCAATAGTATAAAGTAATAAATATTTATCTCCAGTTTTTAATAAAGCATTATCATAATCACTAATCTTATATTTATAAGTAATTGTATTTTTAGTACTATTATCAATAAACAACTTAAATTCAGGATCCTTTTTCAACGAAGAGAACTTCTCACTCTTAGGCTTATTAGACGGAAAAGTATTATCAGCCGCTCCATCATTATCAGTATCAAGCTGCAAATCATATGAAAAAGTATAAGTATTACCTCTTCTCATATCTTTATCAACAACAGAGAAATCAGTACCATTACCCAAAAAGAAATAAGTCTCACTAACATCACTATCAATAACTGAAATTTCTCTTTCTTCAATTAAATTATTAGAATTATTATAAACATAAAACTTAATAGCTCTAACCGGATTATCACCTTGGAAATAAGTACCTATCTTTTGTTTATCAAATACAGCAGTTACTTTATATCCTCTAATAGTAGTATCATCAAGCATAGGATCATAAGTAACATTATACTCATCTTTATATTCATTAGATTTAGTCTGAACATTCGTAATTTCATCTACCAATATCTTAGGAGTAGCAACCTCATCTTCAAGTAAAAGTATTGAAGGAGTTTCAACTACATACATATTATCCATAATATTAAACTCATTAGTTCTAGATTCATCAAAGGCATCAGTAATCTCAATAGTATAATATCTATTTAATTTACCACCAGATAATTCTCTAAGTGCATCAAGATTTTCAATACCAAACATATTTGAAGTCAAATCAAACTCTTTATTATAATACTTATCCTTAATACCATCAGTAACATTAAATGTTCCTATTGGTTCTGTTGATATACCATTCTTCACATCTCCTCTATATAAGTTAAATGTAATTGTAGCTATCTTATCAACTGAATCATCACTAGGATCAGTACTAATCATTTCTGTACTAACTGAAATTGGTGTATCAAAACTATACGCATTAGTTTTCCAATTCTGCATCTTCAAAGCTTTAATACCAGTTGTTTTAGCAGAAAAACTACCAATATACTCACCTTTATTAATACCATCACCATTTTTCATATCAACATCAGCATATAATTCAAAATTATATAATGTATTTTCAGAAAGACCATCTAAAATTAAACTATAAGTCATATTTTCATCAAATGTAACTTTTTCAATAGTCTTTTTAATTTTATCAGGGCCATAATATTTTATTACAAAATTATTCTTTTGATCAAAACACTTTCTACCCTCATTAGGAATAGTACATCCCTCATCCTTAATTTGAACACTACCACCAATTTGATTAAATGAAATAAGACTTTCATCAGGTATAAATTCCACGGTTGGTTTACCTACAATCTGAAAATAATTACTAAACGCTGTATCAATTTCATTATACTTATAATTATCATTATATTGAACAACCATCTTAAAACGATAATCAACATTACTCTCAATACCATGTTCCCCAAGTCGTAATTTTTGTTCTTTAAGTTCATCAGAACCAAAAGAATAAACTGGAGTCATTGAAGTACTACCATCCTCAGTAATATCTTCAGCCTTATAAATCTCATAAGTATATTTTGTAATACTTTTATCAGGATCATTTGGCTCTTTCATTGATAAAGTAAACTCTTTTCCATCAGAACTTACATTAACAGAAATATCGCCAAGAACAGGTTTTTCTTTTAATGTAGTATCACTAGTAGTTATTGTATATGTATTTGAATAATTCAAATTATTAAATATTACAGAATCAACTTTAATATTATATAAAGTATTTTTATTCAAATCATCAAAAGTTATAGCTTCTCCACTATCATTATTATATACAACTTTAGAATCACCAATCTTATTATTATCAGTATCATATATACTAATATTAACAGACTTAACATCAGTAGTTCCAAAATCTATTGAATAAGATAATGAATTAGTAGTAACATATTCTCTAATTAATCTTAAATCTAAACTATCTGTTCTAAATATTTTTTGAAAATATTGAATTCCAGAACTATTATTTTCTTCACTAATAGTCATAACATAATTAGAATCTGGTGCTAAAGAACTTATAACAACATCTTGAATATCACTAGTATTAGCAAGTATCTTCTTATATACAGTATCACCAGTTGAAGTATTAACTAATGTAAGAAGTAAATTACCCTTAATAAAATTATTAGTATCAATAACTTGAAAACTTGCATTAATACTATTAATATCAGCTTTAGCACTAACTAAATCTATTGAAACTTCTTTTTTAATAACAGTCTGAGTACCATTTTGACCATCACCATCAGTTGTACCGCCAGTATTGTCACCATCAGTGCCATTATTACCAGTACCATTAGGTTCTTTATTTCCATCATTATTAGTACCATTCCCATCTTTGTCATCTTCACCATTAGTACTATTACCATTACCTTTTGTATCTTTTACTTTACCATTATCAGGAACAATATCAATATTTTCATTTCCATCAATAGTCATCTCATTAAGATTTAACTTATTTTCATCATCAAGTAGTACATCTTTATCACCAAGTTCAATTTTAATTTTATCTCCCACATAAACAGTAGTACCATCACTAACAGTTTGATAACTACCTTCCTGATTTTCAATTTTAACAACACCATTTTCTACGAAAAGTATTTCAAAGTAATTACCACTAACTTCTTCATTACTACCTGCTAATTTAATTTTCACATCTTTACCAACAACAATATATTTATTATCAGTTATTTTACCTAAAAAGTTACCAAATGTTAAAGTCTTATCAGCAGTCTCAATATAATATCCACCATTGTTATATTGGATAATAGAAGCATCTGTTATATTATAATAAGGTATCAAAGAAGTATTAATATTATCCAAATCCAATATTACACCATTCTTCATAAAAGATAAAGAATTATCTAAATAGTGAATAAAATTATTTTTATCAGTACTAACTTCCTTATTATCAGTATTTTTAAAAACATATTCATCAAATACATTTTCTTTATATACGGTATTATCATTAAAATAAAGCTTATCACTTTTAGTAGCATTACTACTGATTATATAACCAGCACTATAAAACTCCTTACTAGATTTTCTAGTAAGAAATATAACTCCCAAAGTCAAAGCAATTAATGTAATAACACTAATAATCAAAATAATCCAAAAACTTTTTCCACCAATTTTTTTCATTTTATCACCGATACCTATTCTTATTAAATTATATCAAAATGAGTATAAAAAGTCAATTACTACAAAATAGAAAAAAAATAAACTTTTTTCAATTTAGAGGTTTACAAATACAAAAAAATATAATATAATATTAAATGTATTTGACAGATGTCTCCTTAGCTCAGTTGGTAGAGCAACTGACTCTTAATCAGTGGGTCTAGGGTTCGAATCCCTAAGGGGACACCATTTTTATATTTTTTAAAAAAAGACTTGCCAATTAGTTATATGTATGATATAATGTAATAGCAACGAAAAAATGGGCTTGTAGCTCAGGTGGTTAGAGCGCACGCCTGATAAGCGTGAGGTCGATGGTTCAAGTCCATTCAGGCCCACCATTTTTTGGCCAGTTGGTGAAGTGGCTTAACACACTGCCCTTTCACGGCAGCATTCATGGATTCGAATTCCATACTGGTCACCAAATTAAATGTTAAAACTCTTGAATAATCAAGAGTTTTTTATTTTTCTTCAAAAATATTAGAAATAAATATCCCACATACCATAAAAATCATACCAATAATCAAATCAATAACATATATCTTATTTTTAAACATCTGTATTATAAGAAGAAGTACACTAGAAATAAACATTCCTAGTATAAAAGCATACATCTTATTGTTATGTTTTCTAAATAAATAATCAACAATTTTAACAAGCAAAATAACCGCTACTACAATTCCAATAACAAAAGGTATAATAATTCTAATATTAGTAACATTACCAACAGAATAAATAATAATATCATAAGTCCCAAATAACATAAGTAATGCCGTACCACTTATCCCTGGTATAATACTACCAATAGCCTCAAATATACCAGAAACAAAAAAGATAATAATATCAATAAAATTATTTTTAATAACATAATTATTATTAATATTTAAAATAACTACAATAAAAAAGATAGCAAAACTAATAAAACTAATATAATAATCATGTTTATCAACTTTATTAATAATAAAAGGAAATCCTCCTATTATAAGACCAATAAAGAAAAACATAGTTATAACATAATACTTATCCAAACATAAACTAATAATTTTACTAAACAAAATAATTGATAATACAATACCAACTCCTATTGGAAATAAATACTTAATAGCCATCTTTATATTATCTCTAAAATTACAAATATAAAATATAGCTTTATCATAAACACCCATAATAGTGGCAAGCATAGCTCCACTTACACCAGGAATAATTTTACCAATACCTATAATAAATCCCTTTATAAAATTTATCATTAATGTAGTTCTTTACATACTCCTGAAGAAGGTTTATAAAAACAATGATTTTTATATTTACCAGCAAAATCTTGCTCCCACCAAGTATCAGTACAACTTGTTCCACTCTTAGGAGCATAAAACCATAAGGCATTAGTAGCAGGATAATAATATTCTCCTCTTATAACCCTCTCCGCAAGTTCACTTTCTTTAGCAGTAGGATTACCATAAAACAAAGAACTACTAGTTCCTGAAAAACCACCAGGTGATTGATAAACCATATCAGAAATTGATCTAATATCTTTGAAAGTAAGACAATCTGCAATAACCCTATTAATGCCAACATTTCCTACCATCAGCATCCCTAAATCTCCCTCACCTACAGCCTCCGCTCTCATTAAACGAGCTAACAATTCCTTTTCTTTAGTAGTATATTTAACAATCATATTATCACCAATAAATTATATGTAATTACCAAAAAAACAGAAGTAATAATACTTCTATTCATTAAATAATTTTATAGTTTCTTGTAACTGATTATCATTTTCTTTAGTTGGTTCTTCTAAATATTTATCATCAAGAACAACTTCTTTAGTTGGTACAACTCCAACTTCATTAATAGAATTACCATTAGGTGTAAGCCATTTTTGAGTAGTATATTTAATCATGCTTCCATCTAAAAGTTTTTTAGTTTGTTGTACAGTTCCTTTACCATAACTATTAGTACCAACAACCTCTCCACCATAACTTTCTTTAATAGCAGAAGCAAGAATCTCACTAGCAGAAGCACTACCACCATTAATTAAAACAACAACTTTATAATTACGTTTTTCTTTAGTAGTATCTTTCTTTTTAACTTTACCTTTTGAATCCTCTAATTGATAAATAATATCACCCTTTTTTAAGAACAAATTGCAAATATCAGTAACTGAAGTCAAATATCCACCACTATTATTTCTAACATCAATAATAAGTCCATCTATATTTTGTGTTTCAATTTCTTTAAGTTTATTTTTAAATTGATCATAAGAATTACTAGAAAATAAAGATATATTAATATAACCAATCTTCTTATCATTATTTTCAAATACTTCACCACTAACATATGGTATTTCAACTTTACCTAAATTAATAGTAATATCTTTCTCTTCATCATTTCTTTTAACAGTTAATACCACTTTATTTTTACCACTATTTTTAATATAATTAGAAATGTCTACACTGCTTTTTCCTTCATAACTTTCGCCATCAACTTTTGTAATTATATCATTAACTTCCAATCCAGCTTTAGAAGAAGGTGAATTATCAAATATACTAACAACTTTTATAGTTCCATCCTCAAAACTAGCAACCGAACACCCTATTCCTTCATAGCTACCAGAAATAGTTTCATTAAAAGTATCAGTAGTATCAGCATCACTATAGCTAGTAAAAGTATCTCCAACAGAAGAAATCATACCCTCAACAGCACCATCTATTAACACTTTTTTATCTAAATTGCCATAATAATTATCTACAATTGCATAATAAGTATCAACTACCTTCTTTAAATCCTTAGTTACCGCTAAATAATTTTTTCCGGTAATAATACTTATACATCCAAAACACATAAGAAACCCTATTCCAATAGAAAAAATCATTACAATCATAACTTCTTTTGACGTATAAGATTCTTTTTCCCCTTTTTTATTTTTTTCTCTATCAAAAATTTTCTTATTTTTTATTACTTCTTTTATCTTAATCTTTTTTTTATCATTAATACTATCATTATCTTTTTTACTAGTCATCATATCATCCCCATAATAATTTTATCACATAAATAAAAAAAAAGATATAATTAATTATCTAATCATATACTTTTCTAATAATCTCATAACCAATATAGCTGATAATACCACATACATAAAATATAATACCAATAATCATAAATTGATATACTATAGCCTCAGTAGCAGCCTTTATATTAATAAATGTAATATTCATTTTAACAATAATTTTAAATAATAACCCAATTAAAACCATTAAACTACCTGAAATTATAAAAGTAAATTCTAATTTCTTTAAAATATTAATCTTATTCCTTTCTAATATAACTAATAATATAACTATCAATAATACAAACAAAAATAAAATAAACATTAACTATCAATAAGATTAATATCTAAATCATATATATAATCACTTATATCGTTTTTATACTTATTACTTTTATCAATTATTTTATTTTTAAGTACAACATCAATATTTCCATCATTTGTAACATCATTAACTATCATGTCATATATTTTTTCATTACTAAGCTTAGTACCTCCTCTTAGTTTATAACTAACAACATTATTAAGTACTATCTTTAAACTATCATTAAGATAACTAGAGTTCATTAATATATTCATATCATTATCAGTAACATTAAGTTCATTTTTAACATCATAATAAGTACTATTAAAATTACCATTATCATCACTAAGTAAATCTTTAATAGTAATAGTATTAACAATTTTATCAACACCATTTTCACTAGTAACATTAATAATAACAGCATAAGTTCCCATAATAGTACTAATCAATATAAGTAGTACAACAAGACTACTAACAAAGATTTTTTTCATAAATATCACCATTATTAAGATTAACAATATAAATATATATATACAAAAAAAAAGATTTAATTCATTTAAACTAAATCTTTTCATATAACACTTAACTAACAGTAAAAGGATCAGACATAGTACCTTTACCACCATTAATAGCAGTAGGTTTAAGAGAAATTACTGGACGAAAACCAAAATTACTAACATTATCATCAACCATATTAGCAACACCACGACCATCAGCATTCATTGCTGAAACACAAGCAGTATTGAAAAGTGAAGGCGACATAGTCCAATAATTATTATTATTATATAAATAAAAGTCTGTATTCTTCTGATAATAACCATTCATAGAAAAGTTGGCTCCAGCCAAAGTAAGTTCATCGGCAGTAATCAATCCTATTGGATAAGTCAATTTACCATTTCCTAATTCTTCACTTACAGTAAACTTATCATTTTTATTTTGACATAATAAACTAGGAGTATAACTGACAAAATTTCTTTTTAAACCAGCATAAGCAGTTGCATCTTCACCAATACCTGTAGCTGCATTTTCAATACCTACAATAGTACTAAAGAGAATATTAGTACTATCATCATTTGCTACACTTCTATCATTACAATATATTACATCAGCTATATAATTACCATAATTTATTAACTTACTTTTATACCAACTATCAACAACATTTTTTATATCGCTACTATTAACATTGGAATGCGTAGCATCATAATTAGAGGAACCTGCAGTACCATACATATATCCAACATAAGCATTATCATCATTTTTTGAATTATACACACCGACATTTATCAAAGTATCAGTATTTGAATTACCATCACCATTTGCATATGCTCTAGTACCAGCGTAAATCATTCTAACCGAACCATCACCATTTATTCTAATTATTCTCCAATAAAAATTTGCGAATTTTACATAATTATTTTCAACGGCACCTCTAAAATAATAACTAGTCCCTAAATCGTCAGTAGCAGTATAAATTCCTTTAGTACCATCACCTAATCCAGTCGTTCCACCAACACCCTTACCATTATTACCACTAACAGTAGAAAAATCAGGCGTATCAGTAGCTAATACTAAAGAACCACCATTTAATTTATTTAATCTAGTCAAAGTTTCCCTTGCCGAACCAACATCATAATTAGATTCAGTATAAACTGCTTGTCCATCTATAACTATCTTAGAATTAAACACCTTTCCTATTTGACTATTAGGTGTATCACTACTAAGCCATGCCCTAATAGTAATATCTATACTTTCTCTCGCCTTCAAAGTGATATCACTCTTAATAATACCATTAGTAAGCGAAGCAAGTGTTGTAGCATTTCCATCATCAATTTTAACTTTAATATATTTAGCATCAATAGTAGTACTACTACTTGCAGTAGATAATAATTTAACATTAAACTTGTAATCCACGTTACCAGTATTAGTAATAGTAAAAGTATAAGGATCTGTTTTAGAACCATCATCATCACTTAAAGGTAATGCATTAGCAAGTGAAATATTATCTCCTTTCCCATTAGCGGTTATTTCTAATAATCCAGTACTATAAGAATCAGGATTTAAAGCAGTATTTTCATGATAAAATAAAGAATATGTAGAATTTAACAAAGAAAATCCGACTAAAACAATTGCCACAATCACAACAAAAATAATAATTTTTTTCTTATTCTTCATAAAAATTTCTTTGTTCATAATAATACTCTCCTATCTACATTTTATTTTGATTCAATATATACTTTCATAGTTCCAATAAATGCACTATTCATATACTCATTAGTTATTTTCTCATAACTAATCCACATACCTATTTTAATAGATACTTCACTCAATCTTTCAATTTCACCTTCATATATTAAATAACTATTTCTATTATCAGATATACTATCAATCTTGTTATCCAAAACCTTATTTTCTATAGTATTACCATTAACAAAAACATTATAATTAATATATTCATTAGCCAATCTTCTAGAAATATTATGTTTCTTATAATCATCCGTTTCCTCTAATACAATCATATAATAAACTTTTTCATCATTTTTATTAGTTAAAGATATATTTTTAATATCCATAATATCCTTAATATTAATTATCTCTTTATCAACATTATTATCAATTATCTCGAAAATATTATCATTATATACAATATGATCACTATTCTTTACCATAATACTAATATCTTCATATATAACTTCAGCATATCCATTATCATAATAAATAATTTTTATATTATCTTTAGTTACTTTTTCATCAACTTTAACATATTTAACATTATCAACAATAATATAGTCCTTTTCTTTTATAGTACCATCAGAATAAATATATTTATCACCATTTTTATCAACTGGTACACTAACACCACTTAAATTAGTAAAGAAAAGCTCATCTTCACTAGTTATATCACTATTTCTAACAAAGAAATTAATATTATCCTTAATCACTATAACACTACCATCAGATAAATATATAAGTTCAATATTAAGTTTCTCATTTTTCTTATAATTACCAGTTAAATCCTTAGTTATGGCTTTAGAATTAATAACACCATCTTCATCTATACCATATTTACCATTAACCGGATATATTCTTTTAAATGAATTATTATCATATCTTATAATAGCGGTTCTATCAGAATAGAAAATTATAACACCATTTTTAATAGTGGATCTTTTCAATTCTATAACAACACCCTTTAAATGACTATTATCAGTCAAATTACTATCAAAAACCTTATCAGCATATTCACTAGTTATAGGTGTTCCATTAATAATACTATTATCATCACCATCAAAAGATACAATTACCCCATTAGATTCATATTTAATAATAGAAGAATCTTTCATATTACTAAATATTAAAGTAATAGCAATAACAAATACAGAAATAGATAAAAGAAGAGAAATAGTAAAAACTAATTTACCATTGTTAATTAGAAATAGAATAAAAGGATTTCTATACTTTCTCTCTTCCTCTACAGTTATTTTATTCTTTTCTTCATCTATCTTTTTTACAAAAAACTTATTTGTCTTTTTCATGTTATCACCTTCTTACAACAGTCATATCACTCTTTTTCTCATCAACTTTTTTCTTAACATTTTTTACAAGTTTAACAATATCATAAGATAATATAGCTAAACATGGAATAAGTACAATTATAATAAGACCACCCTTAGTCGCCAATACTGATTGAACATAACCAAGTTTAGGTATCTTAAATATAACCTCTCCTATTATATTAGTATCCTCGGCTAAAGTAAAATCCGCCGTATTATTAGCATCTCCTTTTGTTTGGAAGGTATACTTATTAGTGGTAGAATCAAAATATTTAGCTTTAATCCTATGAGTAACAATTATATTAGAAAGTCTAGGATCTGAAGATAAGAACGTAATAATATCTCCAACTTCCAAATCTTTTGCTTCTCTTTTTTTAGTAATAACAACATCTTTAGGCATTATTTCAGGAACCATTGAACCAGTAAGTACAACGTATGCATTATATGTCGGTGGAGAATTATCTCCCTTTGAAGCCCTTACTTTAATATCAACTATATAAACTAGCAAAGTAAGACCAATTAATAAAAGCCATATAAACAAAGCATAAGAAATAACACTAGTAATAAATCTAAGCGGTCTAATCTTTTCTTTTATAACATGAACCTTATAATGTCTTACACCAAAATAATTATTATTAATTTCTAAGTTTGAATCCATATTCCCACTCCTATTTTACTCTAAAGTAATTATACAGTAAAATTACAAATATTACAATATTTTTATCAAAAAAAATTGACAAAGAAACATCTGTTTGTTATAATTATCTATGTAATGGGGCTGCTTATGGCTTCGACGAAAATATAAGTATTTAATTAGCAAGACGTGCTCTTCGCGTAAAGAAGAAACCTAAACATAACTGGAAACAGCTATAAAAATGCTGTTGCTTATGCCTAACCAATAGGCAGCAACAGGTTCTACTAATTCTTTGTCTGTGAGAATTAGCTAGGACTTATAAAGCAGACTATATTATGATTTAAGTTTAGACTTCATAACGAATAACTATAAACTAGCAAGTAATTACGATTGTAGGTTGTCTATTTACTTTGCGAATCTGATAACCTAATAATCTTGTAGAAGGTTAAATAACTTTATTTGCGGACAGGGGTTCGAGTCCCCTCAGCTCCACCATTAGAAAATATGTTCAAACCACTTGAACTTTAAATATATTTTTCAGTCTAAAATAAGACTGCTTTTTATTATCAGTAAAATACTGATATATAATTTTAACAATAAATTTCTTTAAACAACGGAGGTGATATAATGAAAGAAATGTTTAAAAGTGCAGTCCATATGATAATAATGGATGATAATAAAATATTATTACAAAAAAGAAAAGGTTCAAAATTATGGCCTGGATATTATGCCTTACCAGCAGGACATATCGATGAAGGAGAAAACCAATACGAGGCACTAGTTAGAGAAGCAAAAGAAGAGTTAAATATTGAAATTGATTTAGAAAGTATCACTAATAGTTATATGGTACTAAGAAGAAATTTTTTTGAAATAGATGGTAAAAAGTTAGAACCATATATTGATTATTATTTTGAAATATCTAAATATAAAGGTACTCCCATAATAGCGGAACCAAATAAATGTGAAGAATTAATATGGGCTGATATCAATAATTTACCAGAACCATTCATTAATTATGAAGGAGATTTTTTAGCAGATAAAAGTATCACAACATATGATTGTAAAACTGATGGAGCCTATATAAAAAATTAGTCAAATAATTTTATGTAATAATTACAATACACATTTAAGTATTAAAATCATAAAAAATACACAACTACTTTATATAATATTTCACTATAATTATTAATATAAAATTAAATTTATACAAAAAGAAACTATACTGATTTTATTCACTATAGTTTCTTTTTCTTTTCTACAAATAAACTATTAATATTTTTCTTAGGCATAAGTACATATACATCATGATCTATCTTAATATTATAACTACCACTCATATCATCAAAAGATTCCCCATCGATACATAAAGGTTTCTTTAAAGGACTATTAAATTTTATTTTAATATTATCAGTTTGATAAAAATAAAATCCCGGTATTTTACTAGCATCATATAAAGCAAAGAAATATAAAGTCTTAACAATATCTTTAAGTTTAGTAATATTACAAAGTAATACTTCAAATTTATTATCATCAAGTTTAATATCTTTATAAAAATTATTAATACCCGCTACTCTATTAGCATTAGTAATAAGAGCAAAAGAGAATAATCCCCTATATTTTTCTCCATCTATTTCATAAGTAACATCATATAGTTTAACTTTTCTAAAAAAATCTCTAGTCCCTTCTCTAATATATGCAAGATGTCCTATTCTTTTTTTTAACTCTCTAGGAGTCTCATAAGGAATATTCATAAATTTACCAAAACCAGCAGAATAAACAAAAGGTTTATCATTAATAGTACAAATATCTATTCTTTTAACTTTTCCATTTAAGGCTAGTTTTAAATTATTAAGCATATTTTTACCATATCCCCACATAGCACCAACATCATTCGTAGTCCCCGAAGGCAAATGACATAAAACAATTCTATCTTTTCTCATAAAATTACCCGTCATAACCTCATTAAAAGTACCATCTCCACCAATAGAAACAACAAGATCACACTTATCTATATTAGCTACAATACTAGTGGCATCTCCCTTATATTTAGTCTTTTCAATTATAACAGAATAATCATATTCATTAAGTATTTTTTCAATCTTTGGTAAAGTAACTTCTTTATTATACTTACCAGAATTAGGATTATAAACAACTAAGCATTTCTTCATAAAAAAATCACCCTCATCTATATCTTATCATATGTTAAAGAAAAAAGGAATATCAATCTTATTCCTTTACTTCTTTTTCTGTCTTTTTGTCTACTTTCTTTTTCTTTTTATCTACCATTATATCATAATGTTCTCTAACCTTTTCTTCTATTTCATTAGCAATATTTTTGTTTTCCTTTAAATATAACTTAGCATTTTCTTTACCTTGACCTATCTTATTACCTTTATAAGCATACCAAGCACCACTTTTTTCAACTACACCAATTTCTGAAGCTAAATCAAGTAATTCTCCTTCTTTTGATACTCCCTCACCATACATAATATCTACAACAGCAGTCTTAAATGGAGGAGCTACTTTGTTTTTAACAACTTTAACAGTAGTCTTATTTCCAATAACATCAGAACCAGTCTTTAATTGTTCTCCTCTTCTAATATCAAGTCTAACAGAAGCATAATACTTAAGTGCTTTACCACCAGGAGTTGTCTCAGGATTACCAAACATGATACCTACTTTTTCTCTTAGTTGATTAATAAAGATAACAATAGTATTGGTCTTATTAATAGACCCAGATAATTTTCTAAGTGCCTGACTCATAAGTCTTGCTTGAAGTCCAACATGTGAATCTCCCATTTCACCATCAATTTCTGCTTGAGGCACTAAAGCTGCTACTGAGTCAATAACTATAATAGAAACAGCTTCACTCTTAACAAGAGCATCACAAATTTCAAGAGCTTGCTCACCAGTATCAGGTTGTGATAACAATAATTCATCAGTATTAACTCCTAGGTTATGAGCATAAACAGGATCTAAAGAATGCTCTGCATCAATAAAAGCTGCTCTGCCACCATTTTTTTGTACTTCTGCAATAGCGTGAAGTGCAAAAGTAGTTTTACCTGAAGACTCAGGTCCATAAATTTCGATTATTCTTCCTTTAGGATATCCTCCTGCTCCAAGAGCAATGTCTAAGCTAAGAGAGCCACTAGGAGAAACTTCTATCTCTTTATGTTCTTGCTCTCCAAGTTTCATAATAGCCCCTTTTCCGAATTGTTTTTCGATATCAGCAAGTACTTGTTCTAATGCTGTATCTTTTTCTACATTTTTTGCCATAATTTCCTCTCTTTCAACATACTTTCCTTAATTACAATATAATTGTACAATACTTTTTTTAACTTGTCAATACTTTTTAATACATTTGTTCGTATTTTTTTATAAAATAAAAAAAAGATAAATATTATCTATCTTTTAAATATGGCTTAGCCATCATATAATACTTAACACCAGATATAACTGATAGAATAGCAGCAAGTGCTAATAAGAAATCAGATATTCTAAGTGAAATAAGTTCAAATGGTAAATTATAAAATAATGTTAATATTATACCAATCATCAAAGTAGCAGTTTTAACTTTAGCTATTCCTATTGCAGCAACAGCATGTCCTTTATTACCAATGACCATTTTAATAGAATCAACTACTATATCTCTAGCAATAATAACTACTACAATAGCGGCACTAATTTTACCATTACAGCCTAATATAATTAATACTGAATTAGTAAGTAATTTATCACTAATAGCATCAACCATCTTACCAAAGTCAGTAACCATATTATATTTTCTTGCTATATAACCATCTAAAAAGTCAGTAAATGAAGCAATTATAAATAATACTCCCACTATAATATATTTTAAATCAATTAATATTTTACCACCTATCAAATAAGTAGGAAAATCAATACCCATCTGATCAAATGGAAACAAGAGTAACACAATAATAATAACAGACATTATTACTCTTGACACAGTTATTTTATTTGCTTTATTCATCACACTATCTCCTTATACTATAAGTAATATCACTATCACTAAAATCATTTCCTTTATAATTACTAATAATAAAGTAACCTACTATTATAATAAGTATAATAACAAATAAACCTATTATTAGTTTAGGGATTTTAATTCTACTCTTCTCCTTAGTATATGGAGAAACAGCAGTAGTAGATTCCTTCTTTTCTTTTTTTGCTTTTTCAATTAAATCAATAGGAATCTTTGAAGTCATATCAAATAAATATTCATTAAATTCATCCAATATTCTTTCACTATCTAACCCCAAATATTTAGCATAATCTCTAATAAAATATTTTAAATAAAATACATCTTTAAAATCTTCTGTATTACCTTCTTCTATACTAGATATTTGACTAGGTCGCATCTTTAAATCTTCAGCAACCTCTTCAATAGAAAGCCCATTTTCTTCTCTTTTATCCTTTAATTTAAGACCAATATTTTTCATAATACTCCTTAATAACAATAAAAATATATCTTATAAGCCATGTTCTGTACCTATTACTAGGCGGTAAATATTTATCTATGACTATCGTCATTCCCTCTAGATTCAAATTCTCTAGTTTAGGATTCCCCTACCATAATTTGGGTTTCTCGCTTGTGGGGTTTACCTCGTTTCATTCTACTTATTTCTAAATAGACTCGTCTCTGTGGCACTTTTACACATCTTTTATCATAGTTACCCTTAGATAAAAAGATAAGCCGTCAGTTACCTGCCTTAGGTTATTTTTTCCCTAAGCACAAACACTACTATCATCGCAGATAGTGCGAGCATGGACTTTCCTCTACATATCAAGTATGCAGCATTTACCCAGATATATTATTGTTGTTCTTTACCTAATATGATTTTCTCAAGTTGAGATATTCTTCTTAATAAATCAACATTAGTTATTTCTTTTTCGCCTATTCTAGCAGCCTCTATACTAGATTTTAAATTTCTTACTTCATTTTTCAAAACAGTATTTTCTTGAGCCAATTCTCTTTTTTCTTTTTCTAGATTCTTTATAATATTATTATATTCATTATAATCTTTAATAATAACATCTAGAAATTTATCAACTTCTTGAAGTCTATATCCTCTAGCATCAATTTTGAACTCTTTCTCCAAAATATCTTGCATTGTCAAAGTAATTCTATCATTATACATATCCAATCACCTCTACAATAAAATTATCTCAAAAAATACATCTTTTGTCAATTAAAAAGAAGTATTTCAAAATCAAATATATTTTATCATAAAACAAAACTAATGTCAAAAAATACATGTCAATTACCTAAAAAAGGTAATTTTATCATTTTGAAGATTTCTTAATCAAAAGATTTAATCATAAATTAAGTATAAACAAAAATAATACTTTTTATCAGAAGAGTATTAAAATTGAATACTAATTAAATTAACGAAAACCTTTTAGTACTAATCATACAAAAAAAGATTAATATTTTTTTACTATTTAATACCAATCTTTTTATTCTGTAATTTTAAAGTGTTATTCCTTATATTACTATAAACATATGACGACAATATTAACAGATCACTTGTCAAGTCGTCAAGTTCATTTTTTCCTGTATTCCCTATTTGATTAGCAATAACTTTTTTCTGTTCTCTTGATAACGAACTAAATCTATCAATAACTCCTTTATTCTCATCAGCCAAACCATTTTTAATAATATCACCAAGCCATTCCTTAGGAACAATAAGACCAAGTTTATTTCTAACATCATATGTTCTAGTAAGTCCATCAAGTTCCCCGGTTAAAATAACTTTTGCAATCGCATATATACATTGGTCTTGATCGTATTTATCAAGTGTTAACAGAATGCATTCATAAAAAGATTTAGTCCCTATATCAATTATCTCTTTTTTTAATATTTCAGGAGATAAATAATCAATAATTATATCTCTAATCGAATCTCTTCTGGTAAATATTTCAACTTCATTAGTATTAAAATAATGTACTAACATTCTATGAACGTAATCAATATCATAATAATTAGAAAGTTTATATATAACATAAAGAACTTTATCTTTAACATCGTCAGAATCTATCTTATTATTACTTAAATTATTATTTCTATTTTTCTGATACTCATAAATTTTTTCCTTAGTAAGTATTCCCCCTAAATTATCCGCAATAATAGTGGAAGTTTGAATAAAATCAGCAATATCTCTACCATTTTGATATCTATTTAACAAATAAAGAGGATTATCTTTACATAAAAATATCTCTTTTCTAATGAACTTTGCCAAACCTTCTTCATCAGCAGAAGTAAGTTCACCTTTCCTTTTCATTTCGTCAAAATAATTTTTAAGTAATTTTGATAAAGTTTCATTATAAGAAAGACTACCATCCCATGTAACAGAAGTATTTCCATCATTTAAAATGAATGGATTAGGAGTAACTGAAGAATTATATCCCAAAGAATTAACAAACTTACTTACCTTTTCTGCTTCTTCTATAGTACTTACTCTGACAACTAATACATCGTTACGCATAAATTTAGCTACTTTACTTTGTGAAACAATATCTTCTTTTAATATATAGTTAAATAAAGACTTTGCTATTTTATAAAGATTATTAATATCACAAGCAATATATAACTTGATACCATTTTTTAATTTATCTATAATACCGTTATCGTCATTTTCATATTTACCTCTATTTTCAAATGCTAAGAAATATCCATTACTAAATATGTGTCCTTTAGTACCACTAAACTTTCTACTAAGTTGATATTGAATATTGAGTAAACTATCAGGAGTAATTCTCGTTTGCTCACCATCTTGAACATTAAATAACCTAAGTTCACTATAAATAGTATCCGGAGTCACCGCAAAGTCAGGATTTTGCATATAAATTTTCTTTATATGTTCAAAAAATAATTCTCTCTCTTCACTCTTGCTCATCTTTTTTAATTTCCTTTACTAAGTCATCTAATTCTACTGTATCATCTAAAAGTAATCTCATACTATTATCATCAATTTCTTCTTTAGATAGTTTACTAGTAATTTTTACTTTTTTACCATCTATCATAATTTCTACTTCTTCCATAACTACTCCTCACTTATTCTTTTATAATAATTAAATCTATTCATCGCCCACTTTTTCTGTTCTTCAAGTATCATATTAGCATTATCACTATTAACATTCTTTAAATTAGCAAATCTATTCTCAGTCATTAAGTAATCTTCATATTTATCAAAATCAGGGTTTTTAGAATCAAGCACTAACTTACCAGTACTAGGATTATATCTAAAAGTAATAAAGTATCCACACTCCGTAGCCAAATAAGCATTAGATTGTGAGTGTTCCATACCACTCTTAATACCATGTTCGATACAAGGACTATAACATATTATAATTGATGGTCCATCATAACTACTAGCTTCTTTTAAAGCCTTAAGATATTGCTCGTTATTATAGCCAATATTACAACTAGCAACATATACATGTGGATAACACATAGCAATTCTAGCCAAATCTTTCTTATAATTATTTTTACCACTTGAAGCAAATGATGCCGTAGCCCCATAATTAGAACTCTTCGAAGCCTGACCACCAGTATTAGAATAAACCTCTGTATCTAATACCATAATATTAATATTATCATTCTTTGATAAAACATGGTCTATCCCATCATATCCAATATCATATGCAAAACCATCTCCTCCTACTATCCACATAGATTTAGGAACGATATAGTCTTTCATATCATTTAAATAAGGATGTTTCTTATAATCAATCTCTTTATATACTTCTTTACATATATCATAATTATCCATATTACTAAGCCATTTTTTAAATACCTTATTTCTAGGATACTCCTTCATATATTTCTTAATCTTATCTCTCTTCATATTAATACCATTTAGAATACCATAACCATATTCAGCATTATCTTCAAATAAAGAACTAGCCCAAGGTATACTATATGGAAAACTAGGAGTACTACCACCATATATAGATGAGCAGCCAGTAGCATTAGCAATGACCAAGTTATCATTAAATACTCTAGTTAAATTAGTTAAATAAGGAGTCTCTCCACATCCTGCACATGCTCCAGAATATTCAAATTTAGGAGTTCTAAAACTAATATTTCTACTAGTTAAAATATTACTATCATACTTATCATTAATATTATTCTTAAGTAAATAATCAAATTCTTTATCATGTCTCTTATTAGATACCATTTCTAGTGCCTTCTTACCCATCTTACCAGGACAAGTAACTGCACATAATCCGCAACCCGTACATTCTTCATAATTAATACCAATAGCAAAATTAACATCTTTAGGCATAATTGAAGGAATAGACTCTATCTTTTTATCATCCTTATCAAGTAAGAAAGGTCTAATAACACCATGAGGACAAGCAAAAGCACATTTATTACATTCAGAACAATTTTCAGGTATCCAGTTAGGAATCGACTCAGCAATATTTCTCTTTTCATACTTAGTAGTACCACCTTCAAAGACACCATTAGATACATCTAAGAAACTACTAACAGGAAGTGTATCTCCCTTAAGTAAATTAATTGTTTCATTAAAGTTTAATTTCTTATTATCATTATATTCTAATTTTACCCAAGAACTATCAATACTAATCTTTTTCAAATACTTAAGAGAATTATCAACTACTTTATTATTAATATCAATAATCTTTTTACCTTTACTACTAAATCTACTCTTAATATTCTCTTTCATAATACTAATAACTTTATTAATATTATAAATATCCATAATCTTAAAAATACAAACTTCCATTGAAGTATTAATCTTATTCTTAAGACCCATTTCACCTGCTACTTTATAAGCATCTATTGTATAAACATTAACATTTTTAAGAGCAAGTAAATATTTAACTTTATTAGGTAAACTTCTAATTAAATCATCACTACTTAAATTAGTGTTCAAAAGAAGTGTACCACCCTCTCTAATATTATCAAGAATATCATACTTATACATATAAGAATCTTTAGATACTACAATAAAATTAGGATTATCAACATAATAACTACTCCTAATAGGAGTATCTCCTATTCTAATATGACTTCTAGTAACACCACCACTCTTCTTAGAATCATATTGAAAATAACCTTGAACATACTTCTTAGTATTATCACCAATAATTCTAAGAATATCTTTCGATGTCGATACCATACCATCAGAACCATATCCATATATAAGCATTTCATAATTATTATTATCAAGTCTATAACTATTATCAATATCTAAACTTAAATTAGTAACATCATCATTAATACCAATAGTAAAATTACTCTTCATATCACCACTTAAATTATCATATACACTCTTAATCATAGCGGGTGTCGTGTTTTTAGAAGATAATCCGTATCTACCACCAATAATTTTAATATCTCTATCTTTTAAAGCATTAACAACATCTAAATATAAAGGCTCTCCACTACTACCAGCTTCTTTAGTTCTATCTAGTACTGCAATTTTCTTAACACTAGAAGGAATAATTGAAGATAAATAACTATTACTAAATGGTCTATATAAATGAACAGTAACTAAGCCTACTTTCTTACCCTTCTTATTAAGGTCATCTACTACTTCATTGATACATTCACATACTGAACCCATAGCAATAATAACTGTATCACTAGACTTATCTCCATAATAATTAAATGGTTTATAATCAGTTTTACATATCTTATTAATCTTATCCATATAATAAATAACATTATCTATAGCTTTAATATAATAACCATTTCTTGATTCAGTATGTTGAAAATAAACATCCTCATTCTCAGCAGTTCCTCTAGTAGTAGCTCCACTTATCATACCATTATCTCTAAACTTTCTAAGAGCCTTCTTATCAATTAAAGTTTCTAATTTACTAAGATCAATTTCTTTTACTTTATCAATTTCATGGCTAGTTCTAAAACCATCAAAAAAGTTAATAAAAGGAAGTGAAGACTTAATACTAGCTAAATGACTAACCATAGCCATATGATAAGCTTCTTTCACTGAAGAAGATGAAAGCATACAAGCACCAGTTTGTCTAACTGCATATATATCTTGATGATCACCAAAAATACTAAGACTATGCGTAGATAAACTTCTAGCAGCTACATGAATAACTCCCGGAAGCATTTCTCCAGCCATTTTATATATACTAGGAATCATTAAAAGTAATCCTTGACTAGCAGTATAAGTAGTAGCAAGTACTCCTGCTTGTAGTGCACCATGAACAGTAGCAATAGCTCCTTTCTCAGATTCCATTTCAATTACCTTAACTTTATTACCCCAGAAATTAATTTCTCCCTTACTTGCTAAAACATCAACTTTCTCCGCCATAGGAGACGCTGGCGTAATCGGATAAATACCTGCTATTTCGGTAAATTTATAACTAACTCTACTAACTGCTTCATTAGCATCCATTGTTTTATAACCCATAATATTCCTTCTTTCTCTTCTATCATATTTACTAGTTATAATTTTATCACAATTTAGTTCAAATAACAACCTCTTAACAAAGAAAAACTCTCTAGAAAGAGAGTAATATTTTTTCGTATGCCTCTATAGCCTATAGTCTATAGAGGTTAAGTTAAGCCTAACTAGTCTTAACTTAAGTATCAACCATACATATTATATATAAGCATTAACTATTTACAAGTTAAACCACGATTAGTAAGAGTAGTCTTAAAAGTATTTAAGTCTCTATTAATACCAAGATTATTAATATCATTATCTGATAAAGTATTTAAATCATAAGTATAAATAACTTTATAATTAGTATCATCATTAACATTAACATCACTAGTAAAACCTTTAATATTAGTATAAGTACCAAACTTATTATCATGTCTTGTCTTAATACCAGAAATATCAATGATACCATCAGTAATACCATCAACAACATCATCTAAAACACTACCAACAGTACCACCCAGTATACCATCATTATCTTTATTATCATCTTTATCATTAGTAGTTCCATCAGTACCAGTACCTACTCCATCAACATGAGTACTTTTATAATCATAAGTAGCCATTATTTTCTTAATATCATTATTTTTATATTCAATAACATATTCAGTCTTAGAAGTAACATCACCTACTGTATTATCATAAGTACAAGTAAGTTTATCATTAGTTCCACATCCCGATAAAACCGCTACTACTGCAATAAGTAATAAAACTTTCTTCATAAATACACACTCCTTTCTAGTAATAGTATTAACCAAAAAGAAATATATATAAGAAAAAAGTATAACCATTTAAGTTATACTTCAAAGTATCTAAGAAAAGTCTTAAGATTAGCCATATCTTTACGATACTTATACATATCGCCATAATCTTCACAATATACAAGGCAACTCTTTAAAGCTTCAACATACTTAGGATAATCAATATCTGTAACTCCACTAATTATTGTTTCTTTTAACTTTTTAAAATACTTTTCCCACTCACTAAACATAACCTTTTTAGTATTAAAAATAATACACATATTATCAAAGTACTTAGTAAGTTCAACTTCCTTTTTATTCATTTTATGCCTCTAATTAATATTCACAATTACCAGGAGTTCTAGGATAAGGAATAACATCTCTAATATTATCAACGCCAGTTAGATAAATAAGAAGTCTTTCAAATCCCATACCAAATCCACTGTGGTAGCAACCACCAAATTTACGAAGATTTAAGTACCATTCCATACCTTCTTCTTCCATACCAAGTTCTTCCATTCTCTTAAGTAGAACATCAAGTTTCTCTTCTCTTTGACTTCCACCTATAAGTTCACCAGCACCAGGTACTTCAAGGTCAACAGCGGCTACTGTTTCATTATCATCATTAAGTTTCATATAGAAGGCTTTGATATCTTTAGGCCAATTTTTAATAAATACTGGTCCACCAAAATATTCAGTAATATATTTTTCATGTTCTTTAGCAATATCTTCACCATATTCAGGTTCAAATTCCCATTTAACATCAGCTTCTTTAAGAATTTTAATAACATCTTTATGATCAATTCTAACAAAATGACTATTAATTAATTTAGTAAGTTTTTCAATTAAACCTTTTTCTACAAATTTATCAAAAAATTCCATTTCATTAGGACAATTATCTAAAACATACTTAACAACATACTTAAGCATATCTTCCATAATATCCATATCCATATTTAAGTCGCAGAAGGCAATCTCCGGTTCAATCATCCAAAATTCCGAAGCATGAGTTTTAGTATTAGAATTTTCTGCTCTAAAAGTAGGACCAAAAGTATAAATTTTCTTATAAGCCATAGCAAAAGTTTCACCTTCTAATTGACCAGATACTGTAAGAGAAGCCATCTTGCCAAAGAAGTCTTTATCATAATCAACTTTACCAGTTTCTGCTACTTTGTTTAAATCCAAAGTAGTAACTTGGAACATTTCTCCTGCTCCTTCACAGTCAGAAGAAGTAATTAAAGGTGCATGAAAATATACATAACCATTATCTTGGAAATACTTATGAATAGCATAAGCTGCCACACTTCTAACTCTAAATACAGCATTAAATAAATTAGTTCTAGGTCTTAAATAAGCAATATCCCTTAAAAATTCTCTTGTTGGTCTACCTTTTGCTTGAAGAGGATAATCATCAGGACAATCACCTTCTAATACAAATGATGAAAGTACAAGTTCAAAATCTTGACCTTCTTTAGGAGATTCAACTAACTTACCAGTAACAGTAATAGCACTACCTAATTTAAGTTTGGTAATATCATCAAATTTTTTTAATTTATCATCATATACAACTTGTAAATTTTTAAAACAAGTACCATCAGATAAGTCTATAAAGCCAAAATGAGCTTGCTTTCTATGACTTTTAATCCAACCACTAACAGTAATTTCTTTACCAATATAACTCTCTTTATATAAATCTTTAACATCTAACATAATATATCTTCCTTCTTTCATTAATTAAACTTTTTATTAATAATACTAGCAGACCTTCTAACATCTTTCATGATCTTATTATAAAGTCCAGGATAATGTCTAAGTTCTGTAATAAAACTAACATCGTCGTAGGAGACTGATCCTACATAAGCCCTATTTGCATCGTCCCATACCGGAACTTCTCTTCCTAGTAAGTAATCAGTCGTAGTTTCAAGTACTTCTGCTAATTTAATAAGTTTTTCTAAATTAGGAATTCTAGTCCCATTCTCATAACCACATACTGATACTTTAGTAACACCAATAGCTAATCCTAAATCTTGTTGCGATAAACCTCTTTTTATTCTCAGTTCTCTTACTCTTTTACCAACCATTTTGTTTACCTTCCTTATAATTAGTTATCTCCTTGTTAATAATATTTTATAACAATTTATAACAAAAGTCTACAAAATTAATTATAAAATTACTTATTTTCCTTAATTTACCAAATAAATTACCAATATATATTATAATTTATTCATGGATATAATCTTTCATAATACAAAATAAATAAAAATAAAACTTATTCCAAAACACTTGGAGTAAGTCTTATTTTACTATCATTACCTAAATAATTTAAAGTAAATTTACTATTCTTATCTTCACTATTAATATTATATACAAAAATATATTCATTATATTTATTTGTAGCAAGTTCTTCTCTTTTATATCCTGTACCAATATCATCAAAGTAATAATAATATTTAAGACTAGGAATATAATCATTATCTTTACTTTTTAAAACAAAATTATCTAATTTAAAATTATATTTACTAATCTTACCTTTAGTACTAAACTTAACAATAACATAAGCATTATCTCTACTTATTCTATTTCTATCAGATACATAAGAATCAATAACTTTAAAATTAAAATATCTTGTAGATAACATTTGTTTTTCACTTAACGTACCATGAATAACAAATTTATTAAATGGAAATATAAGTATAAGAATAACTGCTACTACACTTAATATAATATTTATAAAAAACTTATTCTCTGCATAATAATATTTAAGTTCTCTAATACCTCTTCTACCAGTAGTAAGTATTTTATCCGAAGATAAATTAGTACTAATTTCAATCTCTTCACTATCTTCTTTACTAAGATTAAGATCTTGTAAATCTTTATTAAAATTAAATTTCTTAATATCAAAGCCTAATCCTCTAATTAAAGTAGGAATACACATAATAAATAATATCCAATAATTAAATCTACTAATATCTCTAAGTAATCTAATCTCTCTAGCGGCCATACTAGTACTTTCTAAAGCTCTAATATTACCATATAAATATAAGAATAATATTATTGATATAACACTAACTATTGAAGTAATAACATAAAATAATTTAGGTTTCTTTTTATATCTCATTAGAAAGAATATAATTATTGATATACCTATTATTAAAATTGAAGATATAAATATCCATACATTAATATAATTACTAGATATAATCTCCATACTACCTTTATAATTAATATAATCTTTAAAAAAAGTTAATATACTATTAGCCTTAAAAGTAATATAAGCAAATAATATAAAAAGAATAATATGTATCAATCTAAAATGTTTAATTAAAAAAGCATAAGGTCTTCTAAATACCATAATAACAACTCTCCTATCATAATTAGATTATACACTAAATAATTAAATATAGCAATACTTTCCTTTCACTAAAAGCCAAGGTCTTTTAGTGTCATTTCCAGCCTCTTAGTCTAGAAATGAAACATCATTATGTCTATCATATATAGGTCAAAAAAACTATAAGTAATTCCTTATAGTTAAAAAGTTAATCCTTATATACAATTAATTGTCCTTCTCTTAAATAAATATTTTTATTTTGTCTTAAAAGATTATTAATATTACTACCAAGTAGTTTATTAACTGAAGATAGTGTATCATTATCTTTAGTAAAATAATATTTAACGTCTTTTTTAGGAACTAATATTGTTGTATCAGGATAAATATAATCATTAGTACTAATACCATTAAGCATTGCAAGTAAATTATAATCAGTATTATATTTTCTTGCTATCTCATATAAAGAATCTCCTTTTTTAATTGTATAAATATCAAAATATTGATTAGTTACTGGCACTACTATCATACTACCAACCCCAAATCCACTATTAGGATTTAATTGTCTAATAACACTACTATTAGTTCCAAACTTATTAGCAATAGTATCTATTGTATCTCCAGCCATAATTTGATAAACATCATACATAATTATTCCTCCCATATTATCGTATGATAAATATTATTATTTGTGAACAAGTTCTCCTCTAGGACATCTATTTCCCCAAGAATCAATAATTTTATTATCTCTCATAACTTTAATAATCTCACAGTTGTTAGAGCAACCCTTACATTCTGTTCCTTTAGTTTCAAAAATAATATCTTCTATATCAAAAGAAAAATCAATTTCTTCTTCTGCTCTTGATAAAATAGCTACTCCTAAAGCACCAGTCAAATGAGAATTATTATCAACATATATTTTATATCCAGTAATTTTTTCAAAAGCCTTAACTACCCCAATATTTTTCGATACTCCGCCTTGAAATACAATTGGTGGTTTAATCTTTTTACCTTTACCAACATTATTTAAATAATTATTAACAACTGCTTCACAAAGACCTGCTATTATATCTTCTTTTTTATGTCCTATTTGTGATTTATGTACTAAGTCAGATTCTGCAAATACTGTACATCTAGCAGCTATCTTAGTAGGATTATCACTAGTAAGTGCTATCTTACCAAAGTCCTCAATAGGAATGCCAAGCCTTTTAGCCTGACTAGATAAAAAAGAGCCCGTACCAGCAGCACATAAAGTATTCATTGCATAATCAGTAACAATACCATTATCAATAATAATAATCTTCGAATCTTGTCCTCCTATCTCAAATATCGTCTTAACATTAGGATATATACTCATAGCTCCGATAGCATGTGCAGTAATTTCATTCTTAATAGTATTAGCTCCTAGTATTGTTCCAATTAATTTTCTAGCAGAACCAGTTGTACCTACTCCTACCACTTTATATTTACTTAGGTCTATATTATTCTTAAGTTCCCTAATAACTCTCTTACTAGCCAAGATAGGATTACCTTCAGTATATAAATATGAACTTGCTATAATATTATTATTCTCATCAATAACAACCCCTTTAGTAGATATACTACCAATATCAATTCCCAAATATGCCTTTTTCATTTTCCACCTCAAAATAATTATATGAGATAAAAATTAAAAAAGATGTCGAATTTAGACATCAATTTTATCTTTTAAACAAGTATACTTAACTCCACAAGCATCAAGCATCTTTTTAGAAGCAATTACTTCTTTAGTATCTTTATATTTATCTTCTAAATAATATAATTCTTTAATACCAACTTGAATAATTTCCTTTGCACATTCATTACAAGGAAATAAATCAACATATATTTTAGCACCTTCTAAATCTTTATTACTACCTCTATAATTTAGTATAGCATTTCTTTCAGCATGAACAACATAAAGATATTTAGTCTCAAGTGCATCTCCTTCTCTATCCCAAGGAAAATAATGATCATCATAACCATTTGGAGTCCCATTATATCCTACTGATAAAATTCTATTATTTTTACTTACAATACAAGCACCAACCTGTGTATTAGGATCCTTACTTCTTCTTGCAGCAAGTTTAGCGACTCCCATAAAAAATTCATCCCAAGATAAATAATCTTTTCTCTGTTTATTAATCTTTTTCATTACAATACCTCCATCTACATAATTAATTATATCATAAAATTACATAATAGATATAGATAAATTTAAAATTTATTGTTATAATATAAGAGGTGGTAACATGAAAAATAAAATAAAAAATATCTTTAAAAGTATTGGTATAATATTATTACTATTATGCTTTACTTCAATTATGTTTAGTGTATTTAATATTAACTTAAAAGCATTATCTGAAAAAGAGTATCTACTATATACTGTTTTATTTGAATTAATATTATTAATAATATTTATTGCAATATATCATAAAACTCTATTAAAAAATGGAAAAGAATATTTTCAAAACTTTTCTGAAAACTTTAAACAATCATTTAAATATTGGTTAGTAGGTTTTGCCATTATGGCTATTAGTAATATTATAATAACCTTTGTATTAAAACAAACAATCGCAGGTAACGAAGAACTAGTAAGAAGCTATATTGATACATCTCCTCTGTTAATGATATTTAGTACTGTAATATATGCCCCTATATGTGAAGAATTAACTTTTAGAAAAAGTATTAAAGATGCTATAAATAATAAATATATTTATATTTTAACAAGTGGCTTATTATTTGGTTTCTTACATATAGTAAGTTATATAAATACCCCTTTAGATTTAGTATATCTAATACCTTATGCTTCATTAGGAATAGTATTTGCTACTCTTTATTATAAAACAAATAATATCTTTTCTACTATTACCATTCATGCTATGCATAATGCTCTATCAGTTCTAGTATATCTTTCACTAGGAGGCCTATCATGAAAAAATTTATAAGATTTCTATTAATATTATTCTTACTTATAGCACTAGTAGTAATTTATGCTAGATATGGTGGTACCGAAGGATTAAAAACTAAAGAATACACTATTGAAACTAAAGATATTGCTACTACATTTGATGGAATAAAAATAGTTCATTTTAGTGACTTACATTATTTAAGAGTAACCAATAAAGATAAACTAAAACAAATAGTAGAAGAAATAAATCTAATCAATCCAGATATTGTATTTTTTACTGGAGATTTAATAGATAAAGACTTTACTACTACTGATAAAGATAAAGACGATTTAATTGAAGAATTAAATAATATAAAATCAAAATATGGAAAATATGCTATCATTGGTAACCATGATCATGTTAAAGATATAAATTTATTAAAAGATATCTATACCAATAGTGGCTTTACTCTTTTGCAAAATAGTTATGATATTATCTATGGCAAAGATAATGATAAACTCTTTATTGGAGGTGTAGATACTTATAGTTATAATGAATCAGATATTGATAAAGTAATGAATTACTTTACCGATAACGAAGACATAAGTTATAAAATAATCCTTACTCATGAACCAGATTACACTGATATAATTTTAAGTAAATATAAAGTAAACCTAGTATTAGCGGGTCATTCCCACAATGGCCAAATAAATATACCATATGTAAAAAAATTATTCTTACCATATGGTAGTAAAAAATATTATGAAAACTATTATAAAGTAAACAATACTGACTTATATGTATCAAGCGGTATTGGAGAATCAAGAATAAACTTTAGATTATTCAATAAACCATCAATTAACTTTTATAGAATAAATAAATTAGGAGCATAACCCCTAATTTATTTTTTCTTTATGTTCATTATATTCTTTACTCCCATAAGAAATAATACCTTCATAAGCAAGTCTAAAATAAGCAAAACATAAAGGTATATTATTTTCTCTGCATATATGTTCTAGATCATTAATATTAACTTTAATCTTATTCCAAGTATTACTATCAATCATTTCATTTAAAGCATAATTATCTATATCCTTTTCATTATCATCATCATTAATAATAATCTTATTTTTAAGTCTATTATAATCTTTTTTTACATGACCAAGTTCATGATATAAAGTAAAGTAAAAGCTAGCCTTTTCTTTAAAATATCTAGTAATATATATACAAGCAAAATTACAAAAAAAAGAATAACAAACAAAGTTATTCTCAAATTATTTAAACAAAGACTTATAAACATCTTCATAATCTTCAACTAATATAATATTAAGATTATCTCTTACCTCACTAGGAAGTAAAGAAAATTCCTTGGAAGACTCGAGAGGTAAATAAACAGTATCAATACCATTCGTAGTAGCGGCAATCAATTTTTCCTTAAGACCTCCTACTGGAAGTATCTTTCCTCTTAGTGTAATCTCTCCTGTCATAGAAACATTATTAGGAATAATCTTATTCTTAAGTAAACTAAGTATAGCAGTAACAATAGTAACCCCCGCAGAAGGACCATCTTTAGGAATACTTCCCTCCTCAATATGAAAGTGAAAATCTACTTCTTCAAATATTTTATAATCTATTTTAAACATCGTATTATTAGCCTTTATATAACTAAGAGCAATATAAATACTTTCTTTGATAACATCTCCTAAAGCACCAGTCAAAGTAATATTACCCTTACCAGGATATAAAGTACAAGTAACTTTAAGAATATTACCACCATACATTGTATAAGCAAGACCATTAACAATACCAGTCTTAGTATTAGTATCATTAATAGTAATATTATATTTAGTAGCTCCTAAATAAGCTTCAACATCACCATTATCAATAACAATCTTACTGCTCTTATCATTATTAATAATAGCCTTTCTAATAATAGAATCAATCTGTCTATATAAATCTCTAGCCCCAGCCTCTTTAGTATAATAAGTAATAATTTTCTGAATAGCAGAGTCAGTAAACTTAATATTCTTAACCTTATATTCATTAAGTAAATCAGGAATTAAATGATATTTAGCAATATTAAGTTTTTCATATATTGTATAACTAGATAACTCAATAATCTCTAGTCTATCAAGTAAAGGGGCAGGTATACCACCAATATTATTTGCCGTAAGTATAAACATAACATTAGATAAATCAAATTCTTCTTCAATATAGTTATCACAAAACTTATCATTCTGTTCCTTATCAAGAATCTCAAGAAGTGCACTAGCAGGATCACCCTTATAATCCTTAGTGAGCTTATCAACCTCATCAATTAAAAATACTGGATTAGAAGTATTAGCCTTCTTCATTTGTTGAATAATCTTACCAGGAGAAGCTCCCACATAAGTTCTTCTATGACCTAATATTTCTGCTTCGTCATTAATACCGCCAAGAGATACCTTAACAAAATCCTTATTCAAAGCCTTAGCAATACTACTAGCCAGTGAAGTCTTACCAACACCAGGAGGACCCACTAAACATATAATAGGACTATTTGAAGTATTAGTCTTTTTCTTTACTGCTATATATTCAATAATTCTCTTCTTAACACTTTCTAAACCAAAATGCGAATCATTAAGAACCTCAGTAATCTTCTTAACATCAGTATTATCTTTAGATAACTTATTCCAAGGTAAGCAAAGAAGCCAATCAATATAAGTTCTAATAGTGGTAACCTCAGGAGATGCACTACTAGTAAGAGAATATCTATCAATCTCTTCATTAAGTCTCTTAATAATGCTTTCAGGTAAATCAAGACTATTCATCTTATTTCTAATCTTATCAATGTCAGCATCTTTTAAATCAACTTCCCCTAGTTCTTCTTTAATAAGTTTAATTTTCTCTCTAAGCATATATTCTCTTTGTTCTTCTTCAAGCTTAACCTTTAAATTATCTTCAATTTCATTTTCTAATCTAACTGTCTCAATCTCTTTAGATAAATCTAAAGTAATCTCTCTAATTCTATTCATAGGATTAGTTATACTAACATACTTTAATGCTTCATTATATTCAAGAGGTAACTCAGAGACAATAATATCAGATAACTTACTAATATTCTTAACCTCAGTAATTCTACCAATAACAGTATTAGACATATAAGGAGATATATCAATATACTCATCTAATTTACGATACAAAACTCTTCTTAAAGCAGATGCTTCTACTTCATTATAATCATATTCCTTAGTAGAAACAACAAATGCTGATAAAATATCACTATTATTAGTAATGCTAACAATCTCTACCCTATCAATACCAGTTATAACTACTCTAGTAATACCATTAGGTAAATCAATCTTTGATTTAATTTTACCTAATATTCCAATATCTGGTAAAGTATTATAATCAGGATCTTCCTCTAATGGATCATTTAAGTTAATTAAAAGAACATAACCATCATAATTACTTTCTGCTATATTAAGTATCTTTTTATCAATATCATTACTAAATTCAAGTCTAGTATCATTAAATGGAAGTAATACTACATCTCTAAGATATAATATTGGTAAATTAGTCTGAGTCATTGTATCTCCTCCTGATAGAAAAAATATCCCTCATAAATAATAATTTTATAAGAGATACATCACTTCCTTTTCTTGACTATATATAATAACAACAAAATAAAAATATATCAACCCCTTTTTACATTTTTTTTAATTTTTTAATTGAAAAGAGGCCAAATTTCTTGGCCTCAAACAACTATTCTTCTTCTAAAGAAGAATCTTCTATAGTATCCTTTTTACGATTAGGATTAGAAGTAAGAAAAGTAACTTTCTCTGCTACTATCTCAGTCTTTTTTCTCTTAACTCCATCAGGAGATTCAATAATTCTTGTTTGAACTCTACCTTTAACACCAATCATGTCGCCAGTGTCACAATACTCACTAGTAGATTCCGCAACTGCAGACCATAAAGTACAATCTAAAAAGTCAGTATCATATTCACCGTTAACATTCTTATAGTTCCTTGGTACTGCAAGAGTTAAAGTAGCATATTTCTTACCATTTTCCGTAACCTTTGTTTCAGGAGCTCTAGCAATTCTTCCTACTAAAACTATTTGATTAACCATAATTCCCTCCTTTCGCCATCACTATACCAAAAAAGGAATATTATTTGCAAATTTTTAAAACATGATTTTCCCCTATAAAAAAATAGGGAAAATCATCGTTTCTCGGCCAGAAAAGAATTTTTTCCCTAAAAAAATATATCTCAAAAACATCTTTTAAAAATTTACTAACTTTACACAAATTTTACACTTTTTCATTAATTTCTTTAATAATTGAATCAGAAATAGCCTTTGCTAAAGCATCTTGCTCTTCTTTTAAAGTATTAACATCAGTACTATTAGATATATAACCAAGTTCTAATAAGTAAGATTCATTACCAATATTACTATCATAGTAAGGATTAACTCCTATCTTATCAGGATTACTATTATCAACATAAGCACCAGTCATAAAGCCTCCTGTTTCTCTAATCATATATAAATAATTAGACTTAGTAGTAACATTATAATGTTTATAATTTTTTTCATCATATCCATCAATCGCAGACTTAACTTCACTCTCAGTAAAGTTATGAGTATAAATACCATCAAACTCTTTATATACCTTATTTGAAGAACATCCTAAACTAGTATTACTAGTAATATTATTTACTATATCTTTAGCTAAATCATAATTAATATCACTAGGAGTATATACTTCAATTCCTTTTACTTTAGAAGAACCACTCTTATTAATATGAATAGAGAAAGTATATTTACTTTTAACCTCATTAGGAATAACCGCCCTACCACCTTTATTATACTCATCCATAACATGATTTTTATCAATATCACCTTCATCATGAGTTAATTTAACAGTAATACCAGCTTTCTCTAAATTACTTTTAACTTTCTTACTAATATCCATAGTAAAATCAGTTTCTTTATAATTGCCAGAAGCACCTCCGCCATCCATACCACCATGACCTGGATCAATAGTAACATCATAATTCTTATTCTTACTATTATTCTTTTTAACAACAAATTCTAAAGTATTATATTCATTATTAGAATCAATAGTAATTATATTATTATATTTAGATAAAGTATAATAAACAGTTTTCTTATACTTAGTATCATTCTTAATACCATAATATTTAATAATAGGCTTTTCACTATCCTCACTATTAGAATAAGTAGCCTTAAGTACTAAATAATAAGTACCAATATCTAAATTATCTAAATATAAACCATCATTAATAAGATTAGAAATATAATAATTAATCTTACCACCATCAGTATCAGAAGTAATTTCTATATCTTTATCCTCACCATTATATAAAGTAAGACATAAACTATCATAATTCTTATCTTTAATATCAATATTACCTTCTATATTAAAATGATTACCATAAACATAATATTTAGAAGCATTACTAACCTCTTCTTCTAAATTAAGTTTGGGTACTTTACTTTTAATATAATTAACATATACAAAATAACCACCGCACCCCAAAATAACAACTGCAAATAAAAATCCTAGTATCTTTTTCATTTATTTATCTCCTATATTAATAGCAAGTAGTCTGTTAAGTTCTACTGCATACTCTGTTGGTAATTCCTCTCTAAATGCTGATATAAATCCCATAATAATAAGTTCTTTAGCCTTATCCTCATCAAGTCCTCTACTCATCAAATAAAATAACTTATCTTCACTAATCTTTGATACTGTTGCCTCATGTTCCATAAAAGAACTATTATTATTAACAATATTAGTAGGAATAGTATCACTCTTAGATTTATCATCAAGAATCAAAGTATCACATTTAACTGAAGCCTTTGAGCCAATTGCATTCTTCGTAATTTTAACAGTACCTCTATAAGTAGCATTACCACCACCTGATGCAATAGATTTAGATATAATATTACTCTTTGTATATTTACCCAAATGAATCATTTTAGCACCAGAATCTTGTATCTGACCACTACCAGCAGCAGCAACACTAACACAAGTACCTCTCGCATAATCACCTTTTAAAATACAAGCGGGATATTTCATATTAGTCTTAGAACCAACATTACCATCAATCCATTCCATTAAACCATTCTCTTCAACGATAGCCCTTTTAGTAACTAAGTTATATACATCCGTAGACCAATTCTGTACAGTACTATATCTACACTTACTATTCTTACCAACAAATATTTCAACTACTGCTGCATGAAGAGAATCCTCTGTATAAGTAGGAGCAGTACATCCCTCCATATAATGAACACTACTATTATCATCAACAATAATAAGTGTTCTCTCAAACTGTCCCATATTCTTACTATTAATTCTAAAATAACTCTGAAGAGGTCTATCAAGTTCTGTATTAGGAGGAATATAAATAAAAGTTCCTCCACTCCATACAGCACCATTTAAAGCTGTAAATTTATTCTCATTATATTTAACTAAAGTATTAAAATATTTTTTAAATAATTCAGGATACTCTCTTAAAGCACTATCAGTATCCATAAAGATAACATTCTTTTTCTTTAACTCCTCATTCATATTATGATAAATAACTTCACTATCATATTGAGCCCCCATACCATCTAAGTATTTTGCTTCAGCAGAGATAACACCCAAATTATCAAAAATATTTCTAACATCACAAGAAATATTATTCCAATTATCTGTTAAATTATTCTCTCTCTCTTTATAATAAGTAATGTTATCATAATCAATATCAAGTTTAGGTCCAAAATTAGGATTATTACTCTTTAAAAAAGCATCAAGAGATCTAAGTCTAAAATCAAGCATCCATTTAGGTTCTCCCTTAATACTAGATATTTTTTCTACTACTTCTTTAGTTAATTTCATTTATATCACCTTGCACCCTTATTATATAAAATAAAATCCAATAAGTAAAGAAAAAAACTATCTATTTACAATAAATAGACAGTTTAATTACTTATATTAGACCTACTACTAAAACCATTCATATAATAATCAGGAATTTTACCCTGCACAACTTTCATAGCGATAGGAATACTAGCATCAATATTAATTTCTTCACTAATAATAGGTAAAATAATCCTCGTATCAACTTTAACATCAATCATTAATTTAATTAAAGCATTATTAATACCATATTCTGTAACATCCGTAGAAAATCCAGTAACAACATCTCCCACTAAAGATAACTTAACTGGAATCTTAGGACCAAGATTATATAAAAGACTAGAACCAGTAACCATACCAAAAGGAATATAAGTAATAATGCCCTTATCAAGCAAATCCATATCATAAGCATCTAAACTATTAAGAGGAAGTTCTAACATATCAATCTTTCCTTCTTCAATAGCCCTAAGATTAAGTTCAATTAAACTAGTCATAGTACTAAGTATTTTAGAAGAATTCTTACTATTAAAATCAATTAAAACAATTTCCCCTTTATCGTTATAAACAATATCAAAAATATCATCAGCCCATGAATCACTCATCTGTTTAGTAATAGCCTTATTAATAACTAAAACAGTAAGTTTCCTAGTTTCAGCCTCAGCATAAGCCATAAGTACATCTCTGGATTTATTAGAATAATAATTAATAAATATAATAACAAATAATATCAGAAATATAAAAATAACAATAATAGTATTAATAACTTTACTTTTTTTCTTTCTCTTATTCTTCAGTAACATTCTCATACTAAATTATATGAAATAACCCTATTTAAAAGAAATAAAACCTCCAGCAATACTCAAAGTATCATATCCAAAAGCATTAAGTCTTTTACTAATCTCTAAACTTTGTTTACCCTCTTCACAATAAAGATAATATCTCTTATTCTTATTCAAATAATGAGAATAATTATTAAGTAAATTATAATAAGGTATATTAATAGCATTCTTAACATGAGAAATACTATATGAATAATTATCTCTAATATCAATAATAATAGGACTACTAATTTTCTTTAATTCATAAATAGAAATCGTATTCATATCACACCTCACTATAATATATACTAAATATAAATAAGTGAAAAGTAAAATAGTACAAATTTTTCATACCTTTCACTAAAAGCCAAAGTCTTTTAGTGTTACTTCTAGCCTATAGTCTAGAAGTAAAAATTATAAAATATGTATTGGTGTGAAATACTTTCTAACTAAAATATTCTCCAAAGAAAAAAACTTAAGAATAATCTTAAGTAATTATAAACTAAGTAATTTTTTAGCTGTTCTAACCATCTGAGCAGAATATCCCATCTCGTTATCATACCAAGAAATAACTTTAACCATTTGTTTACCATCATGTTCTACTACTTTAGTTAAAGATAAATCTGCTAACGCACCACAAGTAGTACCAATAACATCAGAAGAAACAATTGGATCAGTAGTAGTAACTAAAGTCTCACTAGCATTATTTATAAATGCACTATTAATTTCTTCTACTGTAACTTTCTCAGTAAGTTCTAAAGATAAGTCAACTAAACTTCCATCAGATACAGGTACCCTAATAGCACCACCACTAAGTTTACCATCTAAGCTTGGAATAACTTTACCAATTGCAATAGCAGCCCCAGTAGAAGTAGGAACAATATTCATTGCACATGCTCTACATCTTCTCTCTTTAATTCCCTTCTTATGAGAAACATCTAAAGTAACTTGATCATTAGTATAAGCATGAATTGTAGTCATAAATCCTCTTTCAATACCAAAATTATCATCAAGTACTTTAACAATTGGCGCTAAACAATTAGTAGTACAAGAAGCTGCTGATACAATAACATCATCACTAGTTAATATATCATCATTAACATTATAAACAATAGTCTTCATATCTCCCTTACCAGGAGCACTAATAAGTACTTTCTTAGCGCCTGCTAAAATATGTTTATTAGCATCTTCCTTCTTAGTAAACTTACCAGTACATTCAAATACTAAATCAATACCAAGTTCTCCCCATGGAAGATTACTAGGATCCATCTCACTATATACTCTAGTTTTCTTACCATCAACAATAATGTCTTCTTCATCAAAAGTAATATCTTTATCATAAGTCCTATGATTAGTATCATATTTAAGTAAATAAGCAAGTTCTTCACTACTAGATAAATCATTAATAGCTACTACATCAAAGAAATCATCTTCTTTCATTAATCTATATACTAATCTACCAATTCTACCAAAACCATTTATTGCTATTTTCATTTCTATCATCTCCTAAGTATATTATATATTATTTTATCAAAAATATAAAATATTTTCTTTCCTACTTTACACTTTTTTGATACTTTAATAACCTAAATATCATGCAAACACTTATTAATACCATCACCAATAATCATAGAAAGTTTATCAATAACAAAATCAACTTCTTTAGGAGTAACAATGAAATTATAATTAACAGATGCAAGAACCTCCTCAATTAAACTTTTCTTATCAGTATCCGACAATTCTCCTATCATACCAAGAATATCTCTTTTCTCTTCTAAATTTAAATCCTTATCTTTTATTTTATCTACATAATTACTTCTACTAAAAATAAGTTTGTTTTTACTTTGATTATCTTTAATATAAGAAATATGTTTGAATAAATAATTAATAGTATCATATACAATAACAGAAGCCTCTACTACTGTAGGAACACCAATAGCAATAACAGGAATACCAATAGTATCATAACTAATTTCTTTTCTCATATTACCAACACCACTACCAGGATGAATACCAGCATCTGTAATTTGAATACTCTTATTGACCCTATCCATACTACCAGCAGCAAGAGCATCTACAACTACTACCATGTCTGGCTTAACTTCATTAATAACAGCTTTAATATAATCACTAGTCTCTATCCCCGTACATGCCATAACACCTGGACAAAAACCAGCTACTTCTTTAATACCTTTACTAATATCTTCACCAAGTACAAATAAATGTCTAGTAATAATTAAATTATCAATAACTTTAGGTCCCAAACTATCCGGAGTACTCTTATCATTACCAAGACCAATAGCAAGAATATTATTATTATCTCCAACAAAATCATTAAACACTTTAATAAAAATTTCCTCTATACTATCACAATTTTCTTTATCCGTAGCATCATTAAATAAAATAGTAACATACTTACCTTTCTTTCTATTAATAAGCTTACTACTATTATCATCAATATTAACACTAGTAACAGAAATATTTCCATAATTCTCTGTTTTAGTATCAATATAATTATCATTATCAGTAATACTTTCAAGTATCAAATCAGTCCTAATATTATACTTATTTAAGTCAATTTCATGTCCCATATCTATCACCAGTAATATTTTTTACAAAAAACACTAAAAATATTTGCTTTTTCTATAATTTTTTGGTAAAATTATAATTAGTTTTGGAAGGAGATGAATTTTTATGGCAAATGTTAAAAATGCAAAGAAAAAAATAATTCAAATAAGAAAAACAACTTTAGCACATCAACAATTAAAGTCTACTGTTAAAAATGCTATTAAAGAAACAGATAAAGCTGTATTAGCAGGAAATAAAGAACTAGCAGACAAATCATTAAAGAAAGCAATTAAAGCTTTAGATAACGCTAAAGTTAAAGGTTTAGTTCATAAAAATAAAGTTGATAGAGAAAAATCAAGATTAACTAAAAAAGTAAATACTATGGAAGTAAAATAATTACTTCTTTTTTTTATACAAAAAATGAGATATTACTCTCATTTAATTATCTTATTTAAACATTATCACTATATTTAGTAATAATATATTTACCATCTATCTTCTGTATCTTAGAAGAAATAGTAAGTAAGTTACTAGGAGTATTATCCCCTACTGAATAATAAGAAATAACAACCTCTACATCAAAACTATCACTACCTAAATTTAAAACCTCATATTTAGTATTATCATTATTAATCATATTTTCATTTCTAAGATAAGCTAAATCAACACCCTTATGTGCCACCATACAATATAATTTACCATCTTTTTCTTGATACTTATTATTATCAAAATACTCATTAATAAGTTCACTACTAATACTCTCTTCTAAGTATTTTTTAACTTCGCTAACAGTCTTAAATTTAGAAGATAAATCATAAGTATCATTACCTATAGTCAAAAAGTCAGCATCTTCATCAAATTCACCACAGTAACCATATAATCCTCTCTTTTGATTAGCCAAACTAATCATAACAGGCATCTTCTCTTTACTAATAGTAATTGCTTCTTCCCTAGAGATAGTTTTATCATTCTTATCTTCATTATTTTTATTATTATCTATATTAGTATTATCCTCTATTACATCATCATTATTATTACTAAAATCAATCTTTTTAGTAGCAAGTAAATAAACAAATACACTAAGTAACACTATAACTATAACCATAATTATAGTACCAACATCACTCTTCTTTTTCTTTCTTTTTCCAATATCTATCCTCCTACTAAATTATATCAAAAAAATATAAAAAAAGAAAGAGAAAAAATCTTCTCTTCCTACATCATATTTTCTAGGTCACTAATAGCTTTAGTTTTAGCAGAATTCATCTTTCTAACTAACTTCTTCATATTACCATTTTTTATATTTGTGTATAGAGCGGCGCTCCCGACTCCAATACCTAATCCCATTAAAGCCATACCTGTCTTAGATTTCATAATCTCACCTCTCTAAAATATGATTGGTATATCAAATACCAGTAATATTATTAACCATATATCAAGAATTATACTATTCATTATAAAAATTAATAATAAAATCTTTTAATGTTGTTTTTCTATTATCAACATAATCATTATTAATACCATAAATAAAGGCATTAGAGTCTCCTACTACAACAAGACTTTTTTTAGCTCTAGTAACACCAGTATAAACAAGTTTATTATAAAGCATTCTCTTAAAAGAATTAACAATAGGCATAATAACCATATCAAATTCACTACCTTGTGCCTTATGAATACTAATAGCATATCCATGTCTAAAATTAATAAACTTATCTGGTGTATATTCAACAATATTACCATCATAATTAATATTAATTTGATTAATTATCTTTTTATCTTTAGAAATAATAATATCTTCAATATATCCAATATCACCATTATAAACATTATTATCTGGATCATTAACTAATTGTAATACCTTATCACATTCTCTAAAAGTAACATCTCTAATCTTAATTTCTTTTTTCTTATCACTACTAGGATTAAACAATTCTTGTAACATAACATTAAGATTATCAATACCATTTAAAGACTTATACATAGGAGCAAGTATCTGTACTTCCCTATCAGTATATCCTTTTTTAATAGCCTTTTTAACAACTTCTTTAATATAACTACCAGTATTATCATTATCACTACTAATAAATAAATAATCATCTTTTTTAATAAACAAATCTTCACTAATATTTTTATTCTTAATATCATAAGCCAAATTAAGGATATAAGATCCTTCACTTTGTCTATATATTTGATTAAGTCTAATAACAGGCAAACAATCACTATCAATAATATCTTTAAGTATCTGCCCTTCACTAACACTAGGTAATTGATAGTAGTCTCCTACTAGAATAAGTTTAGCATCTCTTCTAATACCCTTAAATAAAGCCTCCATAAGTAAAGTATCAATCATACTAACTTCATCAACAATAACATATTTTTGACCATTTGGAGAATACTCATCAGTAGCAAAAGTATTAGTATCCTTATCCCATCCTAAATATTTATGAATAGTACTAGCACTAATACCAGTAGTTTCCATAAGTTTTTTACTAGCTCTACCAGTCGGAGCAAGAAGAGCAATATCATCTTTTTTTAATTTTTTTTCATGAATAAGAATATTAACAATAGCCTTTACAATTGTGGTCTTACCAGTACCAGGACCACCAGTAATAATAGTAATATTATTATTAACTCCAGAATATATAGCTTTCTTCTGTAATTCATCATACTTAATTTTATTATCTTTTTCTTTATTATCAATATATTTATTAATACTAATATTACTATTAATACTCATATCATTAAGAAAACAAAGTCTTTCACAAATATATTTTTCAGCCTCATAAAACTTTCTTAAATAATATCTCTTATCTTCAATAATAATTTTTTTATCTTTAACAAGTTTAACCATCAAATAATCAAACTTCTCGCTACTAATACTAACATAATTAGATAACATATTCGATATTTCTTCCAAAAATAAATAAGTATCACCATTATTAAAGCATAATTCTTTCATAATATAGATAATTAAAGCTTTAATTCTTCTTTCGTCATCTTCATTAATTCCCATACCAAGAGCAATCTCATCAATCTTAACAAAAGACATCTCATCACTATCAATAAGTTCATATATATTATTATTGACAGTATCTAATATTTTATTATTATATTTATTCAAAAAAGATAAAGAATCTTTCATATCAAAACCAAGTTTAGTAAGTTCCATAACAATATTAGAAGTACTTTGATAATCCACTAATACATTATATATCCTATTAATTTTATTTTCACCTAATCTAGGTATCAACTGAAGACAATCTTTGTTTTCAAGTATTTTATTAATAGTATCTTCATGAAAAGTATCAACAATTCTTTTAGCAGTCTTCTCTCCTATTGGAAATAAATCACTTGATAAAAAGACAACTAATTCTTCCTCTTTAGTAGGAATATTAACCTCAAAAGAATTAACATTAAATTGTTTTCCATACTTATTATGATAAACAATTTCACCATATAAAATATATTCTTTTTTTTCACTAAGTCTAGGTAATATTCCAGTTATATGTATCATATCATCATCATAGTCAATATTATTATCCTTTATTTTAAAAAGACCAACCATATAACCATTAATCTCATTACGATATATTTCTTTATATAAAAAGCCTTTAACAAAATTATCTTTCATATAATTCCTCTTTTCTTAATAATTATAGCAATTATAAGAATCAAAGTAAAGAAAAAACTCACCAAAGTAAGTTTTATTTCTATTCACAAATATATCCTTCATTTTTATAATGAGATTTTATTTGTTCCTTATCGCTAGCAGTTATTTTTTTACCAGAACCATAATAGTTATAGAAGATAACTGTAAGTGTATTATTTGCTTTATCAGTAACATAACTCCAACCAAATTTAGAAAAATCTAAATTAAGGCGATTACTTACACAAAAATCATTATTACCATCTACACTACAATTTAAAGAATTCAATTTATCAACAACTTCAGTAACCTTATCATCAGTTAGTCCATTTTGATACTTAATAACCATTCTATTATAAATAGCAAGTTTATAACTCTTTTGATAATTATAAATAAAATCAGAATACATAGATATATTTGCATCTCCTAGACTATGGTTATAAGTACAATTTAAATCAACACTAGGAGCCTTATAATCAGACAAACCAGTAGTATTCTTATGTACTCCAAATACAAAAAACTTAAGTACCAAAATTACAGCAATAGAACCAACAACCGAAATAATAATCCCTACTATTATAGCTTTTTTAAGTTCTGAATTACCAACTTTTTGAACATCAACACTATTATTCATATTCTCCTCCTATCATAATTTATGATACCACATATTCTTAATTCTTACAAGTATATTTTAAAAGAACTATCTATTTTTGATAGTTCATAATTAAATTACTAGTTTTATACAAATATTCCATATCTTTATTTATCTTTATACACATATCATATTCACTACCATTAATAATAATCTTAGGAGGAATAGCCATATAAATAAATAAAAGTAATCTTTCACTATCCTTTAAAGGATAATTGCTTTCATAATAATGAAATAAATCATCAAAATCAAATTCTAAATAATGATTTTTATAAAAAGATAATAAATCATATATAGGACTATCAACTTTACTTTTATTCCAACTAATCAAATATGGCTTATCACTTTTAATGTAGTGATCTAAATTAATATTATTATGAATATATGAAACTCTCTCATTCTTATTATCTTCAATATATTTATACCATTTATCAATATTATCTTTAACATAATAAATACTACTAAATATAATATTAATATTTCTAGCAATTAAATAAGAAGAAGGAGACATATAAACCTCTTTTTCAATCAAGGAAATAAGTTCATTGTAATAATTATTCAAATAATCAATATCATTAACAATATCTTCATATATTTTTTTATTTTTATCAATATCTACTTCTCTATAAAAAGTAGTCTTACTATGAAGTAAACTAAGTAAATGCATCATATCCATAGCCTTTTGTTCTCTAGGTTCATATACATCTTTAATATATGGATATATTTCGTATTTATTAGATTCTTCTATTGGATAAGGAAAATAATCAAAAGCCCTTGATCTTAAATAATTATAAGTTTTATCAATTTCTTTATTTTTCTTATTTTTAATAACTATCTTATCATCAACTATTTTAGCCCCTGATTTAATAGTAAATTTATTATAAGGTAAATTATATTTACTTACTTCACTTCTAATATCGTTATTCACTAGTCTTAGGTATAATAACCTTATCTCCTGGTTTAATATTAGTTATGTCATTATAATCTTCAAATGCATCTTTAGTAATACCATATTTAACAAGTATTTTATCAATAGTATCTTCTTCTTTAACAATATAAACATAATAAGTAGTATAAGTTTCACTATCATCTAAATTAGAAAACAAGTCACTAGCAGTAATATTATCATTATCTCTAGTTTCTTCTTTAACTTCACCAGTATCTATTTTATCCATAATTTCCTCTTTCTTTTCATCTAATACTTGTATATCCTCTTTCACATCATTATCTTCTACCCTAACTTCTTCTATCTCTTCATTCTCTATTTCTTCTTCTAAAGTATCTTCTTTCTTAGTTATATCTTCCGATAAATATTCAGCTTCAATAAACAAATCAATATTAACACTCAAAGTATCATTATTAATAATATCATAATAAAAATCGTCAATATCCGCTTTAACAGTACTAATATCATATCTAGGATCTAAAGTAATATCAAAAGGCAAATCAAAAGAAAAATCATCTCTATTAATAGAACCCTCATTCATTTTATAATCCCCAGTAATATGAAAAGCACCAGTAATAATACCCTCTTCTTCAACATTAATTTCTCTTTCTAAAGATATAGAAGTAATCTCACTAACTTTAGTTTTAAATGGCAATTCTTTTTTAAATGGTACAATTTGTTTCATAATCACTCTTCCTTTCAATAAAAGATATGAAACAAAAATAAAAATATAACCATTTAAGTTATACTTTTAAGTATTTTAATATTTCTTTTTAATTTTAATTTATATAAATAATGTCCATTCCCAATATTGTTTAATATCATAGTAATTGTCTTAAGTTCCTTATCACATTTCCCCTTAAATAATTCACTATTCTTATCTAATAATATAGGTCCCAAATATAATTCCTTATAAGAATATCTTTTCTTACCCTTTTTAAATACAATAACAGTATAAATAATATTCTTATCAAGAACTAGTTCTTCATCATCAATATAATATCCCATACTAACCATATTCTTTCTTAAAAAGTATAAATCAGTATTACTTTGAATAATAATTTTATTAATATTTTTTAGTTTATCTTGAGAATATTTTAAAAATCCTATAATAGTATTGGCTCCCATACCCGCTACTACTATTGTATCAACATTATCTTTATCATTAATAACAGATATACCACTACCAAGTCTAATATCTATTCTATCTTCTAATTTATATTTAGATACATTCTTTCTAGCGGACTCTAAAGCATTATTATTAACATCACTAGCAATAATTTTTAAATTCTTATATTTTTCAGCCAAATATATAGATAAAAGTCCGTGATCACATCCAATATCAATCACGGATTTATCATTATCATCTATAAAATTAGCAACTACTTCTAATCTTTTAGATAACTTACTCATTTAAGAAATCCTTTAACTTTCTACTTCTAGATGGATGTCTTAATTTTCTTAAAGCCTTAGCCTCAATCTGTCTAATTCTCTCTCTTGTTACACCAAACATTTGACCAACCTCTTCTAATGTTTTAGATGAACCATCGTCAAGGCCAAATCTAAGTCTTAATACTTGTTCTTCTCTTTCAGTCAAAGTAAGTAAAACATCACTAATCTCTTCTTTTAACATTTCATGAATAGTAAAATCTTCTGGAGACATATTACTTTCATCAGGAACGAAATCACCTAAATGTGAATCTTCCTCCTCACCAATAGGAGTCTCTAAAGAAACAGGATCTTGGGCAATCTTAATAACTTCTCTAACTTTTTCAGGACTCATCCCCATCTTTTCTGCAAGTTCTTCATCAGTAGGTTCTCTATTAAGTTCAAGTGTAAGTTGTCTTTGAAATCTTGATAATTTATTAATAGTCTCTACCATATGTACTGGTACTCTAATAGTTCTAGCTTGATCAGCTATTGCTCTAGTAATAGCTTGTCTAATCCACCAAGTAGCATAAGTAGAAAATTTATATCCTTTATTTGCATCAAACTTTTCAACAGCCTTCATAAGACCAATATTACCTTCTTGAATTAAATCAAGGAAAAGCATACCTCTACCAACATATCTCTTAGCAATAGATACAACAAGTCTTAAGTTAGATTCAGCAAGTCTATTCTTAGCTTCTTCATCACCATTAGCAATTCTCTCAGATAGTTCAGTCTCTTCTGCAAGTGATAACAAACTAATTTTACCTATTTCTTTTAAATACATTCTAACAGGATCATTAATAGTAAGTTCTTTAGCAATATTATTATCTTTTAAAATATCCTCTAAATCTCCACCATCATCTTCATCACTACCATCATCTAAGTCAGATTCAGATACTACACTAATATCATTTTCCATAAGAGCATTATAAAGTTCATCAAGTAAATCACTACCAATCTCAAGGCCTTTTAACTCTTCTGCTAACTCTTCATATGTAATAAATCCAAGTTCTTTACCTTTCTTAATCAAATTTTCTTTTCTTTGTTCAAAATCTTTAATTTCTGATACCATTTCTACTACCTCCCCTTATCTTCATTATCTCCATAGATATTTCTGCTTGTTTTAATGGATCTTTCTCTTCTTTTAATTTTTTGTTTAAATTATTAACTCTTACTTCTTTATGATACTCATTTATAACAAAAATATAATCTTCAATTTCTTCTATTTGAAAGTCATCTTTTATTCCCATAGCAATAATATCACGGAGGGTTCTAAGTATTTCCTCACGATCAGATATATAACTAATAAAATCAGCAACATTTATTATACCATATTTATGAAAATAGTAAATAATTTCATTAGATAATTCACGAATATTTTTATCTGGAAAATATCCAACTCTATTTTCAACCATATTAAGTACCTTTTCATTCTTCAACATATAATAAATAAGATAATTCTCTGCCATACCATATTTATTATAAGTCTTCTTAGGTTTAATCTCCCTAACAACCTCTTTTTTATTTTTAATTAACTTATTATATTTATCTTTTATAGTTTCATAATCTATATTAAAATTATCTGATAACTTCTTTAAATTAAGTTCTACTATAATATTATCCTTCTCATTAACAAGTTCTTTTAAAGCACTATTAACATAAGAAGAAATATCTTTAATATTACCAAAATCTTTATTCTTCTTAAGTATTTCCATCTTATAATCAATAAGATTACTAGCATTATTAATTTGTGCCAAAAAAGAATCTTTACCATTTTTAAGTATATATTCATCAGGATCCATATTATCAGGAAGTCTAACTACTTTAATATTAATACCAGTATCTTCTAGTAACTCAATAGCACTAATAGTAGCCTTTTCACCAGCAGCATCACCATCAAAACATAAAACAACATTATTAGCCATATTCCTAATAATACTCTTATGTTCTCTCGTAAGAGCAGTTCCCATAGTAGCAATACAATTATCAATACCAACTGTACTAGCCCTAATAACATCCATTTGCCCTTCCATAATAATAACCGAATCATTCTTTTTTAAATGTTCTTTAGCAATATGATAATTATATAAAATCTTCCCCTTTTTAAATTTATCTGTCTCTTTAGTATTAACATATTTAGCAGTATCTTTAGTATTATATATCCTACCAGAAAAAGCAACAGGATTACCACTTAAATCATAAATAGGAAACATAATTCTATTAATAAAAATATCATGTCCATTCTCATTAGTAAGACCAACATCTACTAGTTTATCAATAGAATATTTTTTATTAATCAAGTATTCAGTAAGTGATACCTTCTGTATAGAAAGACCAATACCAAACTTCTTAATAGTATCTTTATCAATATGTCTCTTATCTAAATATTCAATAGCATTCTTACCTAAATTAGTAAATAAACTATTTTGATAAAATTTATTAGCAGTACTATAAATATCAAAGTATTCATCTTTCTTATTACTAACACTAATATTAGTACCAATATTAATACCAACCTTTTCCCCAAGTAATCTAACAGCCTCAGTAAAAGATATCTTCTCAAAATCCGCTACAAAAGTAAATACATTACCACTAGCACCACAAGAAAAACAAGTATAAATTTGTTTCTCTGGACTAACACTCATACTAGGAGAATGATCATCATGAAAAGGACAGACACCAAAATAATTTTTCCCCTTCTTTGTAAGATTAACATACTTAGAAATAACATCAACAATATCAGTTTTATTTCTTATCTCATTCATAACTTCATTACTGATATAAGCCATAAGTATCACTTCCTTACAAAAAGCCAATATAATTATATAACAAAAGCATTTTTTTGTAAAGAAAAAAGATAAGAAACTTCCATATTTCCTACCTTTTTTAGTATATAGCGCTAACTAATATATAATATATATGGTTGATATCTTAATTAAAGACTCCATTAGAGGCTTTAACTAACACTCTAAGATTACAAGCTTAGAGTGCTATAAAAGAATAGTTATCTAGCAAATCCATATACCTTTCCCCTTTCTAAAGGAATATTCTTATAATAAAACAAATCACTAACCGTAACAAAAGTATAACCCTTACTCTTTAAAGATGGAATAATAATTTCTAATGCATTAGCAGTAGCACTATAAATATCATGCATTAAAACAATATCTCCATCTTTTACTTTATTAATAACCCTACTACTAATTCTCCTAGAATTATGATATTTCCAGTCCAAAGTATCAATATCCCATATAATAATAGGAGTATCCACTACATTCTTAATCATCTTATTACAAGAACCATAACTAGGTCTAAATAAAGTAGGATATTTACCAGTAACATCAAAAATAAGATTACTAGTATCATTAATCTCACTCCTAACCTTATCCTCTTTATATTTAGTAAGAAGTAAATGATTAAAAGTATGATTACCAATCTCCATCTTACTACTAACCATCCTCTTTAAAATATTCTCATTTCCCTTAATCCTATTCCCAAGTACAAAAAAAGTAGCAGGAACATTATTCTCCTCTAATATATCAAGAACCTTATTAGTATTATAATTAGGTCCATCATCAAAAGTAAGAGCAATATATTTATTACTAGTAATATCATTATCATAAATAATATAATCATTCATATAAGTACTAGCTATCCCCTTCTCCACTTTATCATTATCCATATCAATAATAAAACTATCAATATCATTAGATATCTTTCCTGATCCTACTATATATTTATAAAAATTCAAATAATATTTATTCTCTTTCAAATAACCATCATAATCAATAAAAATATCATCACTATAATTATTAGAAGTCATATTCAAATAATTCTCAATAAATAAATCAATATTATCATTATCAAAAAAAGGATAATTAATAGTTCTATTACTATCAATAAGTACCTTATTAACAATCTCACTATTATAATCAATAACCAGTATCATTAAAAAAATAATAATAAAAGGAAGCATAAAATATCTATATTTCATAAATTCACCTATCTAAATATATGAAAAAAAGACTAAATATATTAGTCTCTAATATCAATTCCATCAAACTTAACATCAATAAACCTCTTACTAGATAAATAATCACACATATGTACAAATCTCTGATACTTATCTTTAGGTATAGGTAAAACCTCATTACCATTATAATCCTTATTCCAAATACCCATATGTGAAGAAATAACCCTAATAAGTAAATTAAATTCTTCATCAGTAAGAGATAATTTACTCCTACTTTCTTTTATAAGTTCACATACCACTAACGGATGATCAAATCTCGTATACTTTTCTTTTACTCTACCACTTTTACACCCATCATGTAAAACAATAGCCATAATAATAATATCCTTTTCATTATCACTAAAATTATTAAGTCCTGGATTATCTAAAAGTTCCTTAGCAAATCTAACTGCTACTTTAGTATGTTTAACAAGTCCATGCTCACTTCTAGCAAAATCCGGATGGTATTTACCAGTACTAGAAGCAGGAATATCAAAAAAGTAATCAGGTAATTCATTAACTAATAACTTAAGATCTTCTCTCTTCTTATCATCTTTTATATAACTATATTCTTTATTAAAATATTCAATTTTATTCATAACATCTACTTCCTTACATTAATATCTACAGTAGTATATGGTATTTCAATCTTTTCTTTATCAAAAGTATCCTTAACTAATCTAAGAAATGCTCTCTTAGCAGAATACCTATTAGGAGCCTTACAAGTAACACTAACCATATATACAATTGAAGAATCCGCAAAAGCATCAACACCATTAAGTTCATATTTAATAACACCATCTATCTTTAATACATCTTCCCTAATATCCGAAAGAACTTTCTCTAGTTTTTCCAAATTAGTATCATATGCTACATTAAGTTTAATATATAATACAGCATCAGACAAACTATAATTAATAACCTCATTAAATGAAGAATTACCAATTGATTTAATCTCCCCACTAAAAGATTTAATCTTAGTAGTTCTAAGTCCTAACTGAATAACAACGCCACTAAAACCATTAATTTCAACAGTATCTCCAACAGCAAACTTATTATCAAAAATAATAGAAATTCCCGCTAATAAATCCTTTAAAATATCTTGAAAAGCAAGACCAATAACCGCAGCAAATACTCCAATTGAAGCAATAATACTAGTAGTATCAACCCCATATAATTTTAATATTTGTAATATAATTAATATAACAATTATATATTTAAAAATATTCTTAGATAAATCAATTATCGTATCTTTCCTCTTATCCCTACCTCTAGTACTCTTATGTTTAGCAGTAAGCTTATTAATAACACTATTAACAACTAAATAAAGAAGTAAACCTACTATAACATAAACAAAAGGTAAATAAAACTTTTCACTAGTAATAACTTTAATAAAACCTTCCATAATCTTCCTTCTTTCTTCTTATATAAATATATTATACCATTATTTAAACATTCTAACAATAACTTCATTAGAAATATACATATATTTCTTATTAATTTTAAGATAATTATTTTTTTTTATCAAATAACCATCTCTAACTAAATCATCTATATCATAAACATCCTCTAATAAAACATTAAATTTTTCTTTAAACTCATCTAAATTTATACCATCAAACTTTCTAAGTCCAAGCATTACTTCATTCTCCATCAGAATATCTTTATCTTCTTCTTCAACATAATCTAAATAACTACCACTTAAATACTTACTTAAATTCTTCGTATTACTAATTCTCTTATTACCAATATAACTAACACTAGATAAACCAAAACCATAGTATTCACCATTATTCCAGTAAACTAAATTATGTTTAGACTGATATCCACTTCTAGCATAATTACTAATCTCATAATGAATATACCCATTCTTCTCTAAAGTATCTTGAATATAATTATACATCTCATAATCCAGATCTTCATCAATATTCTTAATATCATTAATCTTTAATATCGTATTATCTTCAATAATCAAACTATAAGTAGAAATATGTGGAATATCAAGTTCTAAAAAACATTCAATATCCTCTTTCAAAACATTAATATCATCATAAGCAGCATATATTAAATCAATATTTATATTATCAAAATATTTCTTTACTAAACCAATCTTTTCAAAAACTATTCTTTTGTCATGATTTCTTCCCAAATATTTAATTACATCATCATCAAAAGATTCTACTCCTACACTAACCCTATTAACACCATATTTCTTCATAATAATAAGTTTTTCCTCATTAATAGAATCAATATTACACTCCATAGTAAATTCACAGTAAATATCCTTATCAAAAACACTAATAATATCAAATAAATACCTAAGTTCATCTATATCTAAACTAGATGGAGTACCTCCTCCTATATAAATAGTATTTACTTTCTCACCCTTATATCTACTACTAATCTCCTTCTTAAGATTATCTAAATAACTATAAATATATTTCTTATTATAATATACCTTACAAAAATCACAATAACTACAAATATTATTGCAAAAAGGAATATGAATATATATCGACATAAATATCACCATAAATAGAATATCATACTAAAGAGTATTTTACAACGTATAAATCAAAAATAAATAACCATATTAATAATGGTGATAACATGAATAATATAGATATAAGAGCTTATATAATTTCTAACTTCAAAGAAGATAATATAGAAGAAATAAGAAATTCAATTGAGGAATCAATAGCATCACATGATGAAGATCCTCTAATAGGATTAGGAGTATTATTTGAATTATTTTGGAATAATAGTACTGATGAAGAAAAAGAAAAAGCCCTATCAAATATAAAAAAAGGTATGTAACCAAAAATTACATATCTTTTTTTGCAATAAAAAGTTCTAAAAGAAACTTACCATCACCATTACCATTCTTAATATTTTTATCAATATCCGCTAATTTAGATAAATACTTAATCAAATCATCTTCACTATAATAGTAGCAGTCACTAAGTAAATACTTAACCCTATATGGACTTTTAAATTCTAGTATCTTAGCAATCTCTTCATTAGACTTACCACTGTTATATAATCTCTTAACTTGAAATAGTAACCTAATCTGACTAGCAATAATAGCAATTATCTGACTAACATCCATCCCATTATTAATAAAATTATAATATAACTTCATTGCTTTATTACTATCGTTTTTAAGAATAGAACTAACAAGTTCAAACACAGTATCATCTATATCTTCATCAATAAGTAAAGTAATATCATCCTTATCAATAACTTTATTTTCTAACTTATATAACATAAGTTTATCAAGCTCATTTTTAATATTATCAATATCTTTATTACATCTACTCAAAAAGAACTTAATATCCGTATTATTCATAGTAAATCCATTATCTTTAATATAATTTCTAACAAAAGTATCCAAATATTCTTCAGTAACATTAAGTTTATTAATAGTACCATTATCATTAATTAATTTATATAATTTCTTCTTACTATCAACACTACCACTATTTAAAATAAATATCAAATAACTATTAGTATTATAATTATTAAAGTATTCCTCTAATAAAGAAATATCAAGTTCACTCTTCTGTAAAAAATAACTACCACTATCAACAACAATAAATTTATATGGATCAAACATCCCAATAGTAGAAGCCTCCACAACAATATCCGAAACATTCTCAATATCATAATATATACTTTCACTAGTAATATTTAAATTCCTTTTAAGTTTATCAACTTCATTATTTAAAAGTGATTTATCTTCACTATATAACAAATAAAAATTATTTTTCTTAATCATTCTTGCACAACCTTACAAGTATAATTATTATCTTGATAATATTTAATTAATTGATTTTCTGATGTAGGAAGAAAGAAATCACTATTAGTATCAATACTAGAAAATAATTTATAAGTATATGTACTATCATCAAATTTATAAGTATCACCATCAGTAAAATATTGATAAAAATAACTTTTATCTCTAAACTCTTTATAATAATTAACATCATTAAATACATAATCAGACTTCACATCAATCTTTTGTACTTTTCCCTTCCCATTAAACAATATTTCTATTTTTTCATTAACAGATGCCGGTAGTTTTTCATGATTATAAGTCTTATTACAAATATATTTAACATTTTTACCATTAATAACTTCTGGATTAAAGAAGAAAAATGCCGCAACCACCACTACAAATAAAACAAAAAACATAGGAGCAGCACTTCTTTTCTTTTTAGGTTCTTCTACCATCTTAATTTCAGGCTTAGGAATAGTAATATCGAAAAGTTTATTTATATCAACATCAAAATCACATAATTTTTCATCGATAACTTGTACTGAATTAACTTTATCCAAAGAAATAAGTTCATAATCTTCGTTTATATCATCTACAAGTAATTTTTTCACAAAATCTTCTATCTCACTATCAAGTTCACTTTTAGATACCATAACTACAACTTCATTATTTCTAAGAAATGCTGAACCACTATATAATTTCTTATTATCATAACTATATATAACATATTTATTCCCAGATTTTTTACTCTTAAAAAGAGCATAAACATTTAAATATACAGTTTCTTGACCAAATTTAAATTCATAATCATTAAGTTTTATAATCTTACCACACATATATCATCACCTAAATAAATTATATACTAAATTACTTTCTAAGTAAAGAAAAAACTACCAAAGTAGTTATTCATATTTTAATTGTTGAGCATCTATATCAAATCCTCCAACAAAAGTATTACCCATTTCATAATTTTGATTAGTATTATCATCTTGAAGCCATATCAAAACAGTATAATAATTAGTTGTATTATTTTTCAAATATTCATTAGATATCAAATTCACTCTACCACTAGAAGGTATTCTACCAGTAGCAATCTTTCTATTATCTGAATCATAAAGTGAAAAACCTAAAGCATTATTTTTAAACTTATTATCCGTAACATTAATATAAATATCCAAAGTTTGATCTAATGAGCCATCACTTCTAACAGAAAATCTTTTTTTATAAACAGAATATTTAGTATTTAAAGTAGGTTCATTAATAGGAATCAAAGCATATGTATCTATTTTTTCACCATCAATATAGTTAATAGATATACTACCAGTTTGTACCCTAGTACTATCGTTTTTATCTTTTGCAATAAGCGATAAATAAGTAAAAGTAATACCTATCAGCATAGTAACAACAGTAAGTATTAATAAAATTAAATAAAAAATATCATTTCTACTTCTACTTTCCATATCATCACTCCTATTATAATGATAGCAAAATTATAAAAAAAAAGCAATATTAAAAATTGCTTTTAATTATTTTATTGTAAAGTATCTGCTTTACCAGTAATATTACTATTTTCAGCACCGGCAAGATCTATGTGAACAGTACCTTTAAAAGTAGCACCTTGTTCAGCATTATTAGCTTCACCTTGTTCATCTAACCAGAAGAATAAACGATACTTCTTAGTAGTTCCATTACCAGCTATATTAGCAGTTTTTGCAATATCAGTACCCAATAATCCGAAACCTGATTCATTATAATTAACTGCGCCAGTATATAATGCAGTACCATTATCTTTATCACCAGCATCTGTTCTATCATACATAACAAATTTCAAATTAGTAAATCCAATTTCAGCCTCTTTGTTATTTTCAGGATTTTCAGCATCAGTAACTGCTTCTTGAAGTGCAGTAGGTATAACAAATGCCTTAATATCTACAGCATTTTCACCATTATTTTGTAATTCAAAATCATAAACGCCACATACTGTATAGTTTTTATCATCTTTACATATTTGATAATCATGTTGTTGTCCTTCACTATCAGTATATTTTTCACCATTTAATGCTCTTCTTTGAGTTTCTAAAGCAATTGCTTGTGTAGATGGAATCAAATTATTAATAGCTATTTGATCACCTTCTAAATATTTAATTTTAACAGATGCAGCATTAACAGTTAAAGCATCTTTTCTACTACTAGCATTAATTGAAAAGTAAGCAAATGATGCTCCGATTATAGCCACTATTAAAGTAAGTACTCCTATAACCCCAAAAAATACTCCTCTCTTATCTTCCTTTTCCATGAATAACTCCTCCTCTCTTCTATCATAATAATCATATCAAAAAACCAGAATAAAATCAATATTTTTTCAACAAAAAAAAGAAATAGTAACAACTATCTATTACTATTTCATAAAATCAACAAGTTCTTCCTTAGACATATATCCAATATTTCTCTTAACTTCCTCACCATTTTTAAACAAAATAACTGTTGGAATAGTCATAACACCATATCTCCTAGCAATTTCACTATCCTTATCAACATCAACTTTAACAAAATTAATATCACTTTCCTTAGAAACCTCTTCAAATACTGGACCAAACATCTTACAAGGACCACACCATGTAGCATAAAAATCTACAATAGCAGTATCCTTAATCAAATCATCAAAATCATTTTCATAATGAATTAATCCCATAACAAACCTCCTATTCTACTATTGACTTATCATTAATATGTATTTTATTCCTATCAACTAACTTTTTAGCAGACTCCTTAGTAACAACTTTCTTATCAATTAATACCTTTAATATTTCTTCATTTAATTGCTCATTAGTCTTACCTTTTCTATTATCTATAATATTATAAACATCACCATAAATATCAATAATCTCTTCAGATACACTAGATAAAACAGGTGTATTATTAAGAATAAAATTATTCATTTTAGAATCTTTTAAAAATGAAGAATCAAATATTGGTAATGAAACAATAACAAGTATTAAAAACAAATATACATACATTTCAATAACTCCTACTACAATACCAAGTAATTTAGATGGAATACTAAGTATAACCGTAGCCTTAAGTATCTTTTCAATTAAACCAGTAAGTGTAAGAACAACCTTTAATACAAATAGTAGAGCAATAAATATAACTAAAAAGGCAATTACTTCATAAAGTAAAATATTTAAAGCATCAATACCATTAATAAGCCCAAAAAAATTAAAAAAAGGTAAATTTTCGTACATAATCACTGATATATAATTTTTAAGATAAAAAGCTAAAATAATAACTACAAACATACCAATAAAATCAGTAAGTTTCTTTATAACTCCAGCCTTAAATCCTGCTACTCCACCTACTATTAAAAGAGCAATAATTATAACATCTACTACATTCATAGTTTATCCTCCTTCATAAATAATATGCCATCATTAAGCATTATTATTATTTTGATTATTCTCTTCATTAACAACTGTAAAAATCATACTATCATTATAATCAAAAGAATTTTCTTTATAATGAATATCAAATTGTTTCCAATTAGTATCTATTTCATATGCAACATACCCTCTAACCTTTTTACCAGGAGCCAAATCAGCACTCAACGATTGAACATTATCAACATCATTAAATAATAACTTATTTACAACCATAGTATCATCTGCATATCCCGTAAAATTATATGCAGATACAAATTTATCCTCGTCACTAACATTCTCGATATTAAAGAAAAATACTAAATATTCTTTCCCTTCAGCAGGAGTATCAGTAAAAGATTCTCCTTCAATACTAGAATACATAAGAGCATCAGTTAAAGTGATTTTAACATCATCACCACTTAAAGTATCACCTATAGTTCCCTTCATAGTAGCACTCTCTTCGATATATTCCTTAATATCAATATCATTATCTTTTACATATTTAAATCCAACAATGGCAAGAACAACAGCTATAATAATAGGAATAATAATAACACAACCAATAACAATTAAAACAATTGCCCATGTTGGTAATCCTTTCTTTTTCTTGTCATTTCCATTTGAAGTATTTTTATTTGTACTTATATTTTCATTAACCATTTTCCCACACTTAACACACATCGCAGCATTTTCTGGAAGTTCATTTCCACAATTAGTACAAAATTTTGCCATATTAATCACTCTCCTCTATTTAATTATATATCAAACCTAAAGAAAAAGAAAGTATTTTTTTAAATATTTTCTTCTCTTATCTGTTCAATAATATTATGTTTTTTAATCTTACTAGTACTATACATCATTGTAAGAAGTACAATTACAAATACTGATACAATAGATATAATAATATATTTCCAAGGAATAATAATCGTACTTATACTCACCATATCCGCAAGTGCATAATGAATAAGCACTGTAATACCTATACTAACAGGTATAGCAAATATTAAAGACTTCATACCAAAGAATAAACTTTCAAAGAATAAAATTTTATTAAATCCTCTATTAGTAAGACCAATACTTCTAAGAACAGCAAATTCTCTCTTTCTAAGTGCCATACTCGTAGATATTGTATTAAATACCGAAGTAACACCTATTAAAGTAACTAAACTAATAAAACCATACATAAGTATTTTAACAACCAATATTAAATTATTAGCTTGCTTCATAGCTTCTTTAATATTAGTATAATTAACATTACTATATTTATCTAAATCTTTAGTTAATTTATCAATATTATTAGTATTATCACTTATAATATTAAACTGTGTATAATGAGTACTACTATCAGATATACTATCATATAATTTCTTATTAACAATAAGTTTAAAATAATCCATATAAGAAAACTCTTCAATCAAATCAAAAGACTTATTAGTAACAAAAATATTATCTATATTCTTATTACAATACTTAGTAGTATCCACATCATCATCATTATCAAAGTTACATATCTTAATATTAATATTACCACTATTAATTACTGGAATATCATAATTAACTCTCTTATTATTACCATAACTTACACCCTTGAATTTGTTAAGTAAAATAACACTATCTTTATCTAAACCAATTAACTTTTTATATTTATTATAAGAATTATCATCTAGTACTAAAATATAAATACTCTGATATTTTAAATTATTTAAAGCCTTTATACCATTCTCGCCATAAGCACTCTTATAAAAATCAAGATATTCATCACTATAAGTATAATTACCAATTATAGATAAATTACTAACACTATAAGAAACATATTCTTTAACATCACTACTTTTAACTATCTCATTAATTTTATCTAGTGCTTCCTTATCATTATTAGGATCATCACCAAAATAACTAATCTGATAATCATAAGGCACTTCACCCATCACACTACTAGCAGTATTTAAAGTATAATTCATATATGAAGAAAAAGATATAAATAAAACAATACTAATAAATAAACTAACAATAGTAACTCTATATTTTTTCTTATTTCTCTTAATATTCTTAAGAGCAATCTCTCCTTCAATTCCAAATAACTTTAAAACAAGCTTACTTGTTCTAATTTTCTTTTTATTAATTTTAATATCATCATTCTGTCTAATAGCTTCAATTGGAGAAACCTTACTTGCTCTTCTAGAAGGGATAAAAGCTGATACCCCAATAACAATAATCATAAATATTACTGGAATAATAATAAATAAAGGATTAGTAACAAGATGTAATTTATATTCTAACATATCACTAATTAAATTATTAATAATAAGTATAACACATCCAATACCAATATAAGCACCAAGTATACCAAGTATAATACCTATTACCCCTACAACTACAGCTTCAAAAAACACCGTATGAGATAGCTGTCTCTTCGTAGTGCCTATACTAGAAAGTAATCCAAATTCCTTCTTTCTTTCCATTACTGAAATAGCAAAAGAATTATAAATAACAATAATACAACCTATACTAACTAAAGATAGCATAATAATCATCATACCACCCATAGAAGACATAACATTACCATAAGTACTTTCACCATATAAAGCAAGTAAAGTACTATTATAGTTAATATCACCATTATAGTTTAATTCTTTAGCTAGTTCTTCAGACTGTTTAATAATCTTTTTATTCTTATTAAACATAACATATAAGTTTACATTTCCCTTATCACTATTTACATCAACTGTAAAGGCTGTATATCCAGAAGCAGAATAACTTTCAAAATTACTTCTATCAACTATACCAACAATTTTATAAGTATGAGTACCTTCATTAGTAAGAAACTCACCATCAACAAGTTCACTATTAGCTAAAGTAATATTTCCATCTATATTCCTACTTCCATAAGTAAAAGTAACAATATCTCCTACCTTATAATTAAGTCCTCCATTAGTTATAACATGATTAGATATAACAACCTCATTTTCATTCTTAGGGAAACTACCATCAACTAATTTAAGTTCATTAAAATATTCCTTATTAACACTAGTAATATACATATAAGGCTTATATTCATTACTAGATTCAATTTTACTAAAACCAATAGGTTTTTCATAGAAGTAAGTAAAATTCTTATTCTTAATATCATTAAGTTTTATTAAATCTACATCATTATACTTAGCCTCATACTTACCACTATAACCTATAGTATCCCTAATCATCAAGTCTTGAAAAGAAGAAAAAAGTAAACCAATACCAACCATCAATGCAGTCGATAAAATAATACCAATAATTGTAACAATTGTTCTTTTTTTATTAAGACGCAAATTCTTAATTGTCAATCTATTTAAAATACTCATTTTATCTTCTCATCCTTAACAATATGGCCATCTTCTAAAGTAATAATCCTATCAGCAGTCTTAGCCAAATTCATATCATGTGTAATCATAATAATAGTTTGACCATATTTCTCATTAGAAAGTCTAAGTAAATCCATAATCTCTCTACTAGCCTTAGAATCTAAATTTCCCGTAGGTTCATCCGCTAATATAATATCTGGTCTTGAAATAAGTGCTCTACCTATTGATACTCTTTGTTGTTGTCCACCAGAAAGTTCATTAGGTAAATGATTAATTCTTCTTTCTAATCCTAATATATCTATTAATTCTTTCAAATAATTCTTATCAACACTTTTACCATCAAGTAATATTGGTAAAGTCATATTTTCTTCAACATTAAGAATAGGAATCAAATTATAAAATTGATAAATAAGTCCTACTTTTCTTCTTCTAAATACTGCTAAAGCATCATCTTTTTGTTTAAAAACATCAACGTCCCCAACAATAACCTTTCCACTAGTAGGTTTATCAACAGCACCCAAAATATGTAAAAGTGTTGATTTACCACTACCAGAAGAACCAACAATTGCAACAAATTCTCCTTCTTCTACTGAAAAAGATACATCATCAAGTGCCTTAACTAAAGTACTACCTTTACCATAATTTTTACATAAATTTTTAACTTCTAATATTTTCATTTCTTTATCCTTTCTATAACTTCTTCATAACTAATACCCATCTTAGTAAGTTCATCAATTTTTTCTCTAATAATACTAATTTCTTTATTAATCTTCTCATTAGTAGCCTTCTTAGTATCTTCTGATATAAAAGTTCCTTTGGTGCTAATAGTGGTAATAACCCCTCTACCCTCTAATATATCATAACTCTTCTTAACCGTATTAGGATTAATTCCTAAATTACTAGCCATCTCTCTAATCGAAGGAATTTGTGTTTTCTCTTTAAGAATTCCTAAAGCCACATACTTCTCAATACCATTAACAATCTGTTCATATATTGGAGTTCTACTTTGATAATCCAAATTAATCATAATCTGTCTCATCTCTCATCACCTACTCCCCATCTATTACTACATCAGTATCAAGAGAAGCATATTTACTCTTTAATAAATTAAGTTCATCTACTTTATTAGTAACAAAAACATTTTTTCCATTATGTGTATAAGTACTAATGTAACCATAATCTTTATTAATATCAAAATTATCATCTATATTATCTATAATAAACTTACTAATTTCATTATAATATTCAAAATTATATATACAATAAGTATCATCTATATAATAATTATATATATCATTATCACTATTTATCTTACTAAACATCTTCTTGGTATTAGCATTATAATATCTTAAAAGGCCAACCTCTAAATTCTTATCTCCACTTACATCAAAGTCAATTTCTTTTACATTAAAACCATTATAAACATAAAGAGTAACATTAAATAAATCATTATTGCTATTATTATTCATAAATATATTCTTATCATTTTTATATTTATTAACAATCATATCAGAAAGATTACTATTATTTGTTCTATTATAACCATCTTTATATTTAATACCAAATATATCATTATTTTTATATTTATTAAAATCTTTACTAAATTCTTTATCATTAATAAGAATATTATTAATATGATTATAATTATCTTTAGTAGTATAAATATTAAAACGATATGTACTACCTTTTACTTTAGTCTTAATAGTATAGTTATAAGTATAATTTTCTAAAGCTTCAGTATCTAAAAGTAAAGATATACTATTATTAATAACTTCTGTATTCTTAGTACTTCCAATAACATTACCATTATCATCTAAAAAAGAAATCTCTTTAACATCTTTAGCCTTAATACTATAACTATCAACATCCACTAATGCTCCCACTACTGTAGTAACACCACCAACTATTGCTAAACAAATAGCCATTTTAAAGAAATTAGTAACTTTCTTTCTTGTAATCAAATCATATATAATTAAATAAGTAAATATAAGTACAAGCAGTAAGACAATAGAGAAAAAGTCATAACTAGATATACTACTATTTTTAAGTACAACATAAGCAAAACATACAATAGGAATAGTAGTTAAAGTTCTAACTAAAATATGTACTTTCTCACTTCTAAATGAAGTTCCAACAATTTCAAACCTCTTATTACTAAATAACACTGTACCCACTATTATATATATAATACTAAGTATAATCATCTTAATAATTGAAGTATTTACTCTATTATCACTTTCAATTCCAAATAAATTATCTTTAATAAATTCATAAGGTAAAGTATAAGTAACATTATCATACTTTCTTATATTAGCAGTATAAATATTATTCTTTTTATCTATTTCACATTTAACAGTATCACAATAATAATTTTTTGGCTTACAACTATCATTTACACATTCAACTTTAACATCACTATTACCATAATAAGTAAAAGCATTAGAATTAATAAATGTACTAATAAATGGAATTAAAAACATAATAAGTAAAGTAACTACTATTGTTGTAATCTTATTTGAAGATACACTAGCGGCAATATTAGTACAAACAAATACAAATATATAGGATATAGAATACATAAGTAAAATATCAAATAACATCTTATAAGAAACAATAATATTACTATATATTAAACTAACTAATAACATAACAATAAAATTAATAATTTGCATAATAAGTATAATAGCCATTCCACCTATAGTATTAGTTAAAAATATTTGTCTTTTATTAATGGGCATTGATAAAGTAAAATCAACTGCTCCCTTTTTATATATAAAACTAAACAAAGTAATAGAAAGAACTAACGGTATAATATACATACCAAATAATATAATACCAGATACATCATAAATACTAGCAACAAAATTATTACCAGTACTACCATGCATAAGAAGAATAATACCATTAAGAATAGGAAGTAATAACATACATAAAAGAATAATAGCTTTAGACTTCTTAATATTTTCTTTTAAATAATTAAAATTAAACAAACTTGTTAAATTCATATCCTAATGCCTCCATTTCATAAATAAATACTTCTTCCAAAGTAAGTGGAAGATAATCAAGTATTAAAGGTTTCATCTTCTCTAACTTCTTTTTACTCTTACCATCATTATCTTTAATAATAATCGTAGCAACACTACCTTGCTTTTTAAAACTTAAAATATCAAAATCTTCAAAATCTTCTTTATCAAAATTCTTTTCAAAAGATATCTGAACTTTAAACATATTTGTCTTAATAGTATCTATATCACTCTCAAACAAAATACCACCTTGATATAATAAACCAAGATTATCACAAATATCTTCAAGTTCCCTAAGATTATGACTAGTCATAACAATTGTAGTTCTCTTCTTATTCATTTGTTTAATAAGAATTTTCTTCATAGTATTTCTAATAACTGGATCAAGTCCATCAAAAGTCTCATCAAAAAACATATAATCACAGTTAGTAGATATAGCACATATAAGCGCACATTGCCTTTTCATTCCTTTCGAAAATGTACTAATTTTCTTATCTAGTTTAAGGTTAAGTAAGCCTGCTAATTCCTTAAGATAATTCATATCAAAATTCTTATACATTGCTTCATACCATTTAGCAGTATCCATTAAAGTATAACCCGGATAAAAGAATAAATCATCTTGTACAAAAACCATTTTTTGTTTCATAATTTCATTATCATATACTTCTTCACCATCAACAGATATAACACCACCATCAGCTTCATATATACCCATAATAGTCCTAAGAAGTGTACTCTTACCAGATCCATTTGCTCCTACTAAACCATAAATAGAATTATCTTTAATATTACAACTAAGATCTTTAAGTACATAGTCTTTATCATATTTCTTTGATAATTTATCTATCTTTATCATATAAAATCTCCTTTCACCATCAATATATGACTGTACTATTTGCACTAGTACAATTAAATCATACTACACAATTAAATCTTTGTCAAGAAAAAAATAATATTTACTTAGGTAATTACCCTATACACAAAACACCTAAGTATCATAACCTATTTTAGGAGGAAAAAAATATGAATAATTTTAACGATTATTATAATTATTTAAATAACTATAATGATATGAACTTTATGACAAACCCAAATACCATGATAACTGATATGAACTATCAAAATATGTTCCCTAATAATTATACAATACCAAATACAAACACCAATAGTAATATCACAGACTCACAAATAGGATTCAAGAGAGGTAATTTATTTAATAATCTATATGATGAATACAAAAACTATAAACCACAAGAGTTAAAAGCCTCAAATGAAAGAGAAGATTTAATACTACAAATAGATGAAAATAGATTTGCTATAATCGAATTAGGACTATACCTAGATCTATATCCAAATAATACCAATATCTTAAACAAATATAATAGTTATTTAAAAAAAGAAAAAGAATTAATAACCATCTATGAAAGTAAATATGGACCTATGACACTAAATAGTCCCGTCCAAACAAATATTTGGCTATGGAATAATTCACCATGGCCATGGGAGGTGCAAAAATAATGTGGAAATATGTAAAATCATTAGAATATCCCGTTAACATCAAAAAGAAAGATTTACGTATGGCAAAATATCTCGTAACGCAATATGGAGGCGCTAACGGCGAGTTAGCAGCAGCTTTCCGCTATCTAAATCAAAGATATACAATGCCAGATGATAAAGGAAAAGCTTTGCTTACCGATATTGGAACTGAAGAACTAGCCCATGTTGAAATGATATCCGCTATGATATATCAACTACTAAATGGCGCCACTCTAAAAGAATTGAAAGAAGCTGGATTAGAATCTCACTATGCCGAACATGGCTATGGACTATATCCAACTGACTCTAATGGCGTACCATTTACCGTATCATATTTTGCAACAACCGGAGACCCACTCGCCGACTTATCAGAAGATATGGCAGCAGAACAAAAAGCTAGAGCTACTTATGAAAACTTAATCAATCTAACAGATGATCCCGATGTCATAGGACCATTACTATTCTTAAGACAAAGAGAAATAATTCATTTTGCTAGATTCAAAGAATTATTCGATGAATATAAAAGTAAAGGAATAAAATAACTAAATACCTACCTATCTAGGTATTTTTTTTATATAAAAAAAGAAGTTATTTCTTTGCATCAAACTTCTTTCTTGCTTCCGTATTTAAAATAAACTTTCTAAGTCTAATATTTTCCGGAGTAATCTCTACTAACTCATCAGTATTAATATAATCCAAACAATATTCTAGAGTAAGAGGTCTAGGTCTTTTAAGTACAACAGTATGGTCAGACCCTGATGCCCTTGTATTAGTAAGTTGTTTACCCTTAACAACGTTAACAGCAAGGTCGTTCTCTCTATTACATTCACCAACAATCATACCTTCATACACTTCAGTACCAGGTTCAATAAACATAACACCTCTGTCTTCTAATTGACCTAAAGCATAAGCGGTAGCCTTACCAGCCTCAGTAGCAACAAGTACACCAACTTTTCTCTCAGTAGAATTAATATCTTCAATAGGTAAATACTCTTTAAAAGTATGATTAAGAATACCATAACCTTTAGTCATAGTCATAAAGTTAGTATTAAAACCAATTAACCCTCTTGAAGGAATAGTATAATTAAGTCTAATTAAATTATTAACATTAGACATATTATCCATCTTTCCACCTCTTAAACCAAGAGCTTCAATAACATTACCTACACAGTCATCACTAACTTCAATCTGAACATCTTCATAAGGTTCGCACTTAACACCATCTATTTCTTTAATAATAACCTCAGGCTTAGATACTTGAAGTTCAAAACCTTCTCTTCTAAGATTTTCAATAAGAATAGATAAATGAAGTTCACCTCTACCAGATACAACCCAAGACTCATTACCAGACTCTTCTACTTTTAAACTAACATCTTTTTGTGTCTCTTTAAATAATCTCTCACCAATTTTTCTAGCAGTAACAATCTTACCCTCTCTACCAACAAAAGGACTATTATTAACCATAAATGTCATTTTTAAAGTAGGTTCATCAATTCTAAGTATAGGAAGAGCCTCTTCTTTACCAACATTACATACCGTTTCACCAACAGAAATATCCATAAGACCTGCAACTGCTGCAATATCCCCAGCCTTAGCCTCATTAATTTCTACTCTCTTAAGACCATCAAAGCCAAATAATTTTTGAATCCTAAATTGTTTAATACTACCATCTAATCTAACACAAGATACCATTTCATTAACTTTTAAAGTACCACTATGAACTTTACCAATACCAATTCTACCAACATATTCATTATAATCTAAAAGTGCAGGTTGAAATTGTAAATTACCATCTGGATTAGCATTAGGTTCAGGAATCTCATTAATAATTAAATTAAAAATATCATCATAACTTTCACTTTGTGTATTAATATCTGGATCTAAACTAGCAGTACCATTTAAAGCACTAACATAAGCAACTTTAAAATCAAGTTGTTCTTCACTAGCTCCTAGTTCAATAAATAAATCAATAACTTCATCGAGTACTTTCTCTACTCTAGCAGTAGGTTTATCAACCTTATTAATAACAACAATAGGTTTAACTCCAGCTTCTAATGCTTTCTTAAGAACGAATCTAGTTTGTGGCATTGTACCTTCATAAGCATCTACTAATAATAAAACACCATCAACCATATTCATAATTCTTTCTACTTCACCACCAAAATCAGCATGTCCTGGAGTATCAAGAATATTAATCTTATATCCATTATAATGAATTGAAGTAGTCTTAGCAAGAATAGTAATACCTCTTTCTCTTTCTATATCATTTGAATCCATTGCTCTAACTTCAACTTGTTCATTATCTCTAAAAGTACCAGATTTCTTAAGTAATTGATCAACTAAAGTAGTTTTACCATGGTCTACATGCGCTATAATAGCAACATTTCTAATTTTCATAAAATACACCTTCTTTTTCTCACAGTTATTAATTATATCATAAAATCAAACATTTGAACATATTTTTTATCAATTTTATTAAAAATATTACCTTTCAGAAAAAGCCTAGGTCTTTTTCTGTCCTATATAGCCTATAAGTCAATATAGGAATAACTATAAGATATCATAGTCGGGGTGTAAACTTTCTAACTACAACATAACCAAATACTTTATGACTGAAACAATAAGGTTCAGTCATACCTTACAAAACTACAGGTTTGTAAGGATTAAAAAAACTTAGAAATAAATCTAAGTTATTACTCACTAATAATACTATTACTATCTTTAATCTTCTTATAATTAATAAAATCAAGAATAACCATAACAAATATATATATTCCAACTATCTTAAAGAATATATACATAGCACTCTTAGATACAAAGATAAGAATAATACCAAGTATAATAGATACAATACTAACAATCATATTAGCAGTAACTTTTCTATCAAAATACTTAATAAGACTACTAATACCCATAAAAAATAATAATAAAGAAACAAGTACTGGAAGTAATTCTAAGAATAAGAATTGACCATATTTAAAAGTAAATAAAGCAAGCCATAAACACATAATACCCATAATTATACCAGAATAATCTTTCTTTAAATACTCCTTATCCATAATAAAATTAATAACTCTAATAACCGCTACTATAGAAAATATTACAACAAACAAATAATTAACCGTACTAAGAAGTTCATTAGTAGCAAAAATAAGTACTAAAGCAAGGACTAATCCCAATATGTAATAAAAGCCTTCTGATACATTATAATTCTTCTTATTAGTATTTTCTAATTTAATAGTTTTATTTTCAGTACTCTCTACTTTTTTCTTTCTTCCCATATTTAACACCTACCTCATATAAAAATTATACAACAAAATAACAAGAAAAGAAAGAAGAAATTAACTTTTTCTTCCTTCTTTTAAGTAACAATTAATTTTAATATAACTAATATTCTGACTCATCTCATCAAAAATATCTTCAACTAATATATAACTTGGCATCATTATCCTCTCCTCTATTAAAAGGATAACACATAACCAAAATAATTTCATTACATTCGACAAAACTAGTCAAAATACATCATTAACTTTTAGTAATTCTAACTTTAATCTTTGTTGTCTTAGCAAAGTAATTAGCTTTAACTTCTTCACCACTTACTTTAACATTAACAGTATGTTCTCCTTCACCTAAACCAGTCAAATCAACAATTGCTTTAATAGTAGTACTATCAATAGTATCAAGAACTTCTTTAGTACCCTTAACAACTACCGTCGTCTTAGAAGAATTTTCCCCAATAGCACCAGCTTTCAAATTAGGTCCAAGATTAATAGCATCAATCTTTATATCATCAACTTCCATGCTTTCTTCTTTTCCTAAACTAATTTTAACAGTTATCGTTTTTTCAGATACTTCTCTAATACCATCAGGTTTAGGAACTACTATATTATAAGTTTTACTTTCTGTTAGTCCAGCCACATCAACTTCAATAGGTATATAACTCTCTCCATATTTATTAACAATATCTTGTTCACCATAAATATTAACCGTATTAACCGAAGTAGTAATAGAACTAATAGCCTTTCCAAAAGCAATCTTATCAATATTCTTAGGAATTACCTTAAGTTTAGCAGTACCACTATAAGATTCAATATTAACAGTAGCAGTAACAGTCTCTGGAACTATTTCAACATCAACAACATTTCCATATTTATCATATGCTACTAACTTAACCTTATCTATAGTATTAACACCAGCTTTAGGATCCACTATACTTCCAACATCAACAAGTGCCTTAACAGTAGCAACTTTATTAATATTATGAATTGATTTTTCATCATCTGCCCCCTTAATAATAACTTCTTCTTTATCTAAAGAAACAGATTGAATAGAAAGCTTACTATCAAGTTTATCTTTATTAATAACATCTATAGTAACCGTTTTAGTTTGTGATACTTTAGGATAAACATTAACAGTAATTGAAGAAGGATCAAGTTTATAAGTAACAGAATTAATAGAACTCTCATAACTCAAATCAACTTTATGAGTACCCTCTTTCAAATTCGATAAATCAACACTAACTTTACCAGTAGATAACTGTTTTGCAAGATATAAATCAACAGTTCTACCAATTAATGTAACATCAGCAGTTTCCGGAACACCTTCAATAACATAAGCCTCTTTATTATAAGTTGCATCAACTGTTTGATTATGAAGTACCTCAGCAGCACTATCAATTACTGTACTAGCTTGATTATCAACATAAAAGAATAAAAGTAAAGCCATAAGCAAAGATATAAATACAAGCGTATTTTTTTTATTTAACCATCTTTCAAATTTACCAGCATTCTTATCAGTCTTTTCACCAACAAATAATCCAAACTTTGTAATAGGAGTTATTATAACTTTATCAATAAAAGCAAAAATCTTTCTGAAAAACTTCTTTATCGACTTAATAATTTTCTTAATTACTTTCATTATTATCTTCCTCCTCATCTTCAAACTCATCATCTAGTAAAACTTCCTTTTTAGGTTTAAGTTCTTCAATTAAAATCATTCTAGCATCATCTAGAGAAAGATTATAGTTAAGGTTTCCACCTACCGCTATTGATATTTTTCCAGTTTCTTCACTAACAACAATGGCAATAGCATCAGACTCTTCACTTATACCAATAGCAGCCCTATGTCTAGTACCAAGTTTTTTACTTATTTTACTATTAATACTTATTGGAAATACCGCTCCAGCAGAAGTAATTTTATTTCCTTGAATAATTACGCCTCCGTCATGAAGAGGATTTCTTGGGAAAAATATTGAAATCAATAGTTCAGAAGAAATATCTGCATAAATAGGTTTACTTCTTTCTATATATTCATTAAGACTAATATCTCTTTCTAAAACAATCAAAGCCCCTATCCTATTTTTCCTCAAATAATCAACTGCAGCCATTACCTCATATACAAGCTTTTCACGCTCATCCAAAGTAAGTACCTTGTGTCTACCAAGCAATTGCTTTCTACCAATATGCTCAAGAATACTTCTAATTTCTGGTTGAAATATAATAATCAAGGCCAATGGACCCCACATTATAACATATTCTAGTAGTAATCCTATCGTAGTTAAATTAAGTGTATCGCTAAGAATCTTAACAATTAAAACTACAAATACTCCCTTAAATAAAAGAATCATTTTCACATTATTTTTAATATTTTTAAGGATAAAATATATAACCATCCAAACAAGCGAAATATCAATAATCGCTCTAAGTATAACTAGCACACTATCCAATGACATAACTTTCCTCCATTCTATTTAACCAAATAAATAGCCCCTTGAACACATAAATAGCAAAGAAATATAATACCTGTAAATAATAAAAACATATTATATACAAAACCAGAATTAGAATTAATAACCCTCTTTTCTCCAACATCAATTATATTTCTACTATTAATACTATCAAAAAAATCTTTTTTAGTCATAATTCCATAACATCGATATTCCTTTTTATTTTTTTCACCAGCATACAATAAATTAAGTTTATTAACATCATAATATGACAATGAAAAACCTAAATTTTGATAAAGTTCTTTTCTTTGCTCTATATTTCTAGCAGAAATATTTATATATGAAATATCATTATCTTCAATTATTAAAGAAACCTTTTTATATAATAGTTCCATTTCATCATCATCTATCTTATCATTATTTTGAAACAAATAAATAGTATTATCAATAATACGATATGATATATGATCCGTAAGGTTAATATTCTTTCTTCTAGCCATTTCTTACCTCTCTTACCTATAATAATTCTATCACGATACATATAAAAAAGCAAGGGAAAATTCCTTACCTTTTTAGTATTCTAAAACTTCACTTAAATAACCAACAAATACAATCTGGCCATCAGAGCTATTATCCTTACATGTAACTAAAACAATTGCTTTCTCATTATCCTTTCTGTATATATCAGCATATCCATCTTTTCTTATCTCATAATCATCAGTATAAATATACCTATAAATCTTACCATCATAATAATAATCAATAGTATCACTAAGTTCCATATCTTTAAGTTTTCCAAAATAAGAATTATAATTATTACCATTATGAGAAGCCAAAACAATTAAATTATCCCCTTCTTTTACCAATTCTATATTGTACTTAGCCTTATTATATTTATTATCTATATCCAAAATTCCTCTTTTAAGATTAATTGAAGGTATATCAAGTACTGCCTTATATCTATACTTTTCATTATTAATACTATCTATTCTCTTTTTTAAAACAGCTTCAACAGCTTTATCATTATTTTTAATATCACTATAATAATTATAGAATTTAAAACCAAAATAGAAAACCGCTAAACAAATAATAACAATACCAAATATTAAACAATATTTATTATTTCTAAAAAGAATCATTCCAATACTAATCAAAACAATACTAATTAATACTAAAATATCTTTATAGTCAACACCAATACCAGTATTAGGAACTTCTATTCTTTCATTATAAACATCAACAATAGTTTCCTCTTCTTCTATTTCAAAATATATTTTATCTTCAAGTAATCTATAACCAGTACTTGCTTCAACCTCAGACAAATAATATTTTCCATATAACATATCATCTAATTCTATCATACCATTCTCATCAGTATAACCTTTATAAACAATATTATTATTATCACTATTTCTAATTTCAATCAAAGTATTACTAATTTTCTTTTTAGTACCAGTTTCATACTTATTAATAATAAGTTTTCCTTTTGGTAAATAATTATTAATATTTATATCATAAGCTATTTCTTCAGTATATTGATCCTTATATTCAACCTTAACTTTATATATATTTGGATCTACAACATTTCCTTCACTAGAAGAAACTTCCATAAAATAATAACTACCAATATATAAATCACCAAAATAACATATACCATCTTTCGACATCACTTCACTAACAATATTATCTTTAGGAGATACTAAAAGACCATTTACATAAATATCCTCATCAGCATATATTCTAAATATAACACCATCAAGTTTATCACTTTCATAATAATAACTATCATTATCATACTTAATTTTTTCTCCATATTTATGAATGGTAAGTGACCCTACTGCCAACTTATTATAAAAAACAAGTTCTACTACAACATCATCACCTTCTCTAATACAATCCATATTTTTTCCAATTGTAAATGGAATGCCTTCACTATTATACAAATAGTTATCCATAGCGGCATCAACCTCATATAAAATATAATTACCAGCCTCTAATTCATATGGTGTCGTAAAGGTTCCCTCACTATTAATATCAAAAATATCAATTATTTCTTTCCTAGGATAATTTACCTTAAAAGAAACATATTCTTTTTTATCAACATTATATATCTTAAACTGTGCTTTACCATTAATAATATTACGTGAAGTTTCTGCATCTTTTTTGATAACCCTAACCTTAGCCTTAATTTTACCATCAGAAAGAAGTTTATGTATCGGCCTATCACTAGGATAATAAATACCAACATCAAAATCATCAACCGTATAATAACCCTCTATAGTATTAACCTGATGGAATCTATAACAACCATATGGTAAAGTAACATCAGCATAACCATCACTTTCAGTAACAATACTTGTAACAAGATTATCAAAAGTATCATAAATATCAAACTGAACATTACTCTCTCCTACCAAAATACCTGTTTCATCAGTAGAAAGAACTTTAAATATTTCAACTCTACCCTTAATAACCTCATCATAAACAGTTTTAACAACATTTAGATTATCTTCTGTAATATATATAACATGAATATTTTCATCAATCATATATCCTCTACTAGGAGTAATTTCTTTAATATAATAATCACCTATAGGAAGTCCCTCTATTTTATCCTTAACCATAGTAACAAATGTATCAATCAAATTACCATCAAAATCATATAAACCATATTCAGCCCCATATAAAGTAGCTTCTCCACTTGGTTTATCAGTACCATTATCTTTATCATATTTTCTAAGTTCAATACTACCACTAATAACCTTAACATTAACATTACTTGTCGCATTAGTAATACCACCTGCTGACATCATCTTCTGTGAGTTACCAGAAGTATACAAAAAGAATTCCTTATTTGTATAATTATGCCTTTTCAAATTAATAGTAGTAGAACCAAAATTCTTTTTAACAATTAATTTATTACCATCAATAACCACATTATCATCATCAGAATAATATGAATCAAGAACATTATTAGTATCTTCAATAATCATTTCCTTACCCTTAACAAAAGTAATAGTACTACCATCAAATGAAGGTTTAATATAATGCTTATTAACCAAAACAGTAATAGAAGTTTCTTCATCAGTCAAATTATAAAAATTATCCGGATCAAATCCTATTGTAAATTTAATTGAAGTTCTAGCAAGTCTCTTCCAAATAAGACTCTGCGTAGCCATATAATATTTATCAGTATTATGCCCAGGATAATTATAACCATAATAACTAACAAGTTTTATATATTCAAGATCTTCATTACTTATATTAATTCCATCAAAAGAATTAGTCATTGTATAATCAAAACTACTAATATCCTTTCCTAATTCAATACAATAAGCAGCGATATCACCAAATAAATATTTGCTAGCATGTAAATATCTAGTTTTACCCATATTACTATCATAATAATAAACATAAGTATTATTATAAACATCTTTTGTCAAAGTAACCTTCTCTGCTTTTACACTTCCAATAACACATAAAAGTGAAATAAGAAATACTAAAATTTTTTTCAATTAAAACCTCCCTCAAAAAATTAATTTTTTTCTTTTATTGCAATTGCGACAAAATTATAATCTATAAATATATCAAAGTCAATATAGTAATCACCTCTTTTTTTATCGTAACAAGTATAATCCATACCCTAAAATACATAGCAAAAGAAATTTGATACAATTGTATAAACAAACATAAGTATTAAAAAAACAATAATTATTACACTTTCATACTTTTTTATCAAAAAAATGTAAATTAATACCGAATACAATTTAATAAATCAAAAACTATAATTTACATTTATTATATAATATTGTATAATATACTTAAACAGAAGGAGGATAACATGAACATAAAATACAACTCAAAAAAAATACAAAAAGGCGATACATTTATAGCACTTAAAACAAATAATGATGGTCATAAATATATTGAAGACGCTATTAAAAATGGTGCTACCAAAATTATTGCCGAACACGGTAACTATCCAGTAGAAACTTTAATAGTAGAAAACACTAAAGATTATTTAGTAAAATATCTTCATGATAATTATTACAAAGAAATAGAATCATTAACCTTAATAGGAGTAACTGGTACCAATGGTAAAACCACAACCTGTATGTTAATTCATAATATGTTAAATAAATTAGGCCGAAAAACAGCATATATCGGTACAAATGGATTTTATATAAACAAATTCATAAAAGAATTACCAAACACCACACCAGAAATAATAGATATATACGATTTACTTATTGAAGCCAAAAAAGAAGGTTGTGAATTTGTATGTCTTGAAGCAAGTTCTCATGGATTAGATCAAAATAGATTAGCAGGATTAAAATTTGACTATGCAATATTTACAAATCTAACCCATGAACATCTTGGATATCATAAGACAATGGAAAACTATGCCTTAGCCAAACAAAAACTATTTAAAATGCTAAGAAACAATAAATATGCCATTATTAACAATGACGATATATATAAAGATTACTTTATAAACAGTGACAATACAAATATAACCTATAGTTTTAATAAAGGTGATTACTACGTAAAAGAATATGAAATAACTCCCCTTAATAGTAGGTTCACAATTATAAATAACAATAAAGAATTTACTTTTACAACAAAATTATTAGGAAAACATAATATATATAATAGTTTAACAAGTATAATAGTATTAAATAAAATCGGCTATACATTTGAAGAAATAAACAAAATACTAAATATAGTAAATGGTCCCGTAGGTAGAATGGAAAATATTCATTATAAAAACAATAATATAATTATCGACTATGCACATACACCAGATGGTGTAGAAAATGTTTTAAAAACCGCCAAAGAGCTTCATCCAAACAAAATAATAACAGTCATTGGATGCGGTGGCGGAACCGGTAGCGATCGTGAAAAAAGAAGTGAAATGGGTAATCTAGTACTAAGTTTATCAGACAAAGTAATATTTACTAATGACAATCCTCGTGATGAAGACCCAAATCAAATAATAAATGATCTATTAAAAAATAAAGCAAGTGATAATTACATTATTGAATTAGATAGAGAAACCGCTATTGAAAAAGGCATAAAACTATTAACTAGTCATGATATATTATTGATATTAGGTAAAGGTCATGAAAATTATCAAATAATTGGCACAACAAAAACACATTTTAGTGATAAAGAAACCGTAGAAAGAATAATTGAGGAGAAATAATATGATATTAGATTATAATGAATGCCAAAAGATAATGGATAGTTTTAACAATACAGCAATAAAAGAAGTGCCTCCAATTGGTTATACAAGTAACGAAAAATTGCCAATCAGGCACTTCACTCTAGGTACAGGAAAAAATAGTATTGTTGTAGTAGGAGCACAACATGCCAACGAAATAATAACCGTTTCCTTTGTTTTAAACCTAATGAACTTTCTAGTTAAAAATAATATATCTTTTGAAAATTTAACAATCCATTTTATTCCAATTTTAAACCCAGAAGGATATTTGATTAATACATCTGCTATCAGAAGTATTATAAATAAAGATGCTAGTAATAAAGAAGTAGAAAAATTTAGTTATGAATTCTATAAATGTTTCCGTAGTGATTCAATTAATGGGGATAACGAAATAAAATTACATCAATTATTATTCGAAAATACCGATCAAAAATCCATAGAACCAAAATATTATATATTAAGAGATAAAGTAAGTGATATTCTATCAAACCATCCCAAAGGTAGCATCATTGATTGGGCAAGCAATGGAAATGGTATTGATTTAAATTCAAATTCAAAACAAAGAATAGTAAAACCATTAGAATATAATAAACAAGCAGCATATAATAACATTAGAATAGACATTCCATCTCCTATTGGTCATCCTGGCAATAATCAAGATAAAGATTTTACAAGTGAAATAGAAGTAGTATCACTTAAAAATTTACTTGAAGAATTAAAAGATAGTTCTTATGGTTTATTAAATTATCATAGTATTGGTGGAATGATTTATCAAAGACCGGAAAGTAATAATCGTTTTATTACAATATATAATTACCTCTTAAGCAAATATTATCAAGAATACACCATAAAAAATAATGGTACTTATAATATAATTAAAAACAAAGATGGTAAAGTAATAAGTGTCAATGATAATCTAAGAATAACTTATCCAGGAAATTTACTTATAGAATTATCTCCAATGATGGGAAATCCAATCGGACCATTTGGAGATCAAAATAATTACAATACAACCATAGAAGGTAATATACAAGCCTTTATATATACAATGTCAAATTTAGATAAAGTATTAATGACAACAAAAACAATATTAAAAAACAATTCTAATACAGATATATCATATGACCAACTAGACGAAATATATCAAAAAAACAAAAGATCACACAAGTGATCTTTTTAAATACCTCTTTTATTTTCAAAATTAGTAATAATTACTTCTTCTACTTTACCTCTCTTTTTACCATTAGCATTGATATTTCTTTTAGCTTCAATAACATGAATATTATAGTCTTTATATAGTTCATTAATTAAAGTAGTATTATGATTAGATAACATTACATATACTCCCCTATTATCTAAATCTTTAAATACTTCAGCAAGTCTTCTCTGCTCATTCTTATCAAAACCATCTTCAGTATAGCTATTAAAAGTAGAAGTATCAGAATCATATGGTGGATCAAAATAAACAAAATCACCTTTTTTAGCAGTCTTTACTGATTCTTCAAAATCAACACAAAGTATTTTAATATCATTCATTGTTAAATAATTACTAACAGTAATTAAATTCCCACCATCATAAGTATTAACTTTAGTTTTTTTACCAAAAGGAACATTAAATTCATTTTTACTATTAACTCTATACAAGCCATTAAAACAAGCCTTATTTAAATAAATAGTACGAGCAGCCTTAGTATAATCAGATAATCTATTATAAGATGCCTTATTTCTATCCTTATTTCTAATATCATAGAAGAACTTCTCAGAATGTTCCATTTCATAATGATTAAGTACACTACACATCTTCTTAAATTTTTCTTCATCACATAAGACATTATAAACATTCATAAGTTCCATATTAGAATCATTAATAACTGCCTTTTTAGGAGATAGTTCAAACAATAATGCTCCTCCTCCTATAAACGGCTCATAATAAGTATCAAACTCATCAGGAACATACATCATAAGTTTATCAATTATCTGTCTCTTTCCTCCTGCCCATTTTACAAAAGGTTTTCCTTTAATCATATTAACACATCCTTAACTACAACCACTATTATATCAGTAAAAAGAAAAAAAGAAAAGAGCATTATGCTCTTTATTGATATATTATTTAAATTGACAGCAGCTACCACATTGTTCATTAGTAACTGTATTTTCTTCGCAGCAGGTATATCTTGGTTGATAAGTATGTCTATAAATATGATTGTTAACAATTCTAGTATTTATAGGACATACGTGAGGTACAGTATGATAAATATTTCTATATACAACTCTTTCTCTAGGAGTTTCTATAACTGGAGAAGTAACTCCACCCATTACAGAACCACCCATCATTGGTGCACCAACTTCATTATAATTCATGTTAGTATTATCATTAACATTTTGATTAGTATTGGTATTAGTTATATTTATATCAATATCACCATCATACATACCTTGATTAAGACCATCACTGAAATTCATAATTTATCCTCCTATCTACATTATAATATGAAATATTAATATAGATAGATAGTAAAGAAGTCTAGTTTTTATAAATTATCAACATCAAAATTCCAAAGTCCTAACTTTCCTTTACAAGGAATCCTCCTATCATACTTAATAACATTTTCTAATTTCCAAGCATAAATTCTTGGATGCTCACTCTTTCCATATACTAAAGGATTAATATTATATAATTTATTTTCAAATTCATCGGTAACTAAAACACAATCAGTAAGTATAGCTTCTCCTATTATCTCACCTTTACCATAATTAAGATTATAATTTTTGAATTTTATAGCATTATTCTTTTCTAAATTGAGTCCTGCATGAATAAGAACTTTACCACGATAATTAGTTTTCCAACCTCTAAATTCATATTCTTTATAACCATTAACAATCAAACTAGCCCATGGTTCTTTTATAGTAAGTACTTTCATACATTCACCTAAAATGGCATTTTAAAATTACCATTTCCCATCATTTTCATCATTTTTTTCATTTCTTCAAACTGAGTAAGAAGTTTATTAACATCAGTAACAGTAGTACCAGAACCATCTGCTATTCTCTTTTTTCTACTAGCTTTTAATATACTAGGATCTCTTCTTTCTTCTAAAGTCATAGATAAAACAATAGCCTCTGTTCTTTTCATAATTTTAGGATCTATATTTACATTATTAAGTCCCATCTTTTTAGCACCTGGAAGTAATTTCAAAAGATTCTCAAGTGGTCCCAATTTTTTTATTTGATTAAGCTGATTTAAAAAGTCCTCTAAATCAAAATTACCTTTCATCATCTTTTTAGCAGTCTTCTCTGCCTCTTTTTCATCAATTTCACTTTGTACTTGTTCTACTATAGATAAAATATCACCCATTCCAAGTATTCTAGAAGCCATTCTCTCTGGATAAAAAGGAGTAAGACCATCCATCCTTTCACTAACACCAATAAACTTAATTGGAAGATTAGTAAGATGCTTAACTGACAAAGCAACACCACCTCTAGTATCACCATCTAACTTAGTTAAAATAACACCACTAAGTTTAATCTTATCATTAAAACCATTAATGACATTAATAGCATCTTGTCCCATCATTGAATCTATTACTAAAATAGTCTCATCTGGATTAACTTCTTTTTGAATATTATCTAACTCTTCCATTAAAGATTCATCTATTTGTAATCTACCAGCAGTATCTATAAGAACATAATCATATCCATTATCTTTAGCATATTTAATAGCATTCTTTGATATTTCTACAGGATTACCTTTACCTTCAGAATAAACTTCAATATTAAGCTCCTTACCAATTTGTTTTAACTGGTCAATAGCAGCAGGTCTATATACATCACAAGCTACTAGTAAAGGTTTTTTCTTATTATTTTTCCTAAGATAATTAGCAAGTTTTCCAATTGTAGTAGTTTTACCACTTCCTTGAAGACCCACTAACATAAGAGTAGCAGGATTACCATTTACATTAAGAGGAGTATTCTCTCCACCTAATAATTCAGTAAGTTCATCCTTAACAATCTTAACAAACAACTCTCCAGGATTAAGACTTTTATCAACTTCTTCACCTAATGCTTTTTCCTTTACATTATTTGTAAATTCCTTTACAACTTTATAGTTAACATCAGCCTCTAATAAAGAAAGTCTAATCTCTCTCATCATTTCACTAATATTTTCTTCTGTTATTTTGCCGTAGCCCTTAATCTTATGAACCACATCTTGCAATCTATCACTTAAATTCTCAAACATAAAATTATCACCTATTACCTATTATACATTATTTTTTTAATTTTTTTAACAAAAACAGTTGATTTTTTAATATTTTTTTAATATAATAGATATATATTCATTGCAGATGTGGTTCAACGATTAGAATTCGGCCTTGCCAAGGCTGAGACGGGGGTTTGACTCCCCTCATCTGCTCCATTGAAAAATCAAACACCATTTGGTGTTTTTTTTATTGAGCATAATGAGGGAGTCACCACCCGTCAGTCAAAAACATTTACAAAATATAGAACCTAAACTATTTACTATTATTTTTAAAACTAACAATGGCAAATAATTAATAATACCAAGATTACATATCCTTCGTAATCTCATCCCACTCTAATGTTTTCTTCTCAATATCCTTACTTACAATATCAATCTCTAACTTAATCAAATTAGCCTTATTAATATCCATATAAACATCTTCCTTCAAAAGCTCATTATTAAGATTACTAAGTCTCTCCTCTAATTCAAAAATATCCCTTTCTATTTTTTTAATTTCTTTATTCCTATCAAAAGTATCTACCTTCTTATCAGTACTCTTCTTCTTTTCTATCTTAACCTTATTATCATTACTCATATTATTAAACCTAGTCTTCTCCAAATACTCATTATAACCATAATTATATAAAGTACTTCTGCCACCCTCCATAACAAGAAGTCTATCACATACATTCTTAATAAGATATCTATCATGACTAACCATAATAATAGTACCCTTATAACTAGTAAGCATTTTCTCAATAGTATCTTTACCAATAATATCCAAGTGATTAGTAGGTTCATCCAAAATAAGAACATTAGGTTTTTTGTTCAAAATCTTACATAGACTAACTCTAACCTTTTCACCACCAGATAAATCTTTAATCTTCTTAAAGACATCATCTCCACTAAACTCAAAGGCTCCAAGTAGTGTCCTAATCTCATTCGGAGTAAGACGAGGAAACTCCTTATCAATTTCTTCATAAATAGAATTATCATAATTAAGATTATCTAAAGCCTGTGAAAAGTAACCAATATTAACTCTATCTCCAAAAATAAACTTACCACCAAGTGAAGATACTTCTCCCATAATAGTTTTAAGAAACGTACTTTTACCAATACCATTCTCACCAATAATACCAAGTCTGTCTCCTCTTTCCACCTCAAAAGATAACTTACATAACTCTCTATCATAACCAATAGAAAGATTTTTAACCTTAAGAACATCTCTATAACTATTCATATCCGGACTAAAATTAATCTTAAAAGACTTTGTATTGGTCTTATCAGGTTTATCTATTAATACCATTCTCTCAATTTGCTTTAATTTTGACATTGCCATACCAGCCTTCGTTGGCTTATACCTAAATCTATCAGCAATATCTTGTAGTCTCTTAATCTCTTGTTGTTGTCTTTCATAATCTTTAAGATTTCTTATATAATCCTCTTCCTTCTTCTTAACAAAATAAGAATAATTACCACTATATCTAGTTAAAGAACCATACTCAATATCATATATCACATTACAAACATTATCCAAAAACATTCTATCATGACTAACCAAAATAATAGAGCCCTTATATCCCTTTAAGTAATCCTCAAGCCATTCTATAGCCTTAATATCCAAGTGATTAGTAGGTTCATCTAAGATAAGTAAATCAGGCTTCGATAATAGAAGTTTAATCAAAGATAACTTAGTAAGTTGACCACCAGAAAACTCATTCAAATACTTCTCTTTATCCTTATCACTAAAATCAAACTTACTTAAAATAACCTCTGTCTCTTTCTTATATTTATAACCACCCATATATTCATATCTAGATAAAAGATCATTATATTTATTCAAAACTTTTTCATCATAATTAGTACTCATTTCATTTTCTAAAACATTAAGTTTCTTTTCAATATCAAGAATATCCTTAAAAGCACTCTTAATATAATCTATCATTTTCATATCAAGATTATAGCCATCATTTTGTTTAACATAACCAATATTAAAGTTCTCTGAAGAAATAATATCCACTTCTTCATAACCACTAGTAATTTCATACTCTCCTACAATTGCCTTAAGTAAAGTCGTTTTACCACAGCCATTTCTCCCTACAATACCAATTTTCTCATTATCTTTAACACAAAAATTAATATCTTCAAGTACTGTATTATTACCAAGAGTAACACTACCATGACTAATTTTATAATACATAATAATCACCTGCACTACTAATATTTTATCACATAAATAAAAAGAACTAAATACTTTTTTAGTATCAGTTCACACTTCGTTGCCCACTGCTAGTTAAAGCCATAAGTCTTTAACTAGATTTTCAAAGCCTTATAAATAAGTCTTTAAAAATATTATTTTCTTTTTCTCTTTAAAGATTTACATTTAATATTGTCCTTATCGTTATTAGCAGCATATATCTTTCTAACTCTTCTAATTTCTTCATATACAAAATTAGCAGGAATAATATCTAAACCATATTTAGAAGAAATAATATTACAAAAATAACTATCATAAAGAATACCTTCTGATACATTAGTATATTCTTCTTCCATGTCTTTATTGTCTAATATATACGCAGCCTTACAAACAGCATCACCACATATATTTGTATTATTTTTAGATATCCTTATATTACTAAAACCTAAAATAAAATCTTTTCCCATATCTTCCATATCAAAAGGTCTTCCTGTAACCCAATCAAGATATTTATTGCCTTTTACCTTATCTATATAAAGCATAAATGGCTCACTTAAAGAATCTTTAACAAATACTTCAGTATTATCTTCATTAACTTTCTTTCTCCAAAAAGTAATACCTTGTACATTAACTTCATAACTAGTTCTCTTTTTAAACATACTAAACCTCCCTATGAACATAGTATAACATACAAACAAAGAAAAAACAACCAAAATAGTTGTTCTTCAAATACATTATAATTATTCTAACTATACAATTAATGTAAATAAACATAATACAAAGATATTTACAAGCATAATAGTAAGAACTACCTTAAATGCCCATCTAAACCAAGTAGAATATTCTACTTTAGCAAGAGCAAGTCCACCCATTATAGCACCACAAGTTGGAGTTATTAAATTAACAAGTCCGTTAGCAGCAACTAAAGTCATAATAGTAACTTCTACACTATAACCAAGTTGTGAAGCAAGTGGAGCAATAATTGGAGTAGATAAAGTTGCTAAACCAGATGATGATGGAACTAAAATAGATAATACTATATGTAAGATATAGTTAAGTGGTACGAATGCAAGTTCAGGTAACTTAGCAAGTACATCAGCAGCATTATAAATAATATAATTATCTAAATATGTTTCACCCATAAGTACACTAGCACCTCTTGCAATAGCAATAACTAATATAACACCAATCATATCGTCAGCACCATCAACAAAAGTATCAACAAAATTTTTCTCACCAAATCTATTAATAATTGCAATGATAATAGACATAATTAAGAACCATAAAGCAGCCTCATAGAACCACCAGTTACCAAGTGAAGAACCAGTAAGCCAACCAGTAAAGCTATCAAAGAAAGTAATACCAAACTCACCCCATGGAACAAACCCAATAATCATAACTAGGAATGTAAGACCAAATAGAATAAGAGTAACTTTTTGTTTAGTACTTAATTTAACTTCCTTTTTGTCCTTATCTTCAAATTGACCAAATTTCTTTTCAGCTTGTTTTTGTTCTCTAAGTGATAAGAATGTAGAACCTTTATCCTTTTGAACTTTCTTAGCATAGCTCATTACAAATAATATAGAAACAATTAAAGTAGTAAGCCATAAAAACACTGCTATTAAAATAACAAGTCCTTGATTACAAGCAATACCTTCTGGTAATGCACTAATAGCAACACCAGTAGCAAATGGATTAATAGTAGAACCTAAACATCCACTACCTGCACCAAGAAGAATAACAGCAGAACCAACAAGTGGATCCATACCAGCAGCCATCATAGTAGCGGCAAGTAAAACATAAAATCCAACTGTCTCTTCAAGCATACCATAAGTAGTTCCACAAATAGAGAATATAAGCATTAATATAGGAATTAATAAAATTTCTCTACCTTTTAGTTTATGAACTAAAACCTTGATACCAGTTTCTAATGCTCCAGTTTTATTAACTACAGCAAGTAAACCACCAAGCATCATAATGAAAATACCAACATCAATAGCATTTTCAAATCCCTGTATAGGTGCCATCAAAACTTGTGATAAAGTAGCACCAACAGTTCCACTTCCATTAACAATTTCCTCACCAACAAATTGTGCATTTGGAAGTACATGTGATAATATTCCAAGACCAAAAATTAGAATTAGAATAATCGAAAAAGACGATAACATTACTTTAGCCTTTTTCTTAGCCATTTTTTTCTACCTCCTCTTTATAATTGTACCAGTTTTTCCCTTAATAGCTAGGCTAGCCTTTTCAAGAGAACTAATAATCGCTCTTCTATCATTTGAGTCCTCTACAAATGACATACATGCTTCTACTTTAGGTAACATACTACCTTTAGCAAATTGATTTTCACTAATATATTTCTTAGCTTCATCTATTGTAATAGAATCTAAATCAACTTGTTTATCAGTATTATAATTTAATGATACCTTGGCAACAGCAGTCAAAATCATTAAAGTATCTGCTCCAATAAGTTTAGCAAGTAAAGCAGCAGTTCTATCTTTATCAATAACAGCTTCAACACCACTAAGTAAAGACTTATTTTCCACTACTGGAATTCCACCACCACCAGAAGCAATTACAATATTATTATTATCAACAAGAAGTTTAATAACATTCTTCTCAATAATATCTTTTGGTATTGGAGATGGTACAACTCTCCTATAACCACGTCCAGCATCTTCTACCATAGTATAGTTTTTTTCCTTTTCAATCTTTACAGCTTCTTCTTTACTATAAAACATTCCAATAGGCTTAGTTGGATTTTGGAAAGCACTATCTTTAGAATCAACTAGAACTTGTGTTATTAAAGTTACACAATTTTTATTAATTTTTTGTTTATTCAACTCATTTTGAATACACTGTTGCAATTGGTAACCAATATAACCTTGACTCATACTTCCACACTCAGGAAATGGCATCATTGGAGTACCAGCTTCTCCATTCGAAGCGTACTCCATAGCAAGAGCAATTTGTCCTACTTGTGGACCATTTCCATGTGTAAGAACAATTTTATTTCCATTTTTCACCAAATTAACAATTATTTTAGCAACATCCTTAAGTAAAGATAATTGTTCCTCTGGATTCTTACCTAAAGCATTACCACCTAAAGCAATAACAATTTTACTCATTATTCATCCCTCATTGTAGCATAAACAACAGCTTTAATAGTATGTAATCTATTTTCAGCTTCATCAAATACTTTAGATTTAGAACTATTAAATACTTCATCAGTAACTTCCATTTCCTTAAGGCCAAACTTCTCATTGATATCTTTACCAATTGAAGTATTTAAGTCATGGAATGATGGAAGACAATGTAAGAATATAGCATTAGGATTAGCATTATTCATAACATCCATATTAACTTGATATGGACTTAATAATTTAATTCTTTCAGCCCATACATCATCAGGTTCACCCATAGAAACCCAAACATCAGTATAAATAACATCTGCTCCTTTAGAAGCTTCCATAACATCTTCAGTCATTTCAATACTTCCACTAGTTTCTTTAGCAATTTCTTTACATTTTTCAATTAATTTTTTATCAGGCCATAATTCTTTAGGACCGCAAGACACAAAATGCATACCCATCTTAGCACATACAACCATAAGCGAATTAGCAACATTGTTTCTAGCATCTCCCATAAATACAAGTTTAATTCCCTCTAAATGACCAAAGTTTTCTTCAACAGTCATAACATCTGCTAACATCTGTGTAGGATGAAATTCAGTAGTAAGACCATTCCATACTGGTACACCAGCATTCTCAGCAAGTTCTTCTACTATCTTTTGATCGTATCCTCTATATTCAATACCATCATACATTCTACCAAGTACTTTAGCAGTATCAGCAATACTTTCCTTCTTGCCCATTTGTGAACTACCTGGATCTAAATAAGTAACACCCATACCTAAATCAAGACCAGCAACCTCGAAAGCACATCTAGTTCTAGTTGAAGTCTTTTCAAATAGTAAAACAATATTTTTACCATTTAAATATCTATGTTCAATACCCTTATGTTTTTTATCTTTTAAATCTTTAGCTAAATCAAGTAAATACCTAATTTCTTCTGGAGTATAATCAAGTAAAGTCAAGAAATTTCTACCTTTAAAATTAAATTTCTTAGTATCTACTTTTCTAACTTCTTCTTTCTTTACTAAAGAAACATTATCATTTTTAACTTCAATTTTATTATCAGTAGCATAAATATCTTCTCTAATAAGAGGCATACTCATACATCTAGGACCTCCACGTCCTCTAGATAATTCAGCACTAGGCATCTCAAATACTTTAATACCATGCTCTCTTAAAATGTTATTAGTAATATTATTTCTATCATATACAACAACAACACCAGGAGCAATACATAAAGTATTAGTACCATCATTCCATTGTTCTCTTTCTGAAGAAATTTTCTCTCCTCCAGCACAAGGAATCAAAGTAATTTTTCTACCTAAATATTTTTCTAATATTTCTTCTAATGAACCATTTACTTCTATAACATTCAAATCTTCATCACTATCAGGAATATCTCCTTCAGTAATCTCAAATACTTGAAGAGTATCCATAATACCAGGATGATAAGTAAACTTATCAAAATCGATTTGTGTAAATACAGTATCCAAGTGCATGAAAGCTCTTGATACAGGAATATTAAATGCTAATATTGTATCAATTTCACAATCAGGATTTCTAAATAAATTCTTAGCAAGTTCATCAATAGCGCCTGCCTCAGTTCTTTGAGAAATACCTACTGCTAACACATGATTATTTAGGTTAAGAACATCTCCACCTTCAATATGATATGGTAAATACCTATCATAATATTTATTAACTTGTCCTTTATAATCAGGATGATAGTTAAATATATATTCAGCATAAATAGTTTCTCTATTTCTAGTAACAGAATACATCTTATTCAAAATAATACCATTACCAGCACTAGCAAAAGGATCTCTAGTAAAGTATAAATTAGGCATAGGATCAGCTAAAAAGTCAGATTCCTCACTTACTAAATCCACTAAAGATTGTTCATAATCTCTTTTTGCTCTACTAATTTCCTCTAGTTTAATACCTTGCATTGTTTTAAGAACTAATTCTTTCTTATTAACAAAACTCTTTAAATAGTCAAAAACCAAATTTCTATATTTAGGAGTTTTAATTCCAGCTTCAAAAATAAACTGTCTAATAAATTTATTTTCAATATCATCACTAAGTTCCAATACCTCAGCCATTAAATCTTCAAGATAAACAACCTCTATACCATTTTCTTTCAATATACGAGCAAATTCATCATGCTCCTTCTGGGCCTCAGGTAAAAAAGGAATATCATCAAATAGTAATCTACTCAAAGAATCTGGTGTTAAATTAAGAAGTTCACTACCTGGTCTATGTAATAAAACCTTTTTTAATGGGCCAATTTCACTTTTAACATTAATTGCATTCATATTTTTTCTCCCTTCCATTCTATTTTATATTGTAGTACTCTACTATCTAAGTATAGCAGATTTTATTAATTTTTACAATTTATTTCTTTATTTTATCTAAAAATTCTTTTATTCTTTCATTATCACTTGAAAAGAAATCTTTAGTTTTTCCATCAAATACGATTTTACCACTGTCAACAAACAATACCCTATTAGAAACCTTTTCAACAAAATTCATTTCATGAGATACAATTATCATTGTCTTTCCGGTATCTGCAACTTTCTTAATAAGTTCCAATACCTCACCTACCATTTCAGGATCTAATGCACTAGTAGGTTCATCAAATAATATAATATCAGGTTCCATAATAAGCGTCCTAATTATAGCAACTCTTTGTTTCTGACCACCAGAAAGCTCATTTGGATAATGTTCGGCTTTATCTTTTAAGTTAATAGTATCAAGTAATTCAAGCGCTCTCTTTTTAGCAGTAACTTCATCCATTAATTTTAATTTAACTGGTGCCAAAGTAATATTTTCAATAACAGTAAGATGTGGAAATAAATTAAACTGTTGAAAAACCATTCCCATTTTTTGTCTAACTAAAGATAAATCAGTTTTTTTATCTATTAAAGACACCCCTTCAAAAATAATATTTCCGGAGCTAGGTTTTTCTATAAAATTAAGACATCTAAGTAATGTTGATTTACCACTACCAGAAGGACCAACAATAGAAATAATATCTCCTTTTGAAACATTAAAACTAATATCCTTAAGAACAACATTTTTACCAAATTTCTTTTTCAATTTTTTAACTTCTAGCATTAGATAATCTCCTTTCCATAACATTAACCAATTTAGATAATCCTAATGTCATAACTAAATATATAAGAGCAGTTATAATAAGTGGAAAGAAATAATCATAAGTTCTTGATGCGATAATATCCGAAGCTTTAGTAAGCTCTAATATTCCAATATATGCACCTGCTGAAGTTTCTTTAAGTAATGTAATAAATTCATTTCCTAAAGCCGGTAAAATATTTTTAATAGCCTGTGGTAAAATAATATATCTCATTGTTTTACCATAGCTAAGTCCTAAAGATAAGCCAGCCTCCATTTGCCCACTATCAATAGAAATAAGTCCCGATCTAATTATTTCTGAAACATAAGCAGCAGAATTTAAACCAAATGCTAATATACCAACTATAATTATATTAATATTGACAGATTTAAAAATAACATAATAAATAATCATTAACTGTAACAATACTGGTGTACCTCTTATAATATTAACATATAAAGTAGCAATTTTATTACCCACTTTCATTTTACCATTAGTATCATGATTATGCCTAATAAGTGCTATAACTATTCCAAGTACAATACCAATAATAACAGCAAATATAGCAATTAATATAGTATGAAATAGTCCATCTAATATATATTTATATCGGTCATCATAAATAACACTATCATAAAAACTAATACCTATATTTTTGAAAAATTCAAAAAAACTATCAAAAAATCGCATATATCCATTCATATCAAATCTACTCCTCAGTATGTTTAATAATAAATTTATCAATAGAACCATCACTAGAAAGTCTATTAAGTACTTTATTAACAGTTTCTAATAATTCGGTATTTCCTTTTTTAACAATCATACCATAACTATCATTAGTAAGCTCGCCATCTAATATTTTAATACCATCATTTTTTTCAATAATTTCTTTAGCAGGTAGTTCATCCATAACTACCAAATCAACTTTACCAACCTTTAAATCTTCGATAGCGGCCAAATATTTCTTTTGTCTAACAATCTCAGCATTCTTATAATTTTCTGTAACATAAGTATCAGCAACACTTCCAAGTTGTACTGCTATTTTTTTATCACCTATATTATTAATACTATTTATAGAACTATCTTCTTTAACAATAACAACCTGTTTACTAACAGAATAATTAATAGAAAAATCTACTTTCTTTGCTCTTTCTGCACTATAACTTATACCAGCAGCACCAATATCAGCTTTACCAGTTCTAACTTCATTAATAATTGAATCAAAAGCTATATCCTTAATAACTAGTTCTTTTCCTAATTCTTTTGCTATTTCTTTAGCAATATCAACATCTACTCCAACAACTTCACCATTTTCATAGTATTCATATGGAGCAAAACCTGCTTCAGTCACCATAATAAGTTTACTATCATCCTTCTTTCCACAACCTGTTATAATAAATAAACAAATCAAACATAATAAAAATTTATATACTTCTTTCATTTATATCACTCTCCTATTAAATAAATTATAACATAATAATTAAAAAAAAGATAATAAAAATACATATTATCCTTTTAAACATTTAAAGTGTCAACATTTCGATCATGTTTTATATGCTCCCAATTACAATCTCTCATAAATAAACAAATAAAATTAATAGGAAGCCAACTCAAAACAAATAAATCAAAAAGCAATATCCCCCATATATTATCCTTAATACTCTTATTACATTTCTTTATTACAATCATTCTAAAAATAGTACCTATAAGATAATTAACTAAGAATATAATAGAACAGATAATAATATCAGTATTATTAAAATTATCAAGATAAACTACATTATAAATTATACCAATCAAAGAAATAATAGTAAACAAGACATGAAATATAATACCAAAATAAAATAGTATTACATCAAAACATTCAAATCTTTTATTTTTAATACCCTCCCTCATAAGAGAGACTGTATAATTTTTCAAACACTGTGTAGCACCAAAAGACCATCTTTTTCTTTGCTTAAGAGAACTTTTAAAGTCAGTAACTTGTTCATCATAAGTAATAGCATCTTCGTTAAAAGCAATTTTAACACCATTAATAGCACAAATTGCAGTAAACTCAATATCCTCGGTTATAGTCTTGGGATCAAAACCATATTTATCAATAACCTCTTTTTTTACCATAAAACCTGTCCCATTCAAAAATGAACTTTTACCAAAATTAAATCTTGATTTATTTATAAATAAACTTTGCAAATAATATAAAATAGCATAACTAGTAGTAAGCCAATTGTCACATATATTTTTTGTATCTCTAAATCCCTGAACAACTTCATAACCACTATTAATAGAATCATTCATACTATTTAAAAATTCTCTATGAACTACATTATCGGCATCAAAGATAACATAAGCATCTATTTCATTATCATTTTTTAATTTATTAAAAGTATATTTAAGAACTTCACCCTTTGATTTTACTTTTTGTTTACATTCAATAATATTTGCTCCAGCTTTTTTTGCCACCTCTAAAGTATTATCAGTACAATTATTAATAATAACATATATATCATACTTATCATTAGGATAATTTTGCTTTTTTAAACTACTAATTAAATTTTTAATAACAACCTCCTCGTTGCGGGCTGCAATTAAAATAGCAAAATGATTTTTTTTCTTATTATCAACATTACATTTCTTGTTTATAAAAACTCCTGAAGCCATAATCAAAAAATATAGTCCATAAATAAAAGAAAACATTAATAGTATATAAATAATTATTCCAAACATATTACACCTCATAGTAATTGTACTATTACAAATAGTACAATTACATAATACACCCATATATGTATTTTGTCAACATAAACAATGTAATATTAATTAATTTACATATATTTTACAAATTTTAAAACTATATTATTTCAAGTAAATTAAGTACTGATGCAAACACAAGCCATAATAAGTATGGTATGAGAAGATAAGCACTAATCCTATTTTTTTCATAAAATCTATATATCATATATCCTACAATCAAAATTAGCAATAATATCCAAAAAAATCCTAATACTTTTAACTTAAAACTAAAGAAAATAATAGGCCATAATAAATTAACAATTAAATTAACAATATAAATCTTTATTAAGGTAAAATCATTTCTAACAAGATAACTAGATATTCCCATAAGAATATAAAGTACACTCCATACTACAGGAAAGATCCAACCTGGAACAATACCATCATAATTAGCACTACTTTTCATAGTAATAAGTCCTACTATCCCACCTAAAATCAAAGGAACAACAATATAAATAATAAGTTCTTTATAATTATTTTTCATATCTATCACATTATATTAATATGTAATTAATTATTATAATATACAAAAAAACTATTGAATTTATCAATAGCTTAAAATTAATAATTTTCCTTTTTAATTTCAAAATAACTTTGTGGATGAGCACAAACAGGACATACTTTTGGTGCCTCTTTTCCAATAACAATATGACCACAATTTCTACATTGCCATATTTTATCTCCATCTCTAGAAAACACTAAACCATCATTAATATTAGAAATAAGTTTTCTATATCTTTCCTCATGCTCTTTTTCTATTTTAGCTACTTCTTCAAATAGAAAAGCAATTCTAGTAAATCCCTCACTTCTAGCAGTTTCTGCAAAACCTTTGTACATATCAGTCCATTCATAATTTTCACCATTAGCGGCATCAATTAAATTATCAAGCGTACTAGGAACAGCACCACCATGTAATTCTTTAAACCACATTTTAGCATGTTCTTTTTCATTATTTGCAGTCTCTTCAAAAATTGCAGCTATTTGCTCATAACCATCTTTCTTGGCTTTTGAAGCAAAATATGTATATTTATTTCTTGCTTGTGATTCGCCTGCAAAAGCAGTCATTAAATTTTGTTCAGTTTTACTTCCTTTTAATTCCATTATTTTTCCTTCCTTTCCAAACACTTTTTACAAATACCCATGTATTTAATATCATAATCAATTACTAAATTACCATCAATATAATTATTAGATTTATTATTTCTAGATATATCAATAATGTTTTTACATTCATTACATATAAAATGATCATGTATAACATTTCTATCGTATCTAACAATCCCATCAACAATAATGGTTCTAATTTTACCATTCTCACTTAACCAAGCTAAATTACGATAAACTGTACCCAAACTAATATTAGGAATAAGTTTTCTAGAAATATTATATATTTGATAAGCATTTAAATGATCATAACTACTATTAACAATATCAAATATACAATCTCTTTGTTTTGTATTTCGCATAATATATATCTCCTTAATAGTAATGATTACTAATAATAGTATACAACACTTATTTACAAAAGTAAAGAAAAAATGAATGAAAATTAAAATCATTCATCTTTACTTACTAATAAATCAGCTACTTTAGTAACATTTCCTGCGCCTAAAGTAAGAATTAAATCTCCATCATGTACATACTGACTTAAGTATAATTTAATATCTTCGTAACTACTAATATGAAAGGCTTCTTTACCATATTTTTTAATTTCTTTTACAATGTCATCTTCAGTAATACCATAAATATTTTCTTCTCTAGCAGCATAAATATCAGTTACAATAATATGATCAAAATTCTTAAGAGCCTTAGCAAAGTCTTCTTTATGTTTATAAGCCCTAGAATAAGTATGTGCTTCAAATATAACCCATGATTCATTATATTGCTTTTTATGTATTGCATTTGAAGTTGCCATTATTTCAGTAGGATGATGTCCGTAATCGTCATAAACATCAGCCCCCTTAAATTTTCCCTTATATTCAAGTCTCCTACTTGCACCTTTATATTTTTTTATACCTCTTTTAATATCTTCAAATGAAATATCATAACTAGAAGCTAGTGCAATAGCAGATAAAGCATTTAATACATTATGTTCACCAGGTACAGATAATTCTATTCTACCTAAATTATTATCATTATTAATAACATTAAAACTAGCACAACCATCGTTATCATATTTAATATCAGTAGCCATATAATCACTATCATTAATAATACCATATGTAACTACTCTAGCCTTAGTATTATCTTTTAATCCATTACTGTTTTTATCATCATTATTTACAACCAAATAACCATCACTAGGTAAATGACTAACATATTTATTGAAAGAATTCTTTATATTATCAAGATTTTTAAAATAATCTAAATGATCATTATCAATATTAAGTATAATTGCAGATTTTTGTTTAAATGATAAGAAACTATCACAATATTCACAAGCCTCAATTATTAAAGTATCACTTTTACCAATTCTATAGTTACCATTAATATTACTAAGAATACTACCCACTTGAATAGTTGGATCCATATCAGCTTCAAGGAATATTAAACTAACCATTGAAGTAGTACTAGTTTTACCGTGAGTTCCCGCTATTCCAATAGTATTAGGATATAATTTTGTAATTTCTCCTAAAAATTCTCCTCTTTCCATCATCGGAATATTTTTCTTTTTTGCTTCAACCATTTCAACATTATCTTCTTTAATTGCAGCAGTATAAACAACAAAATCTATATCATCAGTTATATTATCTTTACTTTGAGGTACATATACATTAATACCATTTTCCATAAGCTTATCAGTAATAACCGAACCAACTCTATCACTACCACTTACTTTATAACCCATATTAACAAGAATATCAGCAATACCACTCATACTAATACCACCAATACCAATCATATAAATATGTTTACCCTTTTCAATAAATAAACCATTTTTATATTTTAATATTGTATCTTTAAATAATTTACCCCTAGTCTCAAAATCAGGAAATTGATCCCAGCTAGCACACGCTGGACTAAGTAATATAATATCACCAATTTTAGAATTGTTATAAGCTAGTTCAGTAGCAGTAACTAAATCATCACAAACAATACATTTAACATTAATTTTATCACAAAATTCTTTTATTCTATTTTTAGTTTCACCATAAGTAATAACAAGTTTTGTATTTTTCATTGGTTCTTTTAATTCTTCAAAAGAATGTCCTCTATCTAATCCACCCATTAAAAGAATAGTATCTTTATCAAAAGAATTAAGTGCTATAACAGTAGACTCCGTATTAGTACTTTTAGAATCATTATAAACTTCTCTTCCATTAATATTTCCAACATACTCAAGTCTATGTTCAACACCACTAAATTTAGTTAAAACATCAATAATAATGTCATCACTAACATTATATTTTTTTGCACAAAGAATAGCACACATAATATTTTGATAATTATGTAATCCTTTTAATATTATTTTACTAACATCAATATACTTATTGTCGTTTAAATATATAAAACCATCTTTATAATAACAATTAGTTTCATTATTACAAGAAAAATACAATTTACTACTATTAATATCTTTAGTCATATTCATAACTTCTTCATTATCCATATTTATAATAGCGGTATCATTCTTAGTATGATGATTAAATATTTTCTTTTTAGTCATAACATATCTTTCATGGCTATCATGAAAATCAGTATGACATTCATATATATTAGTTATAACAGAAATATTAGTTTTAAAATCATACATATCACATAATTGATGATCACTAATCTCCATAACTAAATAATCACCACTTTTAATATTTTTAACATAATGACATAATGGAGTACCTATATTACCAGCTAATACAACTTTATCTCCATAAGCTTTTTTCATTATTTCATATATAATACTAGTAGTAGTAGTTTTTCCATTAGAACCAGTTACACCAATAATATTAACTCCCTTATCTAAATAATGATAAGCAACTTCAATCTCATTAATAACAGATATTCCAATATTTTTAGCTTTAACAACACATTTATGATCATACTTGATACCAGGATTTTTAATCATAATATCAAAAGAATTATCAAGTAGTTCCTCAGGAGTATTACTCAAAATAAAAGAAACTCCTAATCCCTCTAATTCCTTAATCTTTTCATTGTCTTGTTCTTTCATATCTGTAATTAATATTTCATTATCAGTAGCCAATAATTTAGCGACTTCATAACCACTTCTTGCCATTCCTAATATAAATATTTTTTTATTTTTATACATCAAAATCACACTCCTCACTAATTATAACACTTATAAAATAATAAGTAAACAATAACAATCATCACTATATTATATTAAAATAAGAGAAAAGATTCTCCTATTCACAATCAATAACATATCTCTTAGATTTACATTTATATCCTAATTCTTTCATAAAATTAAAACTATCAGGTATTATAATAAATTCTACCGATGCATAATTATCGTCATTAAAATATTCATCTAATTTTTTTATAATTTCTTCGTCTTGAATATTTTGTGCATATAAATTACAAGCAATATCATTTTTAGAATAAAAATATTTAATACTTTTCATATCAACATCCGCATATTTTTCTCTAGTAGGAATGCTATCATTAATACATACACCTTTAAACACAGAAATCATTTTAACTCTATATAAATCGTCCATAATTTTAATAAGATTATCATCATTAGCAAGTATAATTAAACGCCCATTAAAAGACAAACTATTGTTAAGAAATTCTATACATTTTTTAACAATGGAAGAATCAATTTTATTGTTTCCAAAATTAATACTAATCAAATCTTCTTCATTTAAAGAAGCAAACCCAAATAAAAATCTATTTTCATTCTTGACCCCAAAAGTACCATTCATAATTTCCTTTTCATCTTCATATAAAATATCAATTCCTAAATCCCTAACATATTCTTTTATATTATCTCTATTAATCTTTTCAATTTTCATAAAAATCTCCTCTTCAAATATTATACCATAGAAATTAGAAAAGAAAAAGCCTAAATATTCTTATATAAAAATATTTAGGCATAAAAAAAATATTG
>CAKPRO010000001.1 GCA_934182615.1 uncultured Bacilli bacterium | reverse complement strand
TGTAAAAGTTGGAGATATTATAACAATTATAGGAGAAGATAATAATATTACTGCTGAACAAGTCGCTGATAAAGCAGATACTATTACAAATGAATTGCTATGCAGACTTGGAGACAGACTAGCAAGAATTATTGTCTGATTTTTTGGAAAGAATTTATAATTATTTTATAAAAATATTATTATATGTATAGATTAGTATTAAAATGTAAAATTTTTAGTTTGCTTACACAATTCGACAAAATTTGCAAAAATAATGTTGTATAATGTAATCGTACATATAGCAATGCCAGGCTGTGTGATATATGAAATTAATTATAGTAGTTTTGATAATTAAATAAGGACAAATAAAAGAAATAATTAAGCAGTACATATTTCTTTGACAACAAAAGAAGAAGATATATTACTGGTTAATTTTTCATAAGAGGGAGCAATACCTTACGCTATTACTCGTATAAAAATTAGGGCATTGATTTTTATACGAAGTAGGAGTTGTTGCCCTTATGATTGTGAGAGTAGTTCTTATTTGTTTGTTAGAAATTGATAGAAGCGATTATATTCATAAAGGGGTATCTTTCGCTCATAAACGTAAAAAAACAAGAAAATTAAATAATGTAGTTTTGATTGACGCTAATAGTTTGACTCAAAATATGAGTTTGACTATTGGCGTCTTTTCTTTTTGCGTAAAAATTTTTAGGTGCAGAAGTCCACCAAAGTTCAAGTTTAAAAAAAACTTGAATGGAGGAAAGAAAGATGGCAGAAAGCCCTAAAAGAAGAAAATGTAAGGACAACCCTTATACATTAAATTATATTGAAGAAAAAAATATCTATACAATTACATTTAAAGATGTTAAAGGACATCTAAATAAAGTAGAAGTCAGTGAGGAAGTATATAGAGTTTTTGACAAGTTTGAACTACAAGATATTAAAGAATTGAATGAATATGATAGACATATTGAACATTCAGAAATATTTGAAAACAACCTTGAATCAAGAGCATTAAATAAGCAAATACCAACTGATGAAATAGTAGAAAATAAAATTAATAATGAGAAATTAAGAGAAGCAATTCAAGAATTACCTAAAATTCAAAGGGAAAGATTAAAAAAATATTACTTTGAAAATAAAACTTTTGAAGAAATTGCAGAGGAAGAAAATTGTACTAAAAGGGCAGTAAAGTTTAGTGTTGATATTGCAATAGAAAAAATTTCAAAAAAATTTAAAAATTAGACTACACTTTTTAACTTTAAGTGAGGAAACAGGTGAGAGGGAGTTAATCCTTTTCCACCTGTTCCTTTTATTTTAGTGGAGCAGGATGTGTTCTTTGAAAATTTGATACACATTCATCAGATACTTTCCTGTTAGATTCAGCACTTTAACAAGTACGCTTGTCGGTCTATACTTGGTTATAAAATTAGGTAGCACCTAATTTGCGATTACATCTAACAGAATTAAAGATACTCCTGCATAGCCACAGACTCACGCAATGGGTGCAGCCCGGAGAGATCCTCGGGGAGGTGAAATTCCTGTGATATTGATTTAGCAAGTCAATAGTTTGATGAAATCCCGTACTGAGGGTATTAAGACAAATATCAGTTAAAACTAAAAAAATAAAAGAAATAAATATTATGAAAGTCAAGGTATTTATATGTACTTTGGCTTTTTTACATATTAAGGAGGAAATTTTAATGAAAAGAAAAAATTATAAAGTAAAAGTTAAATTGATATTTGAAACAACTATGGATCATTCACAAACAAGTATGCAAAAAGCACAGGAAGATGTTAATCGTGTTTTAACAGATTATTTAAAAGATAAGAAGTTAAATATATTAAATCTATTTAATGATAGACCACCACGCATTATATATAAAGTTGAAAAGAAAGATGATTAAATCTGATATAAAAAAAGGGGATATTTATTATGCTTCATTAAATCCAATCGTTGGTTGTGAGCAAAATGGAACTAGACCGGTGGTAATAGTTCAAAATGATTTAGCGAATAAATGTAGCCCTGTTGTTTTAATTGCACCAATAACGAGTAAAGTAAATTCCAAGCCAAAATTAAAAACACACGTCTATTTAGAAAAAGATAAGAAGATTACACACGATTCAATAGTTTTAATGGAACAAATTAGAGTTCTAGATAAGTCAAGACTTGGAAGTTTTTTATGCTCTTTGAATAAAGAAAAACTTCAAGAAATTGATAAGGCGCTAATCTGTTCTTTTCAAATTGATATTGCTTCGTATATTGATAATTTAATAAAGAAGGAGGAGAAAAGATGAATGAAACAATGATTTACACAGTACAAGAAGTTGCCAAAATAATTCATACCAGTCCAAACTATGTTTATAAACTAATCGAGAAAGGATATCTTCCAGCTATTAAATTAGGAAGTATTAAAATATTAAAAACAACTTTGGAACAGTTTCTTGTAGAAAATCAGGGTAAAGATTTTACTAATTTAGATTTAATTACAAGATTAGATTTAATGGAGGAAAATTTGTAATGGGGAGTGTTAATGTTCAAAAGAGAGGAAAAGTATATCAGTATCAGTTTGAAATTGCTCCTGTAAAAGGAAAAAGAAAATTTATAAATAAGTCTGGATTTAGAACTAAAGCAGAAGCAATAGAAGCAGGAACTAAAGCATACACAGAATATCAAAATGCAGGGGTTCCATTTAAGGAACAAAAAATATCCTATTCTGATTATCTTGATTACTGGTTAAATAATTATTGTAAAACTAATCTGAAATATAATACTATACAATCCTATGAAACTTTAATTAAAAAGTATATTAAACCATATATAGGTAAGTACAGATTATCAACAATAACAAGTGTAAGGTTAAATACTTTTATAACAGAATTATGCGAGGAACATGATTTTTCAAGAGCATATTTTAAAAGTATATTAAAAGTTGTAAAAGGTTCTTTTCGTGACGCTTGTGATTTATATGGCTTTCTTAAATATAATCCAGCAATAACATTACGACTTCCAAGATTAGAAAAAGAAAAGGAAGATATTAAACATTTATATTCACAAGATGAAATTGACACTATCTTAAATAGATTTAAAAATAATGAAACATTTACTTGTGCATTTTTAACATCTTGTTATACTGGAATGAGAACTGGAGAGGTATTTGCATTAACTTGGGATGATATCGATTTAGAAAATGGAACAATATCAATCAAACATAATGTTTATGATAAACCTAAAGACGAAAAGGGAAGATGGTTTATAGGAACAACTAAAACTTTTGCAGGAAAAAGAGTGATTCATATTAGTGAAACATTATTAAATGCATTAAAAAATTATCAGAGAAAACAACAACTATATCAGAAGCTATATGGTAAAAAATATAATTACTATCACATCGAAGAAGTTATGAATGAATATGGCAAAGCAGTAGAAAGAAGAATAGTAATAAATGATAATACAAAAAAATATAAAGAAAAGATTAATCTTGTATTTACAAAAGAAAACGGATTATATGTAGGAACTGATTTAACAAGATATCCATTTAAAATTATTCATAATGAGTTAGGAATTGAAAAATGTAGATTCTATGATTTAAGAGGAAGTTATGCAACTAAGATATTAACTAATGGAATTGAGATAAGAGATGTTGCTGATATACTTGGACATAGAAATGTAGAAACAACGGAAAATTATTATATTTCAAGTACAGAAAAATCTAGACGACTAGCAACTGATGTTTTTGATAAAATAACAAAATCTGAAATTATAGAAGAAATTATTAAATATGAATAATCCGACAGATCCATTGATAAAAATAAATATTTATAGTATAATAAATGTGCAAAAATAGAAAACGCACATTGGCATTTGTTATATATATAGAATATAATGACTTCAGTAAATGAATGCAAACATTGTTTGCGATTTGTTTGCAATAGAGAAATATTTATAATAACAAAAATACTATAAATATTATAAATATAATAGGTTACCAAGACGCTAAAGCCTTGAAATATCAATAATATTATAAATATTATAAGTATTATAAATATGGGAGTTCCTACAACATGTGGTTCAGGGAAGAAATATAAACAATGTTGTGGTAAATAGTCAATAAGTCCTTATTTTATAAGGGCTTATAAAATATATAAAAATCTTTATTTGGCTCATAAATTATAATTTGACCACAACTTGTCCACATAAACTTAACTTTGTGGACAAATAATATTAAAAATTAAGAAAGGTGATGATAATAATGAAAGCAATACAGGAAAAATTTGTATATGCTAACAACAGATTAAATAGAGAAATTAATTATATTATACAAGCTTTTGTTAATTTTTATGGTGAAGAGTATAAAGACTATATTGTAACTACTTTAAAAGATTTAAAAATAATTTGGTACGATGATGTAGAAAAACAGGAAGGTAAAAACATAAAAGAGCAAATTGTATCATCATTACCAGAAAAACAAGTTGATGAATATCTAAGTAAAATGAACAAAATATGTTTTTCCCAAAGCGCATACATTGATGAAATCGATGTATTAGTACTGCCACTATCTTATGATATCACACATATTATTCATGAATTGAATCATAAAATGAGCAGTAATATTTTATCATTAGAACCATTAGAAATCATTAGTGGTTTGTGTATAAGTAAAGAAAAATCTAGTGGTGTAGTTAGTCTAAATAGTGATCTTAACGAGGCAATTAATCAAAAAATGACATTAGAAATTTTAGATGAATTAAGAAACTTAGGATTAGATATTTGCTATACACCATCATGGCAAGAAAACGTATTTCCTCTAATTAATTTATTTTATGATTCTTTTAGAGATGATTTAAAAGACATTTATATTACAGGAAATTTGAATTTATTTATAAATTATGTAGGTATGAATAATTATGATGAATTTTCCCAATTAATATATATGAAAAGCTTTAAATTAAGAAGAAAAATTACTAAAGGAGAAAGCCCTTTAGTATTAGAAGATGATATTAAAAAAATTGAAGATGTAGTAGTGTCTATGAAAGATTTTTATAATAAATCTAATAGCCAAAATGGTAAAAAGCAATTATAGAAAGTATATTAGAGGAGATGTTACAGATGAATAATAAATTAATTGAAAATGAAAAAAATATTTTATTCTATAATGATGAAGATGGAAATATACAAGTTGAAGTGTTACTTGAAAATAAGGATGTTTGATTAAATACAGAAGCGTTATCAATCCTTTTTAATATTGATAGAAGTGGCATTGTTAGACATATTAACAATATTTATAAAGATGAAGAATTAAGTGAAAATAGCACATGTGCAAAAATTGCACATATGGGTAATGATGGAACACAAACTTATAATACCAAGTATTATAATCTTGATATGATTATTTCCATTGGCTTTAGAGTTAATTCTAAAAAAGCAATTAAATTTAGAACTTGGGCAAATAAAATATTAAAAGATTATATGGTTCAAGGATTTGCTTTAAATGATGAAAGATTTATGAAGGCAAGAAAATCAGATCAAGAATACTTTAAAAGATTACTTGAAAGAATCAAATTAATCCGCACAAGTGAAAGAATGTTTTATCAAAAAATTACGGATATATTTGCTGAATGTTCTATTGATTATGATAAAAATAGTGAAACCGCAATAACTTTTTATAAAACTATTCAAAATAAATTTCATTATGCAATTACTGGAAACACTGCTGCTGAAATAGTTTATAAAAGGGTAGATTCTAAAAAAGAAAATATGGGACTTACTACCTGGGAAAATTCACCTGATGGGAAGATTTTGAAATCTGATGTAATTATTGCTAAGAACTATTTAAATGAACAAGAAATTAAGAATTTAAATAATTTAGTAAACTTATTTTTGGATATTGCTGAAAATAATGCGGAAAGAAGTATAACAATGTATATGGAAGATTGGAAAGATGAAGTAGAAAATGCCCTAAAAGTTTTCCATTATGAAGTTTTAGAAGGAAAAAGAAAAATCTCACATAAACAAGCAGTCGAAAAAGCGGAAAACGAATATGAAAAATATAAAGTTATACAGGATAAGAATTATGTGTCAGATTTTGATAGACTATTAAGTGAAACAAAGCAAATTGAAAATAAATAAATTGCACATTGTATAAAAAGGCAAAAATTGATATAATCATATTAGATGAACGGATGTGGTCAATGTCCACAAGAAGTCCACGTTAGAGAAATACTTATAGTACAGGTAATATCATAAATACAAATAATATAGATGTTACCTAGTCTGATAAACAAGGAAATACGAATAATACTATAAGTATAAATAATACTGATAATATGGGAGTTCTTACAACATGTGGAAGTGGAAAGAAATATAAGAATTGCTGCGGAAAGTAATTTATAATTCATTATAAAATAAAGGGTTGCAAAGTTTTAATTTACAAAAGATTATTTAATAATTAAAAAATGTTTACAATTTGTCCACATAACGAAATTATGTGGACTTTTTGATTAAATAGTAGTATATTAATTAACGAAGGAGTATTAGAAAAATATTATGGAAAAATTTTATTTAGAAAAGCCTTCAGTTGATAGAAAAAGGGAAATAATGGAATACATTAACGAACTTGCTGAATATAATTCTGATACTAATGGAATTGGAGCATTAAGCAAAATATTTGAGGGCTATACTTTTGAGCAAGCATTGCAAAGATGTTTAAATATGGAAAATAAAGACTATGCAGAAAAATGGGGAAGATGCCAGTCAAGGACGTTTTTGCTTATTAGAGAAAATGATAACAAAATTGTTGGTGTCATTAATATTAGATGGAATTTAAGTGAATCTATGTTACAATTTGGAGGCCATATAGGATATGGAATTAGACCAACAGAAAGAAGAAAAGGTTATAATAAAATAAATTTATATTTAGGAATGCTTGAAGCAGAAAAAATTGGATTAGATAAAGTGATGCTAGATTGTGATGTTAATAATATTGGCTCAGATAAAACTTTGAAAGCATTAGGAGGCAAACTTGAAAGAACAGAAATAGATCCATCAGATGGAATATTAACAAACGTTTATTGGTTTGATGTAAAAGAAACTATAGATAAATTTAAGAATATATATGAACCTTATATCATATCTAATGAAAGAAAAAAATCAAAGTAAAATTTAGCTTTATGAGAATATTTAAAACAAAATAGATACATACACTTAAAACTTGTATAAATAGCTAAAAAGCGATCATAAAATTTGTAAAATAAAGTGTAAAATTTATTAAAATAATATATGTATCTTCAAATCAAAATACGTATATGCTATAATCATATATAGAAAAAACTGATACTTTGCAGAAGAAGAAAATATTATTTCCAGTATCAAAATGACACTAAATAAAGAAACATTCTAATGTAATTTTATTACTGAGTTAAAAAACTATAAAACATAAAATAATTGAGGTGATTAAATGCAAATATCTAAGGAAGAAATATTAAAATATTTTTCAAATAAAAATGTAAATAATTTAATTATTCAAAATAATGCCGCTACTAAATTTATTACGGAAATTGCAAATAACATTATGAATGATTATATCTCAAAATATGAAGATAAGGAAATTTCTTTAGATAAAACTTTTGAAACATTAAGTACAATGATTGATTCTGATGGTAATTTTCACTATAAAGCTGATGTTATAAATAATAACAATTTATTAAATCTCACAGATCTTAGTATCTATGTAGATCATTCAAGTTATATTATAATTGATTCAATACGCTCATATCGTTTTGATAATCGTAATCAGTATGAATCTAGAAAATATCATCAATCTGGAATTCAAGTTTCTTATAGAAAAAATTCTTTACTTGTAGAGCGAGATGATTGTTTTGTAACAGCGACGGTTTCAAAATTGTCTGAAAAGTTTGGCAAAAAAATATTGGGTAAGTGGTTCACTCACCAGATAGGTCTAATAGAAGAAGATGGAGGCTATAATAGAACAGAAGAAGGCGGATTATTATTAAATTTTGACATATTAGAAGATGTAATTTGGAAAATAAATTATGATAAAATATTTATTAATCCACCAGAAAATGACACTGAACTTTCATTAATTCAAACTGAAATTTTGTTAAGGTTTATAAATTTTATAAAATATGGAATACAAAGTGGTAAATCACAAATTTTATCCGTGCCAGAAATAACCATTCACAAAAAAGATAATGATACAGAGGTTCCATTAATGTCAATTTCACAAGATATATTAAATTCTTCTGATGACGAAAAATTACAAAGAGCAATTAGAAATATGGTTGCTAGTACCAAATTTTCAATAGAAAATTTAAAGTCAATGAAAATAAAATATAATGAATTTTTAAATTATTGTATAAGTACTGGTCTATTATTTTTTGATAATAATAAAGAACTAAAAATAAACTTCAAAAAACTATGTATAGATTATGAAGATTTTAATTATGAGCTTGATAAATCTCCTTCAAAAAATAGATAGTTTATAAAATAAGTTATCTATCAGTAGATATTGTTGATAGATAACTTATTGCTTTTTTTATTTATTTGTTATAATATGGTATATATGTGAGGGATAGTAATGATAGGAAAATTTAAATATAATAATTTTTGGTATATTATAACTTATGATGGTAAGTATAAAATTGGAAAATTAGATAATGGTACTATAATATATAATTTCAATTTAGAAGAAAAAAGAGTAATTTCTAAAATATTAGATAATATAACACCTGATAAAAATATAATGGAAGTAATTCCAATTAAGATTAGTGATAATAAATATCAAGTTTATTTTGATTATTCTAAAGATATATTTATGTTTAACCCATTACCTAATGAAAATGATTTAATTAAATTAAATAAGATATTTAATGATAGGAATACTTATGCGTATTTAGGCTCTAACAATAATAAGGATGATTATATTAGAAGAGTTATTAGATTAGGAAAAGATGTAATTATTATATTTTTAAGTGCCACGATTGTATTCAATTCTTCTTTAAGAAGTGACATCTTAAATCAAATTGATTATACTGTTAATAGTGTTATTGAAGATATAAGTATTGGTAGTAGTCATCTAAAACATCCATATAATTTTAATGATATTGTTACCGCTATTGAAACAAATTCTAATTTAAGTGGCGAAGAAAAACAATTAATATTATCACATCCAGAAATATTTGAGGATAATTATAAATACATGAATTATGATAATTTGTTGGAAAAATTAAGTACATTATCTTTGGTATATCATAGTGAAGCTAACCCTGGAATAAATGGAACTTATGATACCGCTACTAATACTATTGATTTTTATAAAGTGACATCTTTTTCTGAAGTTAAAGAAAATACTTTTACACATGAATTATCTCATGCTCTACAAGAAAATATAATAGAAAATAGTTTTTTAAAGGAAAGTACTAATGTTATTGCCAATAATGAATATTATGGAAACTGCTATCCATATGATGTTTCTTATTCTTTTTATGTTGATGTTACTAGAACATTAGGAGAAATTGTTGGTACTGAAGTTATTAAAGAATATTATAATAAATGTAGTAATGATGTAATTATTAATGCTCTTATGAAGATAGTGCCAAATAAAAAGAGTGCTGAATATTTTATTTCTTTATTGCAAGAATATCATTCTATTTATATAAAATATTGTAAAAATAAAGATAATAATCTTAAGCAGTCACTAAGTAATATAGAAAAGAAAATTATTCTTGAAATTAAATATTATTATGAAATTAAATATAATAAATCTATGTATGATGACTTAGTAATGTTAGGATTCTTAGATAAAGAAAACTTTGTAAAAAAATGTAGTGAAGTATATGAAATACCTATAGAGGCTGCTAAATACTTAAAATTCTGTGATGGTAAAGGTTGTATTAATTCATCACTTATTGATAGAAATTATTATACTTTTTCTTTTCCAGTAATGACTAAAAGATATACTTATATAACATGGGATGATGCATATAAAGGTGGTATTGTTGAAAAACGTAATGATGAAATAATAATTAAAGATGGATATATGTTAGATAAAGATAATGATTTATTTATGGTATCTCTAGTACCTAGTAGTAGTGGTGTCTTACAGTATTTTACTATTGACGATAATAATAGATATATAAATAGTACTTTAGTTAAATAATTTTCTGTTGCTTTAAAACTATTTATATGTTATTATTCATTATAGGAGGAATGTATATGAATAATAATATACCTGATGAATATAAGCCTATATCCATGTGGGGATATTTTGGATATGAAATATTATTTTCTATTCCTGTTATAGGTTTTATTCTACTAATAATATTTTCATTTGGCGGTACTAAAAACATTAATCTTAGAAACTTTGCTAGATCTTACTTTTGCTTTCTAATTATAATTATTATTTTTGGTGCTATTATATTTACTGTTTATGGCGCTAGTTATGTTAGCAATGGAATAGGTACCAATATTTAGTTTTGTCTATCAACAGTTTTTGTTGATAGATTTTTATTATATAGTTATAGCTTATATATAATATGTATGGTTGATACTTTATTTAGAGACAATTCTTGGCTCTAAATAACACTGCAAGACTATGGCTTGGAGTGTACATAAAAACAATAAACTTTTATACTATTTAATTTATACTTGAAAAATATTAATTTAATGATATAATGATGTATATGAGGATGTTGATAATATGAGTGATATTAGTGATAATAGAGTAAATATTTCTTTAGATAATCCTTCTATTGTATTTGATAAAAGTAGATGCGATGAATGTGGAATATGTAAAAATATTTGTAAATTTAATGTTGGAGTATACGGCTATAGTAATGTAGATTATCCTTGTATAAATTGTGGTAGTTGTACTTTAGTATGTCCTCATAAATGTTTATCTGAAAAAGATGAGACTGATAAATTAAGAAAGTATTTACATAGTGATAAAATCATTGTAATGCAGACCGCACCCGCTGTCAGAGTAGCTTTGGGTGAAGAATTCGGTATGAAATTAAGTACTAATGTAGAAGGTAAAATGATAACTGCTCTTAAAATGATTGGGGCTAATTATGTTTTTGATACCACTTTTGGAGCAGATCTTACAGTTATGGAAGAAGCAAATGAATTAGTTAATAAAATTAAAACAGGAAAAAACTTGCCTATGTTTACTAGTTGCTGTCCTTCATGGGTTAAATTTTGTGAAATGTTTTATCCAGAATATTTAAATAATCTATCTACTTGTAAAAGTCCTATATCAATGATGGGTTCTATTATTAATAATTATTTTTGTAAAATTAATGATCTTAACAGAGAAGATATTATTAGTATTGCAATAGTTCCTTGTACTAGTAAAAAGATGGAAATCTTAAAGTATAATGATATAGATTTAGCCATTACTACTAGAGAACTAGCTAAATATTTAAAAGAAGAAAAAATAAATCTTGCAAAATTGAAAAATAGTGTTTATAATAGTTTACTTGGAAAGGGAAGTGGATCAGGTATTATCTTTGGTACTTCTGGTGGAGTTACTGAGGCTACATTAAGAGAAGTATATCATATTATTTATAAGAGATATCCTAAAGGTAAACTTTTAAATTTTAAATCTATTAGAGGTACTTCAAATATTAAAGAAGCTTCAGTTAAAATAAATGGAACTGTAATTAGAGTTGCTTCAATTAACGGAACTGGAGATGCTAGAAAAGTAATTGAAAAACTTAAAAATAATGAAGTATATTATGACTTTATTGAAGTTATGACTTGTGAAGGTGGTTGCATTGCTGGTGGTGGTCAACCTAGAGTGATGGCTCCTAGTAACGGATTAAAAACTAAAAGAATGAAGGCTTTATATAAGAGTGATAAAAAAATGAAGATTAGGTGTGCTTCAATGAATCCTGATATTAAGAATGTTTACGATACATTTTTAGGTAGTATAGGTAGTGAAATTGCTTTAAAATATTTGCATACTAAACATGGAAAAGAGGAATAAGAATGAATGATATTATGAAATTTGGTATTGATGAAGCCAGAAAAACAATGAACGAGAACAAAGGTGGTCCTTTTGGAGCTGTTATTACTGATAGTGATGGTAACATTATTAGCATTGCATCAAATAGAGTATTAGAGTTACATGATGCTACTGCTCATGCTGAAGTTATGGCTATTAGAAAAGCAGGAGAAAAACTTGGTACACATGATTTATCTAATTGTATATTATATGCTACAGGATATCCTTGTCCAATGTGTTTATCCGCTATTATATGGGCTAATATTAAGAAAGTTTATTATGGTACTAACTTAAAAGATGCTGAAAAAATTGGCTTTAGAGATGATTTTATTTATAAATATTTAGAAAATAAAGATACTAGTACACTAGAATTATTAGAACTTAATCATGATGAATGTTTAGAATTATTTAATGAATATAAAGAGAATAATAAGGAGATATATTAAGGAGGTATATATATGGAAAAAGTTTATATATTTGGGCATAGAAATCCCGATACTGATAGTGTTACTGCCGCTATTACACTATCTTATTTAAAAAATAAATTAGGAATGAATACTGTTCCTGCGGTACTTAGTTCTATTAATTTGGAATCTAAATTTGCGCTTAATTATTTTAATGTACCAGAACCTATCTTTCTAAATGATGTTAATATTAAGATCAAGGATTTAAGATATACTAAGAATTATACTGTTAGAGAAAAAAATTCTATATATGAAGCTTATTTTAGAATGAATAAGGTTGGTATTAGTAAAATACCTGTTGTAGACAAGGATAAGAATATGCTTGGTATTCTTAGTATGAAGGATATTGCTAAAGATCAATTTGCTTTTAATTATAGTTTTGTTGATGCTACTTATGATAACATTTGTGAAGTTATTAAGGGTACTTCTCTACTTAGATTTGATGACGATATAAACGGTGAACTTATGGTAGCAGCTTATAAAAGTACAACATTTATTGAAGAGGCTAAATTAAATAGTAATAGCATTCTAATTGTCGGTAATAGACATAGCATAATAGAATATGCTGTTAATTCTGGTGTTAAACTTATTGTAATTACTGGCAATGGTAAAATTAAAGAAGAACATTTAGCTATTGCTAAAAAAAACAAAGTAAACATTATTGTTACTGAATATCATACTTTAGAGACTACTAAAATATTTAGTTTATGTAACAATGTTACTTCTATTCTTAATACAGAAAAGATTTTATGTGTTAATGAAAATGATGATGTTAATGACTTTATTAAACTAGCTAATAAAACTAGATATAGTTATTATCCTGTTCTTAATAAAAAAGGTAAATGTAATGGTATTATTAGATTTTCTGATATTGGATTTAGAAGTAGGAAAAATGTTATCTTAGTTGATCATAATTCATATGAGCAATCCGCTATCGGACTTGAAGATGCTAATATATTAGAAATTATCGATCACCATAACATTGGTACTATTGGTACTAATATGCCTATTAGTTTTAGAAATATGCCAGTTGGTAGTACTAATACTATTATTTATAAGTTATATAAAGAAAATGATATAGATATTCCTAAAGAAATGGCTGGTCTTATGTTATCTGGTATTTTATCTGATACTTTAATACTTACTAGTCCTACTACTACAGATATCGATATTACCGCTACTAAAGAACTTAGTCAAATTGCAGAAGTTGATTATGAAGTATATGGAAATAAAATGATTAGAGCAGGTTCTTCACTAGAAGGTATGACTAAGGAACAAGTTTTATATAAAGACTATAAGACTTATACTATTGACAAGGCTAAAGTAGGATTAGGCCAAGTTATTACTATGGATATTGACGAAGTTATGAATGAAAAAGATGAATATATTAAACTTCTTAATACTGTATGTGAAAGTAATAATTACTTATTTGTTTGTTTATTCGTTACTGATATATTAAAGAATGGAACTTATGTTTTGTATAGTGATAGAGCTAAAGAAAGACTTGAATCTGCTTTCGGTTACAAAGATATTAAACAAGGTGAATTCTTAAAAGGTGTTGTATCAAGAAAGAAACAAATATTGCCAGTTCTTATTAGTGATAATGATTAATTATTGAACTCAAAGTTATTTTTGAGTTCTTTTTCTTTAATTATTTATAATTTTACTATTTTTTTCTTCCTAAATAATAAAAAATTTGATATAATACTTAAAGGAAAGAGGTGTTTTAATGATTATATTATCAATTAATGCTGGTAGTTCTTCTTTAAAGTTCACTGGTTTTGAGATGCCAAGTGAAAAAGTTCTTATCAGCGGAGTATTTGAAAGAATTGGAATTGATGGTAGTTTTTATACTATCAAAGTTAATGGAGAAAAAATAAAGAAAGAGGTGCCTTTAAAAAATCATGAAGAGGCAGTTAAAATTTTAACTGAAGAGTTAATTAACTATAATATCGTTAAAGATTTAAGTGAAATTAAAGGTGTTGGTCATAGAGTAGTTCATGGTGGAGATAAATATGCTGATAGTACTATTATTGATGAAAATGTAACTAATACTATTCGTGAATTATTTCATCTTGCACCACTTCATAATCCCGCTAATCTAATGGGAATTGAAGCATTTCAAGAATTTATTCCTGATGCCACTGCGGTTGCTGTATTTGATACAGGATTTCCTCAAACTATGCCGGAAGAAAATTATCTATATGCAGTTCCATATGAATGGTATGAAAAATATGGTGTTAGAAGATATGCTTTTCATGGTATAAGCCATCAATATATTACTGAGTATATGCAAAATTATCTTGGTAAAAAAGATGTAAACTTAATTACTTGTCATTTAGGTAATGGTAGTACTGTTTATAGCATCAAAGATGGAAAATGTTTTGACACAAGTTTAAGTTTTTCTACTAATTCAGGATTAATTATGGGAACTAGAAGTGGTGATATTGATCCATATGTTATTCCTTATATAATGAAAGAGTCTGGTATGACTATGGAAGAAGTACTTAATGACTTAAATAAAAAGAGTGGTCTTCTTGGAGTTTCTGGTGTTAGCAGTGATTCAAGAGACATTGAAGATGGAATTAAAGAAGGAAATAAGAGATGTGAACTTGCTCAAAAATTATTCGTTAATAGAATAGTTGGTTATATTGCAAAATTATGGTGTCCTTTAAATGGCTGTGATGCAATTTGCTTTGCTGGTGGTATTGGAGAAAACTCTATTATGACTAGAAAACAAATTATGGAAGGTTTAGCTTCACTTGGAGTTGAAGTTGATGAGACCGCTAACGACGTTCGTGGTGAGTTTAGATTAATCACAAAAGAAGGTTCTAAGATTCCTTGCTATATCGTTCCTACTGATGAAGAAGTCATGATTGCCAGAGATACATATAAATTAATAGATTAGAGGTATTATGAATATTTATAAACAAATATTTAAACAAATAAAGAAATATGATACTATTGTTATAGCTAGACATATCGGAGCAGATCCTGATGCTTTAGGATCACAATTTGCTTTAAAAAATATCATTTTAGAATTATTTCCTAATAAGAAGGTATATGCTGTTGGTAATCCCGCTAGTAGATTTAAGTTCTTTGGTACTAATGATAAAATTGATAACATAAATACAAATAAAGCTTTATGTATAGTTCTTGATACCCCTGATATTAAAAGAATTGATGGAGCTAATATTAATAATTTCGAATATGTTATTAAGATTGATCATCATCCAATTATTGATAAATTTGCTAATATTGAAGTAGTTGATGATAATGCTTGCAGTACTTGTCAGCTTATTCTTGAATTTGCTTTTGCTAACAAAATTTGTTTATCTAAAGAAGTTGGAGAAAAGTTATATTTAGGAATTGTTGGTGATACTGATAGGTTCTTACATGATTATACTTCTTCAAGAACTTTTGAACTAGTTAATAAATTAATAAAGGAAACTAATATTGATTTTACTTCCTTATATAAGTATTTATATCAAAGACCTTTAGCGGAAATAAGATTTGAAGGATATATTTATCAAAATCTTATATTAACTGATAATGGTGTAGCGTATGTTAAACTTACTGATAAAACTATGAAAGAATATGGAGTAGATAGTGCCGCTGCGGGTAATATGATTAATGATTTGAAATTTGTTAATGAAATTACTGTTTGGGTATTTTTATCAGAAGATATTAAAAGCAATCTAATTAGAGCAAATATAAGATCAGTTGGTCCTTATGTTAATGAGGTTGCTACTACATATGGTGGCGGTGGACACAAATATGCATCTGGAGCTAAACTTAAAAATTGGGAAATGGCTGATAATCTAATTAAAGCTTTAGATAATTTAACAAAAGAGTACAAACAAAAAAAATAATCATTTGTTTGACTTTTTTTTATTTTTGTGCTAGAATATAAACCCGATTAAACAAAGGAGCCATTTTATGTAGAAGGAGGTATATTATGACTTTATTAAATAAAAAAATATTTGAAACAGTAATGAATATTAAAAATTTTGATTTGCTACAATATAATAAACTATTATCTGAATTTAAAAAAGAAGATATCTTTGATACTTTTATTTCTTTATATTATAATTCTTCAACAGAAGAACAAAAGAATTTGTTGAAGGCATATTATCCAATTTTTATTTCTTTTGAACTTGAAAAAATAGAAATTAATAATGATTCTTGCTTCTTAATTATTGATAAATATGGTACAAAAAATGTTACTAAATACTTTAATGAATTATTGTCTATAAGTGATAATAAAGAAGAAATTAGAAAAAAATATGCATTCTTTTATAATATAGCAGAAGAAGAAAAAGAAATGATAATGGAAGAAAATGATCTAGAAACTATTGAGAGTATAAAAGGAAATGTTCCTGCTTATATTAAAAGTAGTTATTTAGATAGTGATTCTTTTCGTCAATATTTAAATGAAATTAGTCAATATCCTTTGATTACTGTTGAAGAAGAAAAAAAATACTTTAGTTTATTATGTAATCTTCGTAATAAGTTAGAGATTGTTTCTTTTGATAAGGATTATGTTTTATCATTAAATGATATGCGTAGAGTTATTAATTCTATTAATGATTATCAAACAAGAAGAAAAGTAGAAAAATTAAGTAAGTATCTTTGTTTAGATAACAAAAAGATTATTAATGGATATATTGTATTATGGAAAAAAATAAATGGTAATAGAAAAACTGATGTTATTATTCCTGATAAAAGTAGTGTAGAAAAATTATTTGATATCAAACTAGGTAACGATAAATATACTGCTGATTATTTTAATGAACAACTTGATACTGTAATATTATATTGTCAAACTAGAGAACTTTTATATCATAGTAATTTAAGACTCGTTGTATCTATGGCTAAGAAATTTAAACCATTTAATTTTAGTATTGAAGATAGGGTTACTGAAGGTAATATAGGATTAATGAAAGCAGTAGAAAGATTTGATCCTAATATGGGATATAAATTTTCTACTTACTCTACTTGGTGGATTAGACAAGCCATTTCTAGAGCTATTGCTGATCAAGCAAATATGGTTAGAATTCCTGTACACATGACTGAATTAATTAGAAAAATTAAAAATGCTCAAGAATTTATTGCCACTAGTAAAGGTAGAGATGCTACTGATGAAGAGATAGCAGAAAAATTAAATATGCCTGTTGAAAGAATAAAATATGCATTGAGATCCGCTATTGAACCATCTTCATTAGAAACTCCTGTTAACGAAGAAGAAGATTCTACTCTTGGTGATTTTGTTGCTGACGAAAATAGTCTTACTCCTGAACAAAATATTTTCAATATTGAACTTAAGAGATGCATCCAAGAAGCTTTACAGTGCGTTTCTGATCGTGAAAGAAAAGTTATTGAACTTAGATATGCTCTTAATGGTGGTAAAGCATTGACCTTAGAAGAAGTCGGTAATATACTTGGAGTAACAAGAGAAAGAGTTAGACAAATTGAGGCTAAAGCCTTAAGAAAACTTAAAGCACCTAGTAGAGCAAAAATTCTTAAAGATTTTATTAATTAATAAATTTAAAAGAGGTATGAATATTTATACCTTTTTTTAATATTGATATTTTAAAATAACTAAAAAAGTGATATAATTATAGGGAAATGAGGGATTATTATGCTTAAAATTAATAACTTAGAAGTATCTACTGATAACAAGATTATTTTAAAAGATTTTGATTTAATTATTAATGATGGTGAGATACATACTATTATGGGACCTAATGGTGTTGGTAAGTCAACATTATCAAGAGTAATTATGGGAGATCCTAACTATAAAGTACTTAATGGTGAAATGACTTTTGATGGAGATAATTTAACAGTATTATCTACTGATGAAAGAGCTAAAAAAGGTATTTTTCTTGCTATGCAGTATCCTATGGAAATTGAAGGAGTAAGTAACCAAGACTTTTTAAGAACTGCTATTGGAAGTGTTAATAATAAAAGGATTGGTTTATATGACTTTATTTTGAAGTGTGAAAAAGGAGCTGAGGAATTATCTATGAATAAAGAGTTAATTCATAGAAGTCTTAATGTTGGTTTTTCTGGTGGTGAAAAAAAGAAAAATGAAGTACTTCAAATTAAATTATTGACTCCTAAGTTTATTATTTTAGATGAATTAGACTCTGGTCTTGATGTCGATAGTTTAAGAATAGTAGGAGAAAATATTAAAAAATATAAAGAAGAAAATCCTAATACATCTATTTTAATTATTACACATCACCCTAAAATATTAGAATATTTAAAACCTGATTTTGTTCATGTTATGAGTAAAGGTAAGATTCTTGAAACTGGAGACTATTCTCTTGCTAATGATATTGAAAAAAATGGATACAATAAATATTTAAATAAGGAAAATGTTATAACTAAAGAGGACAATAATGAATAAAATAAAAGTAGTAAACAATAAAATTATTCCATTTGTTAGTGATGATGTAGAAATTAATGATAATAGTATTAATTTTAATAATAATGGTAATTATTTTATTGATTATATAGATTGTAATAATGTAAGTTTATGTATTAACGTTAATAATAATAAATGTATTCATTTATTTGAGTATTCTAATAATAATGATATTAATTTTAATATTAAGTATAATTTAGATATGGCTTCTTCTTTAATAATAAGTAAATTTTATTATAATAATAAATGTAATGAAGTAGTTAATATTAATTTAAATAAAAGAGGAGCTAATATTAAATATAATTTTTCTAGTATTAGTAATAATGATAATTTTTATAAAATTAATGTTTATCATTTAGATAATAATACTAGTAGTGATGTATTTAATAGAATTGTAGCTAAAGAAAATAGTTCTAATTACTTTGATATTAATAGTTATGTTGATAATGGTATTAAGGACTGCTACTTAAATCAAAGTACAAAGATTGTTACTTTAGGTGATTCTGATAATAGAGTTAATCCTAATATGTTTATTAGTGAAGAAGATGTTACCGCTATTCATAGTTCTACTATTGGTAGTATTAATGAAGAAGATTTATTCTATTTGATGAGTAGAGGTATATCATATAATGATTCTGTTAAATTAATTATTAAAGGTATGATACTTTCTAATATTAATCCTGATATGGAAAATATGGAGAGAATACTTAGTATTTTAGATTCGATTGGAGGTGAATAAATGCATAGAGATGATTTTGCAATGCTTTCTAATAATATTGTTTACTTTGATAATGGTGCTACTACTTTAAAACCTAAGTGTGTTAGAGAGGCTATTTGTAAATACTATGATGAATATACTGCTAATGCACATAGAGGAGATTATAAAACTAGTGCTATTGTTGATAATTTATATGAAAGTACAAGAGAAGAAATTAAAAATTTTATAAATGCTAAAGAAAACTCAGAAATCGTTTTTACTAGTGGTACTACTAATGGAATGAATATGATAGTTACAGGATTTTTTAGGAATTATCTTAAGAAAGATGATGAAGTATTAATTACACTTAGTGAACATGCTTCAAATATTCTTCCGTGGTTTATTTTACAAAAAGAAATTGGTATCAAGGTTAAATATATTCCTTTAAATGAAAATCATGAAGTTACTATTGATAATTTTAAAAAGAATATTACTAATAAGACTAAAGTTGTATCACTTGCTTATGTTACTAATGTTGTAGGGGATGAAAGACCTATTAAAGAAATTAGTAAGATAGCTCATGATAATAATATTTTCGTAGTAGTAGATGCTGCTCAGGGTATTCCTCATAAGAAGATTGATGTTCAAAAAGATGATATAGATTTTATGGCTTTTTCAGGTCATAAGATGTATGGACCTACTGGAGTTGGAGTTTTATATGCTAAATTTGATTTACTTGATAAGATTACTCCTATGAACTATGGTGGTGGTATGAATGCCATATTTACTAAAGATGGTTATGTTGAACTTAGAGAAATTCCTACTAGACTAGAAGGAGGTACTCCTAATATAGAGGGAGTATTGGGCCTTAGTGCTGCTATTCAATATTTAAATAATATAGGTATGGATAAAATTAATAAATATGAAAAAGATCTTAGAAGATACTTAATTAATGAACTTAATAAACTAGACTTTATTGAAGTATATAATAAAGATGTTGATACTAATATTGTAGCATTTAATATTAAAGGAGTATTTGCTCAAGATGCCGCTATTTACTTAGATAAATATAATATATGTGTTAGGGCAGGTAATCATTGTGCTAAAATTCTTGATAATGTATTTAATATTAGTAATACTGTTAGAATTAGTTTAAGTTTCTATAATAATAAGGAAGAAATTGATTTACTTATTAATGTACTTAAGAATAGTAGTAATATATGGAAGGAAATATTATAATGGATAGAGATTTAAAAAGAAGTATTATTTTAGATAATTATCAGAATCCTAATATGAAACATACTAGTAATGAAGATTATGTTAAGATTAATACTAGAAATGTTAGTTGTATTGATAATTTAGATATTTATTTAAAAATAGAAGATAATATTATTAGAGATATTTCTTTTGAAGGTGAAGCTTGTGTTATTAGTATATCTTCTACTAATATTTTAGCTAATATGCTAGTAGGTAAATCTAAGGAAGAAGGTATTTATTTAATTGATAATTATCTTAAGATGATTAATGAAGAAGAATATGATAAAGATGTACTTAAAGAATTACTTGTTTTTGATGATACTAGTAAGCAACCATCAAGAATTAAATGTGCTACTTTATCCGCTAATGGTATAAAAGATTATTTAGAAGAAGAAAATCACTCATAGTTAAATGGGTGATTTTTTATGTATCAACAATATCTGTTGATAGGTTAATTTAGAGACTTTTTTAGAAAGGCTCTAAATTATTATAGAAAGACCTAGGCTTTCTATAACACGGAAGAGACTACAGGCTCTGAAGTTAAAAAAGTTTGTAAAAAGAATGTAAATATGTTTAATTTACTTCTTTTTTTTAGTATAATATTATTTAGGAAGTTTAGGTGATATTATGCAGGATAAAATGGAAAGATTGCTTAATCAAATAGGCATGAACAAAGATTATTTAGAGAATGCTAGTATTGATAAGATTATAGTGTATGAGAAAAATAATTTATGGGAGTTTATTATTAGTAATGATAAAGTTTTACCTGTATATATATATGATGAATTATGTAATAAAATAATGAATACTTTTAAGACTATTAAAGATATTAATGTTGTTATTACTACGAATAATAATAGTAATGAATATTTAGAAGATTATTTTGATAAATTAATAGATTTATTTAGTGATGAGAGTATTAAATATAAGACTTTTATTGATAGAAAGTTAAATATTGATAATGATAATTATATATTTGATGTTTATAATAAAGCAGAGCTTGCTTATATGACTGAAAAGAAAGAATATTTGAATGAAATGCTTAATAGATATGGATTTAATGGTAATTTTGTTTTAAATCTATGTGAGAATAAAGAGAATGATATTCTTAATCAAATTGAAAAAGATAAAATAGTTAATATACCTAGTATGGTGTCTCCTAGAAAGGAAAGTGTTCCTGATAAAGTAGAAGAAAAAAAATACTTTAGACCAAAGAGAGATACTAGTATTACTCCTATTAAGGATTTAATGTATGAAGTAGATAATATTACTATTAATGGGATGATATTTGGTATGGATATGTTTGAATCTAAGAGTGGATATAAGATTATTACTCTTAAGGTTACTGATAATAGTGATAGTATTTATGTTAAGATGTTTACTAAAGATAATGATGAATATGCTAGAATTAAAGATTTACTTAGGGTTGGTTCTTGGTATAACTTTTATGGTAAAGTAGCTATGGATAAGTATTCTAACGAACTTACTTTTACTACTAGATATAAAGATGTTGATAAGACAGAGAGTCCTGAAAAAGAAAAGGTAGTAGATAATGCCCCTATTAAGAGAGTTGAACTTCATGCTCATACAATGATGAGTCAGATGGATGGTATTACTAATGTTGATTTAAATAAACATACTTGTGAACTTGTTAGTAAGTGTATTGATATGGGTTACAGAGGGGTTGCTATTACCGATCATAGTGGTTGTCAAGCCTTTCCTATTGCTTATGATATTATTAAAAGTTATAATAAAAAGATAGAAGATCCTAGTAAACATTTTAAGGGTTTATATGGTACTGAACTTACTGTTGTTGATGATACTGTTAATATTGTTGTTAGACCTGATGATAGAATTCTTAAGGATCTTACTTATGTTGTTTTTGATACAGAGACTACTGGTTTTAATGCTGGTGGGGCTGATCAAATGATTGAAATAGGTGCTGTTAAGATTAAAGATGGTGCTATTATTGATAGATTTGATGAATTAATTGATCCAGGAAGACATATCCCTGATAAAATTACAGAACTTACTTGTATTACTGATGATATGGTAAAAGGTAAAGACAATGAAGAGAATGTTACAAAGAGATTCTTAGAATGGGCAGGAGATAATCCAATGGTTGCTCATAATGCTAAGTTTGATATTTCGTTTATTTCTAGTGCTATGAAAAAATATAATCTTGGTGAATTTAATAGTACTGTTATTGATACTTTGGAGTTATCTAGAGCGTTAGATACTGGCTATTCTAGGCATAGTTTATCTGCATTAGTTAAAAGATATAATGTTCCTTGGGATGAAGACGCCCATCATAGAGCTGATTATGATGCTGAAGGTACTGCTTTAGTTTTCTACAAGATGCTTGGTAAATTATTTACACAGAACTTTGAGAAGATAAGTGATTTAGAGAAACTTATTCCAAAAGATGAAATATATAAATTTGGTAGAACTTATCATTTTAATGCTATTGCTCTTAATAAGACAGGACTTAAGAATCTATTTAAAATTATTTCTCTTGCTAATACTACTTATTTATATAAGACACCAAGAATTCTTAGAAGTAAACTTAATGAACTTAGAGAAGGTCTTATTATTGGTAGTGGCTGCTACGAAAGCGAAGTTTTTATTGAGGGGAGAAGTAAAGAGGGAGAAGAACTTACTAATATTATTAATTTCTATGATTATGTTGAAGTACAGCCTCCGGAAGTATATGACCATTTGATTCAGACTAGTGATTTTAAAGATGTTAATGAAATTAAGGAACATATTAAGAAGATTATTAATGCTACTCGTGAGGCTGGTAAGCTTATCGTGGCTACTGGGGATGTTCATCATTTTAGCAGGGAAGATAAGATATATAGAGAAATTATTGTTAATCAGAAGGTTCCTGGTGGTGGTAGACATCCTCTTGCTAAGAGTAGTATTAAGAGTATTCCTTCACAGCACTTTAGAACTACTGAGGAAATGCTTAATGATTTTGCTTTTCTAGGAGAAGAACTTGCTTATGATATTGTTGTTACTAATACTAATAAAGTTCTTGATATGGTAGATGAGATTGAGGTTATTATTGATACTGGTGGTATTCCTTTTTCACCTAGAGTTAAGAGTGATGATGGTAAGTCTTATTTGGATTGTCCTAGAGTGGTTACTGACTTAGTATTTGATAGGGCTAAAGAATGGTATGGTGATGATTTACCACATAATATTGAAGAGAGAATATCTAAGGAATTATATGGTGATATTGTCTACAAATGCTGGAAAGAAATTATTAGTGAAGATAATCCTAATATTAGTGATGATGAACTTGATTCTAAGTTATTTGAAAATTTACATAATACTTTAGTTAACGGATTTGATGAGGTTAAGATGCTTGTTAGTGATTATGTTAAAAAACATTGGAGTGAAGAAGATGGTGAAATGACTGATAAGGCACTAGATAAAAAAATTAAAAAGTCTCTAGGTGGTGTTATTGGTGGGGGATTTGATCCTATTTATTTGATTGCTCAAAGACTTGTTAAACACTCTAATGATGAAGGTTTCTTGGTTGGTTCAAGAGGTAGTGTTGGTTCTTCATTTGTAGCTACGATGATGGGTATTACTGAGGTTAATCCTCTTCCTGCTCATTATAGATGCCTTAAATGTAAAAATAGTATTTTTAAAGATGATAATGGTAATGATTTAGGTGCTACTTATTCTAGTGGATTTGATTTGCCTGATAAGATTTGTCCTAATTGTGGTGAGCATATGTATAAAGATGGGCAAGATATGCCATTTGCTACTTTCCTTGGGTTTAATGCTGATAAGGTTCCTGATATTGATCTTAACTTTTCGGATTTGAATCAAGCGTCTGCTCATGAATATACTAAAGTTTTATTTGGTGTTGATAATGTTTATAGGGCTGGTACGATTGGTACTGTTGCGGAAAAAACAGCCTTTGGTTTTGTTAAGGGATACTTTGAAGATAAGGGTATTATGAATAAGAGATCTTGTGAAATTGAGAGACTGGCGATGGGGTGTACTGGTGTTAAGAGAACAACTGGTCAGCATCCTGGTGGTATTGTTGTTGTTCCTGATTATATGGATGTATCTGACTTTACACCTTTTCAATTTCCTGCTGAAGATCCTACTAGTGCATGGAGAACGACACACTTTGATTATCATGCTATTGACCAAGATTTACTTAAACTTGATATATTAGGTCATTCTGATCCTACACAACTTAGATTAATTCAAGAATTATCTGGTACGGATATTCTTAAGGTTCCTCTTGATGATAAGGATACGATGAGTATATTTACTTCTACTAAGGTACTTGGGGTTACTAATGAACAAATTATGTGTGATACTGGTACTCTTGGTATTCCTGAGTTTGGTACTCCCTTTACTATTTCTATGGTAGCGGAAACTAAACCTACTACTTTTGCGGAACTTATTAAGATATCTGGATTATCTCATGGTACTGATGTATGGCTTGGTAATGCACAAGAACTTATTAAGAATAATATTGTTCCTTTTAAAGATGTTATTGGATGTCGTGATGATATAATGGTTTATCTGATGTATCATGGTGTTGAACCTATTAAGGCATTTAAAATAATGGAATTTGTACGTAAGGGTAAGGCTAGTAAAGATCCAGAAACTTGGGCTAAGCATAAAGAAACTATGGAAAAGGCTGGTATTGAATCTTGGTTTATTGATAGTTGTCATAAGATTAAGTATATGTTCCCTAAAGCACATGCTGCTGCTTATGTTATAAGTGCTTTTAGAATTGCTTGGTATAAGGTACATATGCCTGTATACTTCTATGCTAGTTGGTATACTACTAAGGCTACTGATTTTAATATTGAGGCTATGATTAGAGGATATGATAGTATTAAGAACTCTATTATTGAAATTGAGAATAAGGGTTTTGATGCCTCTAATAAAGAGAATGGTATATCTGAATCTTTAAAGGTTGCTTTAGAGATGGCTGCAAGAGGTATTAAGGTTGCTCCTTATAATTTATATAAAAGTAAGGGTTCTATCTTTACAGTAGAAGATGATAAGACTATTATTCCTCCATTTAGAGCTATTGATGGTCTTGGTGATGTTGTTGCTAAGAATATTGAAAAAGAGGCTGCAAGAGCTCCATTTATTAGTATTGAGGATTTTCAAACTAGATGTAAGGTATCTCAAACTTTAATTGATAAGATGAGAACGATGGGTATATTTGAAGGTATGCCTGAGACTAGTCAACTTAGTTTATTTTAGAAAATATTTCCCGGGAAATAATTTGGGAAATATTTTTTTTCAGTTCGAGCTTGTAATCTCTCACTGTTAAATAAAGCCTGTAGTCTTTATTTAAAGTGTTTTTTGTTATTTTAATGAATAAATATTATATAAAATAATACCTAAATTAAAAATGTTGTTAAATATGAAGACTATTTTTATAGGCTTCATATTTTTCATTAAAGACATTAGGCTTTAATGATAGTGAGAAACGTAGATTCGAACTAATAAATTATTTCCTGGGAAATAATTTATATAAATAAAATAACATAGAAAGACTTTATTTTAAAGCTTTTTTTTAGTATAATTATATATAGAAAGACTTGGTGATGTTATGAAAAAAATAGTTTTAGTAGATGGTAATAATCTTTTATTTAGAAGCTATTATGCTACTCTTTATACAGGTAATATAATGAGAAATAAAGATGGATTTCCTACGAATGGAGTATATGGTTTTGTTAATATGATTAATAAAATTGTTAATGATGAGAAACCAGAATATATGATGGTGGCTTTTGATATAGGTAAGACTTTTAGACATGAAAAATATGAAAGATATAAAGATGGAAGAAAAGAAACTCCTGATGACTTAAAGGTACAATTTCCAATTGCTAAGAAAATACTTGCAGCAATGGGAATTAAATATTTAGAATGTGCCGGTTATGAAGCCGATGATATTATTGGTACTGTATCTATGTGGTGTGAGAAAGATCCAGAATATGAGGCTTTAATTGTAAGTAGTGATAAAGATTTACTTCAGTTAATTAGTGATGAGACAACGGTTAAATTACTTAAAACTAAAGATTATATTATGATGGATAGAAAAACTTTTAACGAGACATATGGTTTTGAACCTATTCATATGATAGATTTAAAGGCTTTAATGGGAGATGCTTCAGATAACATTCCTGGTGTTCGTGGTATTGGAGAAAAAGGAGCTATTAAATTAGTTAGTGAATATACCACTATTGAAAATATTTATGCTAATATTAATAATATTAAAGGTGCTACACAAACTAAACTTATTGATGGGGAAGAAGATGCTTATTATAGTAAAGATTTAGTTACAATATATAGAGAAGTTCCTCTTGATGCTAGTTTTGATGATTTAAAATATAAAAATTGTAATATTGAAGAACTTACTAATATTTATAAAGAATTAGGTTTTCATTCTCTTCTTAAAAAATTAGATGATGTAATTGAAGAAGATAAAAAGGAAGAAGAACATAGTAGTATAGATAACTTTAAAATCATTACTGATATTAATGAAGTTAAAATTAATGAAGAGACCGCTATCTGGTTAGATACTACTATTGGTAATTATCATGATGCTGAATTACTTGGTATTTCTTTATATAATAATAATTTGGCCTACTATATTCCTTTTGATATATTAAAAAATAATTATAATGTTTTAAATACTGAATTTAATTTATTTACTTATGATTATAAGAAGTTAATTGTAATATTTAATAGATATGGTATTAAAGTACCTAAGATTGTTTTTGATACTATGATTAGTGCTTATTTACTTAACTACGAAACTAAAGATGATATTGCTTATCTTGCTAATAATATGAATTTTAATATTCCTATTTATGATAAGAAAGAAGTAGTAAGTGATGAAGAAGCTAGTAAGAGAGCTATTCTTAAAGCTAAATTTATTTATACTTCAAAGAAAGAACTATATAATAAGATGAAAGAAGAAGATAATATTTATCTATTTGAAAATATTGAAATGCCTCTAGCAAAGGTACTTGCTAAGATGGAAATTGAAGGTATTAGAGTTGATAAAAATATTTTAAAAGAAATGGGAGAAGAAATTAAAATTAAATTAGAACTTATTACTAAGGATATTTATAATTATGCTGGATGTGAATTTAATATTAATTCTCCTAAACAACTTGGTGAAATTTTATTTGAAAAGCTTAATCTTCCTTATGGAAAGAAAAATAAAAGTGGGGGATATACTACTGATGCTGATGTTCTTAAAAAATTAGTGGATTATCCTATTGTTAATTGTATCTTAGAATATAGAGCACTTACTAAGCTTTATTCTACTTATATTGATGGTATGATTAACTGTATTAGTGATGATGGTAAAATACATACTATTTATACACAGACTTTAACAAGAACTGGTAGGTTATCTTCAATTGAACCTAACTTACAAAATATTCCGATGAGAAGTGAGTATGGTAGACTTATTAGAAAGGCTTTTATTCCAGAAAGTAATAGTGTTATTTTATCTTCTGACTACTCACAGATTGAACTTAGAGTATTTGCTCATTTATCAGGAGTTAATGATTTAATAAATGCTTTTAATGAAGGTATAGATATTCATACTAAGACCGCTATGGATATATTTAAAGTACCACAAGAAGGTGTTACTAAAAATATGCGTAGGCAGGCTAAAGCTGTTAACTTTGGTATTTTATATGGTATTAGTAGTTATGGCTTAGCTGAAGACTTAGGTATTCCAGTTAAAGAGGCTAAAGAATTTATTAATAAATATTTTGATACTTATCCAGGTGTTAGAGACTATATGGATAAAGAAATTGAAACTGCTAAAAAGAATGGCTATGTTAAAACTATTATGAATAGAAAGAGAGTTATTGATGAATTAAAGAGTACTAATTATATGATTAGAAATATGGGTGAAAGAATGGCTCTTAATACTCCTGTTCAAGGGTCAGCTTCAGATATTTTGAAAAAAGCTATGATTGAAATTGATGAAATATTTGAAAAAGAAAATATTAAGAGTAAGATGATTCTTCAAGTACATGACGAATTAATATTTAATGTATACGATGATGAAATTGATAAAGTTAAAGAGATTGTATATAATACTATGACTAATGTATTTGATTTAAAGGTACCACTCGATGTAGATATAGAGTTGGGAAATAATTGGTATGAGGCTAAATAGGTAAAATTATTTCCCGGGAAATAATTTGGAAAATAATTTAAGTAATAAAAGAGGTGATATATATGCCAGAATTACCAGAGGTAGAGACTGTTAAAGAATCTTTAAAGTTAAGATTAAATAATAAAAAAATAATTAGAACTAGAGTTTTATGGGATAATATTATTGCATATCCTAGTAAAGAGAAATTTATTAAAGAGACTGCTAATCAAAGTATTAATGATGTTAAAAGAAGAGGTAAATTCTTGCTGTTTGATTTAGACGATTATTATCTTCTGTCACATCTTAGAATGGAAGGTAAATACTTTTTTAAGACTAAAGATGATGATATTAATAAACATGAACATGTTATTTTTGACTTAGATGATGGTAGCGAACTTAGGTATATGGATACTAGAAAATTTGGTAAAATGTATCTTATAAAAAAAGAAGATATTGATAAGATAGGACCACTAGTGAAGCTTGGTCTTGAACCTTGGGATGATAATCTTACTAGTGAATATTTACTTGATAAATATAAGAAAAAGAAATTACCTATTAAGAGCGTTTTACTTGACCAAAATATAATCGTTGGTATTGGTAATATATATGCTGATGAAATTTTATTTCTATCTAAAATTAATCCTTTGAAGAAATGTAATTTAATTACTAAAGAAGAAGCTGAAAATATAATTAAATATACAAAAAAAGTTTTAGAAGCCGCTATTGAAAAAGGAGGAACTACTATTAGAACATATAGTTCTGTTGATGGAGTTCACGGTTTATTTCAAAATGAATTATTTGTTCATGGTAAGGATAAAAATAATTGTCCTATTTGTAATACGAAAATTGAAAAGATTAAAGTTGGTGGTAGAGGTACTTATTATTGTCCTAAGTGCCAAACTTTACAATAATTTGACACTAAAAATGTAACCCATTTGGTTACATTTTATTTTTTTTATTGACTTTACTATTATCTATATGGTAATTTAAAAGTGGTGAATTTTATGAATGACGAAATATTTAGATTATCTTTAATTGATGTAATGAATGAGGGGTTACTTAATGACTTTGTAAATGATATTTTTGGTTATGATTTTGATATTAAAAAGGAAGAGTATGTCTATATTCAATATAAAATATTAGGAGACAATATTATTCTTAATATTTATGATAATAAGAATAGTAATAGATTTAAGGCTTATATATTTACTATGAATGATATTGACAGTGATGAGGATGCTAAATATATTAATGTAAGGGAAGAATATGATAAATATAAGAATGGTAATAATGAAAAGATTACTTTAACGGCTAGTTTGCTTTTATCTAAGGATAAAGATGAAAAAAAAGAGATTATTGAATCTCTATTTAGTGGGAAAATAAAAGACATTTTTAGTCATTATTTTCTTTAATTATTGGTTTTATTTGATATTCTCTTTTAATAAGAGACACATCTGTAACTAAGGCATATATTTTTGTAGCCTTTAATTCTATATCTAATACTTTAGATATATTTTTTTTATATCCTATAACTAAAGGTATTGATAATTCTTTTTTTATTTTGTTTAAATATTCTTGACCTCTTTTATTAAAGCCTAATATTCTTATGTAATCTATAGATATATTACTAGCATCTTCTTTGGTAAAGCCTACGAGTATATGAAGAAGCATTCTAGATATTTTATTATAAGTATATCTTTTGGTTTTAATATTTTGAATTAATTTTTCATAGTTATTTGATATATAAATACTTTTTATTATTCTTGATTCAATGCCTTCATCTACTGTTTGATATTTGCTGATACTTGTATCTTCTGCTAATATTTTGTATTTTAGTATGTCATAATACTTATTCATATCTATTTTATAAAGATATTTTTTATCAAATGGTATTAGATTATCTATGGTATTATCTGATAGATATAGTTTTCTGATATTTGATGCTGATGTTATGTTATCTAATACTTCTGAACCGTGATATGATGTTGTTCTTTTTATATTTATATATTTTATTGGGTAGTTATGTTTTTTTATTTGTTTTATATAAGACAAAGCTAATAAGTCATTAGGAGTATCTACTTTTATATTAGTTAAATCTTCAAGGGCTTTATTAGTAGATGTTGCATAGTTTAATCCTTGACTTAGATATTCTTTTACTTTGTCTTGATACTCTATATTATTTATTTGAATATCTGCTAGGAGTTCTAAGTCGCTAATATTATCTCTTTCTGTACCAAAAACAAGAGTATCTATTTTTAAGGCATTTAGAATACTAATTGCACCTTCTGCAAAAAGATCAGAAGACTGAGTTGAATAGACAAATGGTAACTCTACGACTAAATCGACATTATTATCTAAAGCTATTTTTGTTTTATCCCATTTATTTAGTAGTGAGATATCTCCTCTTTGTGTAAAAGAAGAAGAAGTAACCACTACTAAAAGACTATTGGGATATTTTTCTTTTATTTTATTTATTTGATATAAATGTCCTTTGTGAAAAGGATTATATTCCGCTATTACTCCTATTACATGCATAATTATCACCGGTTATATAATATCATATTTAACATAATTATTCAAACATTTTTTATTAGGGAGTTTTTTTATTGTATTAAATGTCAATGTATGATACAATATTTCTGAAGTGAGGTTGTATGTGATGTATTTTTTTAATATTATTAATTCAATAGGAGATTCTTATCTTGCTTGGAAAAATGTATACAATATTATTGGTAAAATTCTTGTTATTATGATGGCTTATAAAACTTTATATTGGTTAATTGGTGTTTTCTTTACTAGGAAGTTTAAACCTGCTAAAAATAAACATAAATATGCTATATTGATAGCAGCAAGAAATGAAAAAAATGTCATTGGTAACTTACTTGATAGTATTAATAAACAAGATTATCCAAAAGAACTTATTACTACTTTTGTAGTAGCGGATAATTGTACTGATAATACTGCTGATATTGCTAGAAAGCATGGAGCTATCTGCTACGAAAGATTTGATAATGAACATAAAACTAAAGGATTTGCTCTTCAATATTTATTAGAAAAAATAGGTGAAGATTATGGTAGAATGAGTTTTGAGGGATACTTTATCTTTGATGCTGATAATCTTCTTAATGGAAATTATATTTCTAAGATGAATGATGCCTTTGATTCTGGTGAAAAAATTATTACTTCTTATCGTAATACGAAGAATTTTGATGAAAACTGGATTGCTTCTACTTATGCTATTCACTGGATTAGATCGATAAGATGTAATCATAGAGCTAGGTCTGTTCTTAGACTAGCTACTAATATACAGGGTACTGGTTTCTTATTTGCTAGTGAGATAGTAAAGGATGGCTGGAAATATACTTCTCTTACTGAGGATAGAGCACTTACAGCAGATGCTGTTGCACAGGGATATCAGATTACTTATAATGATGAGGCTATGTTTTATGATGAGCAACCTACTAGCTTAAAGATTGCATTAAGACAAAGACTTAGATGGTCAAAAGGTCATTTACTTGCCTTCTGTGAAAGTGGTCCTTATTTATTTTTAAATATTTTCTTTGGTAAATTATTTATTAAAACTAAGTGGAGAGAAAATACTAAGAAAAATAATAAATCTTTTAAAGATATTATTCTTAGTATTATTGAATCTATTAGACATAGATTTGCTTCTTATGATACTTTACTTCAATTAACACCTTTTTCAGTATTTAATTTAGCTAAATGGATTATTGTTATTCTTATTATGGGAAGTTGCTACTACTACAACAATGGTATTAATAATATTGATTTACTTAGTGGTGGTACTTATTTGGCTAAAGGTCTTAGAAATTTATTTTCAATTAAGATTTCTGTAGAGCCTGGTATTAATGCTTTATTTATTGGAATGATTACTGCTATTTGGCTTAGATTATTCTATCGAATGGGTATGTATATACAGAACATGTGGGTAGCTGTTTATGTATTTATTATTGAAAGAAAAAATATTAAAAAGATGACTTTTAAGAAAAAAGTATTATATACTATTACTTGGCCAATATTTGATATTATTGGTAGATATACTACTTATGCAGCATTATTTATGAAAGTTACATGGAAACCTATACCACATGATAGTAAAGTTACTATTGATGATATTGATACTAATGTAAAAGAAAAAGTTCACTAAATTAAAGTGAGCTTTTTTTATACTTCTTTATCTTTTGAAGTAGATATCTTTTTGAAATAATTATATTTTAATGTTAAATCGTTTTTTCTTATAATGTAGTTTATATAATAATTTTTATCTTCTAATGATACTTGGTCTATGTATTTGTTATTGGTTACTGCTCCGCCATCAACATATACATTTCCATCATACCATGAATAATCACTAAAGAAGACTATGCCATTGTAACTACCATTTAAAGCATCTTTTCCTATATAGTAATTAGGATGATATTCTAAACCTAATAGATTTATTATAGTAGGTAATATATTTAATTGTGATGTTACAGATGTTACTTTCTTTTTAGTATTTCCATTGTCCCATATAAAGAATGGAGTATGATTTATTAAATTATTACTTGTATCTTTATATTTATCTAATATTGTTTGATCTGATAAGGTATATAGATAATGATCAGTGAATACTACTATTACTGTATTGTCTATTAAATTCTTCTCAGTTAGTGTATTTATTAGAAGTTCAACCATATAATCTGTTTCTTTAGCTTGTCTTCTAGCACAATCTTCTTCACTCATAGTAGGTAGAATATAATCTGATGGAAGTTCTTCTAATCCTTGTTCTTTTAATATATCTTCAGTTACTAATTTTTTACATACACCTTTTTCTGTAGTAAATGGTAAGTGTCCTGAGTAAGTTATTATATAATCGGCAAATTTTTCTTCACTAAACATTTTTTCTTTAAATGTTTCATTTAATATTAATTCTCTATCTAATGTATAGGCATCATCTTTATATGTTCCTAGTTCTTTTAAACCATAATAGTTATCATAACCCCAATTTTTATAATTTGTTGCTCTTGAATAATATTCTCCATCATTCATATGGAAGGCATTAACACTATAATTTTTATTTTTTAATAATTTTGCTAATGAATATGGGAATGAATTTTTATTAAATGAATAAGCGTTTTGGGTATATGATAGAGGTGTTATAAATCCTGTATTTACTGCAAACTCTGAATTGAAGGTTGATCCACCGCCATTATAATATGAATAATGATTAGTAAAGTTAATAGAATTATTCATCATATTATATAGAGTTGGTGTATCTTCTTTTGTTATTAACCAGTTATCGGTTCCCTCTAATTGAAGAAAGATTACATTTTTATCTTTAAATTTTCCAGTATAACTTGTTTGATAATTTTCTTCTTCTTTATTATATTCTTCTTCAAGAAAAGTTATATCTTCTTCATTATCTGTTTTTTTAGCTTTAATAAATGTTATATAGAAATTTCTAATACTATATTCATATATTCCTGATACCATCATACTTTTATTGTTATCATTGAAATTTATATATATATTTCTTGGATTTCTCCATGTACTCCATGTTAAGGTATCATTTGGTTTTCCTAAGAATAATGGAGTTATTAAATGAAGAATTAAAAATAAGAAAAATACTTTTATTATTTTTTTTAAGTCTGTTTTCTTTCTTTCTTTAAATTGTTTTAATCCAAATATATAAGATATTATTATTATTACACTTGATATATATACCCAAATATTACAATTTAAAATAGCATCCATAAAGTAGTCTGAGCCTTCTCCTGCTAACATAATTAAACTAAAATCAAAGAATGTGTTAGTCATTGAATAGTAGATATTGTTAGTTATAAATAAAGCAAAGGCTAATATAAAAAAGATTGTATATACTATCTTACCTTTCTTTTTTTCTAAGAATAGGGATATTCCAACCATTAGGATTATATATGTGAGAGTAAATAAACATGGTACTAATCTAAATATTCCATAGAAATGTATTTTGTATCCCAATATTTTAGTTATTATATCGATTAATATAAAAGGTAATGATATAATTAATATATAATAATATTTTAAAATAAAATCTTTAACTTTATTTTTTATTTCTTCATATTTTGTTTTTTTATTTATATTTTTTTTATTCTTTTTTTGTTTTACTTCTTTTTTCACAAAAATCACCACTAATGAAATTATACTATATATTTAATATTTTGTAAATAATTGAAGAAAAATATTAATTTTAAGACAATTTTGGCTTAAAATTATTTTTTAAAGACCCTAGGCTTTAAAAATAGTGAGCAACAAAGTGCGAACTACTCTAAAAAATTATTAAAAAGTTATTTATTTTTTGATATTTATTTGGTATAATTTACTTAGAATAGAAAGAAGGGCGATTATGTTTAAAGAAATTATTGCTATCAGTAAAAATTATGCTATTGTTAAAATTGATAATGTTATTACTGATGATTTACTTAACTTAAATGTTGTTTTTGAAGAAAATAATAAAAAAATATTAGGTGAAGTAGAAGAAATTATGAACGGAGAGGCTAAAATTAGTTTTTTAGGAGAATTTCATGGAAGCAAATTTTATGATGGTATTATTAGAAAACCTAGTATTAATTCTAAAATTAGAATTATTAATGCTGATGAATTAGCAGAACTTACTGGGTATAATGACAATACTGCAATGATGCTAGGACTTTCTCCTTTGTATAACGATAGCCCTATTAAAATTAATATTGATGATATGTGGAGCAATCATAGTGCTATTTTTGGTAATACTGGTTCTGGTAAAACTTATGGTGTTGCTAGATTAGTACAAAATTTATTTACTATGCCTAATTATATTCCTTTTAATAGTATTATTTTTATATTTAATAATACTGATGAATATGATAGTGCTTTTAGTAGTATTTCTAGTTATAATTATAATTTTAATTACAAGATGTTTAGCACTGATACTGATAAGGGAGTTAATATTCTTAAATTACCTTTATGGTTACTTTCTGTTGATGATTATGCTAATATACTTGATGTAACTGATTATTCACAAATTATGATTATTGAAAAGATGCTTGCTTATGTTTCTTTATTTGCTAAAAATGATGAGGAATCTAATAGATATAAAAACCATTTAATTGCATCCGCTATTGTATCAGTTATGTATTCTAATCAAGTATCTGCTAGAATTAGAGACCAAATATTTTCTATTTTGACTGATTGTCATACACCTGAACTTAACTTAGATGTTGAAGTACCTGGTGTTGGTTATACTAGAACTTTTAGAAAATGTTTTGAAATTGATAGTCAAGGGCAATTTGTAGAAAGAATTCTTATTACTGAATATATTAAGAAGTTTGTCGATAATGAAACTAAATGGAATGAGGATTATGTACCTACTTTCTTTACAATTGACGATTTAGAAGTAGCTCTTAACTTTACATTAATATCTGAAGGACTTCTTCTTAATGAGAAATCTTATGCTGAAGCTACAGCTTTAAAAGTTAAATTACATACTATTGCTAATAGTTCTATGAGAAAGTATTTTGAATGTGATAAGTTTATTACTGTAAATGAATTTATTTCTGATTTAATATTAGTGAGTAATAATAAGAGAGCACAAATTATTAATTTTGTATTAGAAAATATTGATGATAGATTTGCTAAAGCTCTTGTTAAAGTATATGCAAGAATTATCTTTAACTTTGCTAAAAAGCTTCCTACTAGAGGTAGTATGCCAATGCATCTTATGCTAGAGGAGGCTCATAGATATGTTCAGAAGGATAATGATATTAATATTCTTGGATATAATATATTTGAAAGAATTGCTAAAGAAGGTAGAAAATTTGGTATATGTCTTGATTTAATTACGCAAAGACCTACTGAACTATCTGAAACTGTTTTATCACAGTGTAGTAATTTCTTAATATTTAAAATTAACCATCCTAGTGATTTAGAGTATATTGAAAAGATGGTTCCTAATATTAGTAGTGATGTTATTGAAAAACAAAAATCACTTCAATCTGGTACTTGTGTTGCATTTGGTAAGATGATGAAGATTCCACTTATTGTAAAAATGCAACTTCCTAATCCAGAACCACAGAGTACAAATGCTAAAATATTTGACAAGTGGATGATACAGTGGAAAAGTAACTAGAATAAAGCCTTATAAATCAAGGCTTTTTTTATTTATCCACAATATCCACAGGGCTGTGGAAAAGTAAAGCTGTTGACTGTTGACAACAAAAATTGACAAAAATTGTGGAAAAGTCTTTTAAAGTCTTATTTTATATGGTATTATATTGTTGATAAGTTGTGGATAACTTGTTATTTTACCTGTTAATTAAAAAAAATATCTAGACAAAATTTTTTTTTGAGATATAATAAGATTAATGGCAGATTTGATTAAGGAGGTTTTGATATGAATACGGATAATTTATGGAATGAATTTCTTGATAAAATTAAAGAACGTATTACTCCTTTATCTTATGATACTTGGTTTAAGGATACTAAATTATATAAATTAGATGGTGGTACTGCCACTATTATCGTTCCTTTAGCTTTACATAAAAAACATTTAGAAGAAAATTATATTGATGATATTGAAGAAACTTTTAATTCTATTACGGGAACAAATTTTAATTTTAAATTTATTTTAGAAAACGAAATTAATGAAATTAGTGATAATAATGAAGAGGTTATTATTGGTACTTCTAATGAAAGTATGGGAGTTCCACATCAAACTAGTGCTTCCGCTAATCTAAATAGCGAATATACTTTTGATAGTTTTATTGTAGGTAACTCGAATAGGTTTGCTTTTACTGCTGCTAGAGCGGTGGCGGAAAAACCTGGTAAAGCTTATAATCCTTTATTTTTATATGGTAAAAGTGGACTTGGTAAAACACATTTAATGCATGCTATTGGTAATTATATTATTCAAAATACGAATAAGAAGGTTTTGTATGTGTCAAGTGAACAGTTTGTTAATGATTATATAGCGGCGGTTAGAAATAATGAGAAGAATAGTTTTGATAAGATTGATTCTTTTAAGAATAAGTATAGGAATATTGATGTTCTAATTATTGATGATATTCAATTTTTAGGGTCCGCTACTAAAGGACAAGAAGAATTCTTCCATACTTTTAATCAGTTACATGACTCAAATAAACAAATTATTATAGCTTCCGACAGGTCTGTTGATGATTTAAAGATGTTAGAAAATAGGCTTATTACAAGGTTTAATTGGGGTCTTACTGCTAATATCACTCCACCTGATTTTGGACTGAGAGTAGATATTATTAAAAGGAAGATATCTCATCAGGAGGCAGCGGAAGATATTCCGATTGAAGTCATTGAGTATATTGCTAATATTAATGATTCCGATGTTAGACAGTTAGAAGGAGCAATTACAAGGGTTTTTGCTTATGCACTAATGATGAATCATGGAGTTGTTACTTTAGATATTGCTATTGAGGCTTTAAAAGATAAAATTAGTGAACGTAGTGTATATAAAAATGATATTCATAGGATTCAGAGAATTGTCTGTGAGTACTTTAAGATAGATATTGAAGATTTAAAAGGTAAAAAAAGAAGTAAGGATATAAACTATCAGCGGCAAATAGCTATATACTTGTGTAGAATAATGACAAATGAGTCATATCCAAAGATGGGAACTTACTTTGGAGGTAGAGACCACTCAACAATAATAAGTGCATATCAAAAAATAGAGAAAGATTTAGAGACAAATTATCAGTTACAAACAGTAATTGAGGAGTTAAAAAAGAGAATATAGTTGTTGATAGTGGAAAAGTTTGAAGTTATCAACAGGTATTGTGGATAAGTAAAAGTATATAAAACAAGGGTAAAGGTGAGTTTTCCACAATATCCACAGCATAATAATAATAATATAATAAATAAATAATAAAAGAAAGAGGATGATAAAAATGAAATTAGTCGTAAAGAAAGAAATATTATTAGAAAGTTTAAATAATACAGCAAGAGCAATATCTACTAAAAACTTGATTCCAATATTAACAGGTATTAAGTTTGATTTAAAGGATGATGGATTATATTTATATGCAAGTGATACTGATGTCTCAATTAGATCTTTTATACCAAAAGATAAGTTAACAAGTTTAGAAGAAACAGGTAGTATAGTAATAGGAGGTAAGTATATTGTTGAAATAATAAGAAAACTTCCTAATACAGATATATCTATTGAGGTTATTGATGGATATAAGATGATTGTTAGTACAGATAATACAGAGTTTAATTTAAATGGTATTAATCCTAATGAATTTCCTAATTTAGATTTAGATGAAACTAAGGAGCCTATTGTTATTAACAATGGAGTATTTAAGGATATTATTAATCAAACAGTATTTGCTATTTCACAAAGTGAAACTAGACCACTTCTTACAGGTATTAATTTTAGAATTAATAATGGTGAATTAGATGTTATTGCTACTGATTCATATAGACTTGCTAGAAAATTAGTAGCTATTGATAAAGTTGATGAAAGTGATATTAATATTGTTATTCCTGGTAAGAACTTAGTAGAACTTACTAAAATGCTTGATAATGATGAAGAATCTTTAGAATTACATTTATTTAGTAATAAGGTTTTGTTTAAATATGGTAATATTGTATTTTTATCTAGATTACTTTCTGGTACTTATCCTACTACTAGTGATATTATTCCTAAGAATTTTAATATATTACTTGAGTGTTCTTTTAATGATTTATATAATATGATTGATAGAGCTAGTTTACTTACTTCTGATAGAGAAAAGAATACTATTAAGTTATCTTTAAATGGTAATGAACTTATGATTTCTTCAAATAGTCCAGAAATTGGTAAAGTAGAGGAAAAAATTAATGTAGAAAATGATAAGAATATTGAAATTTCGTTTAGTTCTAAGTTTATGTTAGATGCTATTAAGAGTTTTAATAAAGAAAAGATTGTTTTATGTATGAATAATGATAGTTCTCCTATTGTTATTAAGAGTAATGAAGATGATTCTTTGGTACAACTTGTTTTACCTATTAAAACTTGCTAATTTTGATTTATATTTGTTTAATAGATAAGGGATTTGATTCTTTTATCTATTTTTTTTGTGATAAAACAGTAATTTTGATGATAGAAATGTTAAGAAAAGGAAAATTTTTGATAATTTACGACATATTTTGATAAAATTCGACATGATTATATGCTTTAATACATGGTACATATTTTTATATGTGGAGAGGGGGATTTTATGAGAAATTATATTCTTACTGATGATGTTTTGTGCTTTACTTCTAATGGATATGGTACTTATGTTGTGGAGAAGAATAAGGATTTTTATTTGAGTATTGATTGTCTTAAATTACTTAAATATGGGTGTAATTTTTATGGTAATTCTTATAATATTCAGAGGCAATTTGTTATTGATATTTTTAATTATTATATTAAGACTCCTATTATTGTATCTTCTTATAATATGATTATTTTCTTTCCTACATGTACTCCTAGTTCTAAGAAATGTATATGGCTTGCTTATAATAATATTACTAGATATGTTAAAGAAAGTAATGGTACAAAAATATATTTTGATAATGGTAAAGAGATGAATATTAAGGTACCTTATACTACGATTGATAATCAAATTACGAAGTGTATAAAGATAGAAAAATATTTAAATGGAATTATGAGAAAAACCGTTGAAAAATAAGGAAAAAATACATAGAAAATATGTGTTTTTTCTTTTAATTTTTATTGAAATATGGTATAATTATATATGTATAGGGGTACATGAGATTAGTAAAGGTGAAAATATGGGCAAGAAAATGACTTTATATTGAAATTACAAAAAATTTATTTAAAAAATTATCGTAATTATGATGATATTTTATTAGAATTTAATAATAATTTAAATATTATAATAGGAGATAATGCTCAAGGAAAAACTAATTTACTAGAATCTATTTATGTACTTGCTGTTACGAAGTCTTTTTTATCTATTAGTGATAAGAATCTTATTAATTTTAATAGTAGATATTCAATGATTAAAGGAATTGTTGATTATAATGGTTCTTATGATGAACTTGAACTATTAATTAATGAGAATGGTAAGGTTGTTAAGATAAATAAAAAAGAGATCAAAAAATTAAGTGACTATATTTCTAAAATGAATGTTATTCTTTTTAGTAGTGATAGTATTAGAATATTTAAAGATAGTCCATCTTGTAGAAGAAAATACTTTAATATTCAAATTAGTCAAATTAATAAGATTTATTTAGCAAATTTAAATAATTATAATTTAGTTTTACGTCAAAGAAATGAATTTTTGAAGATTATTAATATTAATAAAGAGAGTGATATGAATTATTTAGATATTCTTAATGATAAATATATTGGTTTATCAATAGTTATTTATAATTTTAGAAGGAAATATGTAGACTTAGTTAATAAATATATAGATGATATATTTAGTTCTATTACAGGATTAGAAGGACTTAAGATGATATATACTTCTAATGTTAGTAATTTAGATAATAATTTATTTAAAGATAAACTTAAAAGTAATTTATCAAGAGAAATTCAGTATAAGATTACTTTTATTGGACCTAATAGAGATGATTTTTATTTTGATTTGAATGGAAAGAATTTATCTTTATATGGTTCACAGGGACAAATAAGGAGTGCTGTACTTGCTCTTAAGTTAGCAGAAGTTAAATTATTTACGGATGTTTTGTCTGATACGCCTATTTTACTTTTGGATGATATATTTAGTGAATTAGATATTGATAAGAGAAATAAGGTAATTAAATATTTAGATAATGATATTCAAACGATAGTTACTACTACGGATATTGAAAATATTGATAAAAATGTGAGAAATAAAGCTAATGTTTATAGAATAGAAAATGGTAAAATTATTTCCCGGGAAATAATTTGATGCAGGAAGGTGATAGAAAATGAATAGTAATGAACATTATGATGCTTCGGATATTCAAGTATTAGAGGGACTTGAAGCAGTAAGAAAAAGACCTGGTATGTATATAGGTAGTACTAGTGAGAAAGGATTACACCATTTAGTTTGGGAAATAGTAGATAATGCTATTGATGAGGCTTTAGCAGGATATTGTGATGATATCGAGATAACTGTTAATAAAGATGGTTCTGTTACTGTTAAGGATGATGGTAGAGGTATACCAGTTGAAATACATCCTAAGACAGGATTGTCTACAGTTGAAACAGTATATACAGTATTACATGCTGGTGGTAAATTTGGTGGTGGTGGCTACAAAGTATCTGGTGGATTACATGGAGTTGGTGCATCAGTAGTTAATGCTCTTAGTAAATGGGTAGAAGTAACTGTTTATAAAGAGGGAAAAGTTCACTATATTAAGTTTGCTAATGGTGGACATACTGTAGAACCTTTAAAGGTAATAGGAGAATGTAGTGAAGATAGAACTGGTACAACAGTAACTTTTATGCCTGATGATGAAATATTTAGAGAAACTACTACTTTTAATTATGAAACATTAAAGACTAGAACTAGGGAACTTGCTTTCTTAAATAAAGGACTTAGAATTATTCTTATGGATGATAGAACAGGAGAATCTGATACTTTTGTTTATGAAGGTGGTATTAAAGAGTTTGTTGCTTATGTAAATAAGAATAAAACTCCTATCCATGAAGATATTGTATATGTTGAAGGAATGGAAAATGATATTTCAATAGAAGTGGCTCTTCAATATAATGATGGATATAATGCTACTGTTTACTCTTTTGTTAATAATATTATTACTCCTGAAGGTGGAACTCATGAAGATGGTGTTAAACTGGCTTTAACTAGAATTATTAATAATTATGCTAAAGCAAATAAAATACTTAAAGATAATGATGAGCCTCTTAGCGGTGATGATGTTAGAGAAGGTATAACAATGATTATATCTGCTAAAGTACCTGAACCTCAATTTGAGGGACAAACTAAGACTAAACTTGGTAATAGTGAAGTTAGAAAAGTAGCTGCTAGTATATTTGCTAAGGCATTTGAGAGATTTTTAATGGAACATCCTAATGATGCTAAAATTATAATAGAAAAGTCAATGACTGCTGCTAGGGCTAGAGTTGCTGCTAGAAGGGCTAGAGAGTTAACTAGAAGAAAAGGTGGACTTGAAATTACTAATTATTGGGGTAAACTTACTGATTGTTCTTCTAAAGATGCTACTATATCAGAAATGTTTATTGTAGAGGGAGATTCTGCTGCTGGTAGTGCTAAGATGGGAAGAGATCCTATTACACAGGCTATTCTTCCTATTAGAGGTAAAATACTTAATGTAGAGAAGGCTAGATTAGATAGAATTCTTGCTAATGAAGAGATTAGAACCATGATTACGGCTTTAGGTACTGGTATTGGTGAAGAGTTTGATATATCTAAATTAAGATATTATAAGATAATTATTATGACTGATGCTGATGTTGATGGAGCACACATTAGAACATTATTGCTTACTTTATTTTATAGATATTTTAAACCATTAGTAGAGAATGGTCATATATATGCTGCACAACCACCTTTATATTCAATTAAACATGGTAAAAATATTAAGTATGTACTTGATGAAGCAGAAAGAGATGAATATTTAGCTACTTTACCTGCTAATACGAAGTATGAAATTGGTAGAATGAAAGGTTTAGGAGAGATGAATCCAGAGGAACTTAGGGAAACAACAATGGGTATTGATAAAAGAATACTAAAACAAGTTACCTTGGATGATGCTATTCTTGCTGATGAAACATTCCAATTACTTATGGGTGAAGAAGTTGAACCTAGAAGAAAGTTTATTGAAGATAATGCTTTATTTGTAGAGAATTTGGATATATAGGAGGTTTATGATGGAAGATAAGAATGTAGATAAAAATTTGAATATAGAAGATATGGGTGAAGATAATAATCATGAGAGAGATAGAAAAGTAGCAGTTAATATTGTTGGTGAAATGAGGAAGTCTTTCCTTGATTATTCAATGAGTGTTATTGTTGCTAGAGCTCTTCCTGATGTTAGAGATGGTCTTAAGCCTGTTCATAGAAGAATTTTATATACTTTATATGAAGAGGGTATGACTCCTGATAAGAAATATCAGAAATCTGCTAATGCTGTTGGTGCTGTTATGGGTCATTATCATCCACATGGTGATTCTGCTATTTATGAATCTATGGTTAGAATGGCTCAAGACTTTACTTATCGACATACACTTGTTGATGGACATGGTAATTTTGGTTCTATTGATGGTGATGGAGCAGCTGCTAGTCGTTATACTGAGGCTAGACTTGCTAAGATATCGATGGAACTTTTAAGAGATTTAAATAAGGATACTGTTGATTTTTCGGAGAATTATGATGGTCAGAGAAAAGAGCCTGTTGTATTACCTAGTAGATTTCCTAATATATTAGTTAATGGTAATATGGGTATTGCTGTTGGTATGGCTACTAATATTCCACCACATAATTTAGGTGAAGTTATTGATGGATGTGTTGCTTATATTGATAATCCAGAGATTACTGTTACTGAACTTATGCAATATATTAAGGGACCTGATTTTCCTACTGCTGGTGTTATTCTTGGTAATAGTGGCATTAAAAGGGCATATGAGAGCGGTAGAGGAGCTATTACTATTAGAGGTATGGCTACTGTAGAAGAGACTCATAATAAGCACAGAATCGTTATTACAGAGCTTCCATATCAGGTTAATAAGAAGGCTTTGATTCAAAGAATTGGTGAACTTGTTAGAGATAAGGTTATTGATGGTATTTCTAATTTAAGTGATGAATCGGCTTTAGAGGGTATTAAGATTGTTATTGATGTTAAGAAAGAGGCTAATGCTAATGTTGTTTTAAATAACTTATATAAGCATACGCAACTTCAGACTTCTTATGGTATTAATTTCTTAATGCTTGTGGATGGAAGTCCTAGAACACTTGGTTTAAGAGAGATTATTGAGAAGTATATTGATCATCAGAAACATGTTATTTATCGTAGATGTCAATTTGATTTAAAGAGATATAAGGATAGATTACATATATTAGATGGTTTAAAGATTGCTCTTGATAATATTGATAGAGTTATTAAGATTATTAGAGAGTCTGCTGATGACGATGAGGCTAAAGCTGGACTTATGTCTAATTTTGCTTTATCAGAGGTTCAATCTCAAGCTATTCTTGATATGAGATTGAAGAGACTTACTGGACTTGAAAAATCTAAGATTGAAGAAGAGATTGCTGAACTTGAAAAATTAGTTAAGGAATTAGAAGAAATATTAGCTAGTGAAGAGAAGATTCTTGAGGTTATTAAGACTGAAATGCTTGAAATTAAAGATAAATATGCTGATGAGAGAAGAACACATATTGATATGACTGCTATTGATTATATTGAAGATGAATCTTTGATTCCTGTTGAGAATGTTGTTATTACTTTAACTAATAAGGGTTATATTAAGAGATTACCTGCTGATACTTATAAAACTCAAAATAGAGGTGGTATGGGTGTTAAAGGTATGGCTACTAATGAAGAGGATTTTGTAGAGCATTTGATTAATGCGACTAGTCATGATTATATTCTTATGTTTACTAATAAGGGTAAAGTATATAGAATTAAGGGTTATGAGATTCCTGAGTACAGTAGACAATCTAAAGGATTACCTATTATTAATTTATTATCTTTAGATAAAGATGAAAAGGTTACTTCTTTATTGAAGATATCTAATAATGATGAATACAAGTGTTTGGTATTTGCTACTAAAAGTGGTTTAATTAAAAGGACTGATATATCTGAATTTGATAGTATTAGGAATAATGGTAAGAAGTTTATTACTTTAAAAGATGATGATGAACTTGTATCTGTTAAGAAAACTACTGGCAATGATGAGATATTAATGGCTTCTTCTAATGGTAGAATGGTTAGATTTAATGAAGATGCTGTTAGAATTATGGGTAGAAGTGCTTCTGGTGTTAGAGGTATTAATCTTGATGGTGGTATACTTGTTGGTATGGAAATTGTTGAACCTAATGAGTATGTACTTGTTATTACTGAAAAGGGTTATGGTAAGAAGACACCTGTTGATGAATATAGAATTACTAATCGTGGTGGTAAAGGTGTTAAGACTGTTAATATTACTGAAAAGAATGGTTCTATTGTGTCATTTAAGACAGTTGATGATAGTAAAGACTTAATGATTATTACTGATTCTGGTATTATTATTAGATTGGCTGTTGATAAGATTTCTACTATGAGTAGAGTTACTCAAGGTGTTAAACTTATTAATTTAAAAGAAGATAGTATTGTTAGTTCTACTTCTATTGTTGATAGAGAAGAAGTTAGTGATGATAATATTAATGGTGAAAATATCGAAAAGGAAAGTGAATAGCTTTCTTTTTTTTCACTTCGAGCTATATTATATCTCTCAGTGTACATTAAAGTCTGTAGTCTTTAATGTAAAAAATGAAGTCTTGGTGTCTTCATTTTTATATTTTATTTCCCGGGAAATAATTTTTATTACTAAATTTTAATCACAATTAAGCAATTATTAATTTTATAAAATTCTTTAATATATATAGTTTATAAGCAAATAAACATACATTTGTATGTTTATTTGCTTATATTGACTATGTTTTTTAATTGTTATATAATACTTGTTGATACAACATTAAATGATGGAACCAAGTCAGGGACGGAAGTCAGCAGCTTTAACATTTATTTAGTGTGTGTATCTTTTTTTATGCCTGTTGATAAATTAGATTTAAAATTATACTATGTTTCACGTGAAACATAGCAATAATAATTAGATAACTAACTTCATGTTCCACGTGGAACATTGGTTATCAACAATTTTTTATTTATTTTTAAAAGTCGTTTATATTTGTTATGTGATTTTTGAATTATATATATTTATTATTGTATTTTATTCATTAATGATTATTAATAACAAATTTAATTATAAAATAATAACTCATGTTCCACGTGGAACATTGGTTATCAACAGTTAATTAATATATGTAAAAAATATATTAAATTAGCCATAAAAAAAATTATTTAATAGAAATAATTTTTAATACTATGTTGATTAGAAATGTTTTATGTATTAAATATTAAATAAAATTTGAAAGTAAATTCTATGTTTCACGTGGAACATAGATTATCAACAGCTTTTTCCTATATAATTTTCAAATTAAATTATTACGTATTTTATTTTTATATGTTTTAATTATTATTTTTTGTATATTTGAAATTAATAATAACTTGCTTTAGATAAATGATTATTTTAATGTTTCACGTGGAACATGAATTCATCAACAATTTTTATTTATTTTAAAAAGCTATTTATATTTTTTTTGTAATCTTTGAATTATATTCTTTTATTATTATATTTTTGTTGTTAATGATTATTAATAATAAATTTAATTATAAAAAAACAATCAATGTTTCACGTGGAACATGAGATTTTTAAATGTTTTGTTTAATTTAAAATATAATATTTTGAAATTTGATAATTACTATGATAATATTTTTTTATGTTCCACGTGGAACATAGAGGAGAAGATATTATGATGGATGTTGATAAATTAGAAGTGGCTTTTGAGCAAGCTAAAATTGCTTATAATTTGGATGAAATACCTGTTGGTTGTGCCATATTTCGAGGAAATGAGCTCATCGCCTGTGGATACAATGAAAAAGAGAGGGAAAATGATGCTATAATGCATGCTGAGATAGTGGCTATCAGCAGAGCGTGTCGAAAATTGGGGAGTTGGAGGTTAGATGACTGCTCTTTATATGTTACTTTAGAGCCTTGTATGATGTGTGTTGGAGCTATTATGGAGAGTAGAATTAAAAATATTTATTATGGCACTATCAGACAAGGCATACAAATGTACAATAAAACAACTGTAGAGCCATATGTTTCTTTGAATTATATTAAAAGCAATAAATGCTCTGAAATATTATCTGATTTTTTTAAAAAAAAGAGAAAAAAATGATGTTTTCTTTGTTTTATGTGGTATAATGTTTATGTAGGAGGTATTTTATGGGATATTTAGCTTTGTATAGAAAATATAGACCTGTTGATTTTAATAGTGTTTATGGACAAGAAGAGGTTGTTACTGTTATTAAAAATGCTATTGTTTCTGGAAAAGTGTCCCATGCTTATCTTTTTTGTGGACCTAGAGGAACGGGAAAGACTACTATTGCTAAAATTATTGCAAGATTAGTTAATTGTGAAAATTTAGTTGATGGTAACCCATGTGGGAAATGTTATAATTGTCTTAATTATTTGAATAGTAATGATATTGTTGAAATAGATGCTGCTTCGAATAATGGTGTTGATGAAATCAGAGAATTAAGGGATAAAATTAATTTAGTTCCTAGTAATTCTAAATATAAGGTCTATATAATAGATGAAGTTCATATGCTTACAACACAAGCATTTAATGCACTTTTAAAGACTTTGGAGGAACCTCCTAGTCATGTTATATTTATTTTAGCTACGACTGAGCCTCATAAAATACCATTAACTATAGCTTCAAGATGTCAAAAATTTAGATTTTCTAAGATTGATGATAAAAAAATAGTGGAAAGACTTAGAGAAATTTCTAATCTTGAAGATATTACTATTGATGATGATGCATTATATGAAATAGCAAGATTATCTGATGGTGGAATGAGAGATGCTATAAACTTTTTAGATCAATTGGTAGCTTATTCTAATGATAATATTACTATCGATGATGTTTATAAAGTTAATGGTTCGGTTTCATATGAAGAACTTTATACATTATTAGATAATATTAAAAATAATAATAAGGTTAAATTAATAGAATTTGTTGATTATTTAGATGAGTCTGGTAAAGACATTAATAAGTTTGTTGAAGAAATGCTTATTTTTCTTAAAGATGTTATTTTGTATAAAAATGCTAATATTTTATCAAGTATTTCTACTAAAAACGATTATATCAAATTGGTTTCTGATAAATATAATGATAAAGATTTATATGATTTAATAGAAAGCCTTAATGGTGTTCAAAATTCTATAAAGATTTCTAATCATAGTTCAATTATATTTATGATTTCAATTCTTAAATATTCTGATTTAAAATTTGGAAATCTAATGGTAAATAATGAGAAAAGTAGTGAAAAAATTATTTCCCGGGAAATAATTGAGAAAAAAGAGAAAAATATTTCCCAAAATAATGAAAATATTTCCCGGGAAATAAAAGATAGTTCTATTTCTGATGAACAAGTTGAAATTAGAGTTAATAATTCTTTGGCTTTAGCTTCAAAGAGTGTATTAGAAGAGTTTAAATTAAGATGGAATAGTTTAGATGATTATATTGATGATGAAGAATTTTCTGTCGTTTCTGGGTTACTTAAGGATTCTAATATAGTGGTTGGAGCAAGTCAATATGTAATTTTATCTTGTAATTATCCATCTACAGCAAGTAGAATTAATAGTAATTTAGAAGTTACTGAGAAATTATTAGAAAGACTTTTTGGTAATAGAGTTTATGCTGTTGCTGTTGATAATGATAAATGGAAGGTTATTAAAAATAAATATATTGATGATTTAAAAAAAGGAATTAAATATAGTGTTAAGGAAATAGAAAATAATGATAATAATAAGAAAGAAAAATCTTCTATTGATGATTTGATTGATTTAGTAGGAGATAGTATTATAGAATATAAATGATAAAGGAGAATGATAAATATGAATATGCAAGCTATAATGATGCAGGCTAAAAAAATGCAAAGAGATATTGAAAAGACACAAAATGAGTTAGAAAGTAAAACTTATGAAGGTAAATCACAATTGGTGACAGCTGTGGTTGGAGGAAATAATAAACTTATTTCTGTTAATATAGATGTTGATAGTATAGAACAAGATGACAAAGAAATGTTAGAAGATATGGTTTTAGTAGCAGTTAATAATGCTATTGAAAATATGGAAAAAGATAAAAAAGAAAAACTTGGTAAATATAGTAATATGTTAAATGGTTTGATGTAAGATGTATCCTAACAGTATAAAGAATATTATTGATTGTTTTAAAGATTTACCTGGTATTGGAGAGAAAACAGCAGAGAGACTTGCTTTTTCTTTAATAAATTTTAGTAAAGAAAAATTGACATCTTTTTCTGATGCCATTATTGATGTTAGGGATAAACTAACTAATTGTTCTATATGTGGAAATATTACAGAGAGTGATATTTGTGATATTTGTTCTGATTCTAATAGAAATAGTAAGATAGTCTTTGTTGTGGAAAAGGCAAAGGATATTTCTTTATTTGAAAAGATTAATATTTATAATGGTAAATATCATGTTTTAGGTGGACTTATTTCTCCTTTGGAGGGAATAGGGCCTGATGATGTTAATATTTCTAGTTTGATTTCTAGAATTGATAAGGAAAATATTGAAGAAATTATTTTGGCTCTTAAACCTTCAATTGAAGGGGAAACGACAATGCAATATATAAAGAAAATATTAGAAAATAAAAATATTAAGATTACTAGAATTGCTACGGGTATTCCAATGGGGACTGATATTGATTATATTGATGCTATGACATTAGAGTTTGCTCTTGAAGGGAGAAAAGACATATAGTATTATAAATATCATATAATTTATTGGTGGGTTATGTTTAATAAATTATTTTTGATTATTAAGAAAGTTATAATTGCAATATTAATGATTTATACTTATAATATTATTGTTTTTCCGTTAGGAATTACTATTGCCTTTAATGTATTTACTATTGTTTTAATTGGTATTTTTGGTTTACCGGCAGTAGTTGGATTATGTTTGTTTTCAATTTTAATTGTTTGAGAGGTGAGTTATGTTAGAACTATATAAAGATGGACAACCTATTTTTTATAATATGGTTAATAATGCTATTAAAAATAATAAACTTTCTCATGCTTATATTTTTGATTCTAATGGTAATCCTGATGTTATGGATATTGTTTTATCTTTTGTTAAAGAAATTATTTGTATGGATATTAATGATGATAATGATATTAAAAATATATGTAAACGTATTGATGATGGTAATTATGTTGATGTTAAAGTTATTAAACCTGATGGTATGTGGATAAAGAAAGATCAATTACTTGATTTACAGAGTGAATTTAATAATAAAGCTTTTGAAGGAAATAAGAAAATTTATATTATTAGATCTGCTGAAAAGATGAATGTTCAGACTGCTAATTCTATATTAAAATTTTTGGAAGAACCTGTTGATGATATTATTGCTATTTTGATTACGGATAATATTAATATGCTTCTTCCTACGATTATTTCTAGATGTCAAGTGATTAAATTAAATAAGAAGAAATGTAGTCATGATACTATTAGTAATCTATCTGATTTACTTATTAGTTATGGGTATAATGATATTTCTGATGATAATAAAGAGAAGATTATAAATGATGTTATTGGGTTTACTGAATATATTGAGAATTATAAACTTGATACTTTAATTTATACTAGGAAGTTATGGCATAATAATTTTAAAGATAGAAACTATAATATTATTGGTATTAATTTAATGATTTATTTTTATTATGATGTTATTAGGTATAAGAGTGGTTTAAGTATATTATTTTTTAATGATTATGAAGATAATATTATAAAGATTGCTAATATGAATGATATTGATGTGTTATGTGATAAAATTAATGTTTTAAATGATGCTTTAAATAATATTAAGTATAATTTGAATATTAATTTATTGATTGATAAATTGATTATAGATATGTGTGGTGATAATTCATGAAAATAGTGGGAGTAAAGTTTAATAATGATACTAAAGTTTATTATTTTAATCCTAAAGACTTGGATTTAAAGGTTAATTTAACGGTTATTGTTAATACTGAGAAAGGTCTTAAGTTTGGTAAGATTGTTGAGATAGTTGATTCTAAGAGAGAAAATGAGGTTTATCCTGAAGTTGTTAGAGTAGCTACTAAAAAGGATTTTCAACAACATTTGAGAAATATACAGGATGAGAAGAAAGCTTTGGAAAAATGTAGGGAATTAGCTCTTAGAGAAAATCTTAATATGACTATTATTGATGCTAATTATAATTTTGATAAGAGTCAATTGATTTTTCGCTTTTTAGCTGATGAGAGAATTGATTTTAGAAAATTAGCTAAAGATTTAGCTTCTAATTTAAAGACAAGGATTGAACTTAGACAGATTGGTGTTAGAGATAAGGCTAAAGAAATTGGTGGTATAGGTCCTTGTGGTAGGATTTTATGTTGTAGTTCTTTTTTAACTAATTTTGAATCTGTTTCAATTAATATGGCTAAGAATCAAGGAATTGCTTTAAATCCTACTAAAATTAATGGGGTTTGTGGTAGGCTTTTATGTTGTTTAAATTATGAAAATGAACAATATACGGAAGTTAGAAAAAATATTCCAGATGTTGGTAAAAAGGTTAAAATAAATGGTAATGAAGGAAAGGTAATTTCTTCTGAACCGTTAGCGGGTAAATATAAGGTATTTGTGGATAATGAAATTGTACAGGTAGATGTTAATGATAGTAAAGAATAATCTTTTAAATTTTAAAGATGCTTATATTTATCAAGATACTGATTATTTTAAATTTTCTTTAGATTCTTTATTACTTGCTAATTTTGTAACTATTAATTTAAGAGACAAAAATATTTTAGATATTGCTACTGGTAATGCTCCTATTCCAATGCTTCTTAGTTTTAGGACAAAGGCTAATATTTATGGTGTTGAGATACAAAAATCTGTTTTTGATTTGGGAGTTAAATCTATTATTGAAAATAAGATGGACAAGCAGATAACTATTATTAATGATGATGCTAAGAATGTTATTAATTTATTTGGTGATGATTATTTTGATGTTATTACTTGTAATCCTCCTTATTTTGATACTAATAATTCTTTATTTGAGAATGTTAATTCGATTAAGGCTATTGCTAGGCATGAGAAACTTCTTAATTTAGATGATATATTTACTATATCTAAAAGGGTACTTAAAACTAATGGTAGGTTAGCAATGGTTCATAGGACAGAGAGATTAACACAGATACTAGATACTGCTAATAAATATGGGTTTATGGCTAAGAAGATTAGATTTATTTATCCTAAAGAAAATAGGGATAGTGATTTAATGCTTATTGAGTTTGTAAAAGGTGGTAAAAAAGGGTTAAAAATGCTTTATCCTTTGATTGTTTATGATAATGATGGTAACTATAATATTGAGATAAAGAATATGTTTGGAGATGATACTCATGATACAAAATAGTTATAATGATACTCCTAGTTTATATTTGATTCCTACACCGATTGGTAATTTGGATGATATGACTTATAGAGCAGTTAAAGTACTAGAAGAAGTAGGGGTTATTTTTTCTGAAGATACGAGGGTTACACTTAATTTACTTAATAATTTTGGTATTAAAAAGAAACTTATTTCTTTACATGAACATAATGAAGATATTTTAAAGGAGAAGGTACTTGAATATTTGAAAAATGGTTATTCTGTTGGGTTAGTTACGGATAGAGGAACTCCTATTATAAGTGATCCTGGGTATAAAACGGTTAAGTATATTAGTGATAATAATTATAATGTTATTGCATTACCTGGCGCTACTGCTTTTGTATGTGCTTTGATTGCTTCTGGTATATCACCACAACCATTTTTATTCTATGGTTTCTTAAATAGTAAGGATTCTAAACGTAGAGATGAATTAGAAATGCTTAAGGATAATGAATATACTATGATTTTTTATGAAGCACCGCATCGTATTATGAAAACACTTAATATGATGTTAGAAGTATTTGGTGATAGAGATATTAGTATTTCAAGGGAAATTACTAAGAAGTTTGAAACTGTATATAGGGGAAAACTTAGTGATGTTATTAAGAATATTCCTGAAAAAGGGGAATTTGTTATTGTTGTAAGTGGATGTGATGAAAAGGTTATTGATGATAATTTGTCTATTAATGAAGCTGTTGACTTGTATATTAAAGCTGGACTTGATGTTATGACTGCAATTAAGAAAGTAGCAAAGGATAGAAAAATACCTAAAAATGAAGTATATAAAGAATATCATAAGGAGGGAAAATAATGAAGTTAGTAGTGGGACTTGGAAATCCTGGTAAGGAATATGAAAATACAAGACATAATATTGGTTACGAACTTGCAAATATGTTTGCTAAAAAATATGGTTGTGCTTTTAGAACTGAAAGAAAATTTGAGGCTGATATATTTGATATTAATATAAATGGGGAAAAGGTAATTGTGGCTAAACCTTTGACTTATATGAATTTATCTGGTAATGCTGTTAAAAAAATTGTTGATTTTTATAATATTAATAGTCAAGATATTTTGATAATGCATGATGATTTGGATATGGTATTGGGTAAAATTAAGGTTGTTAATAATAGTTCTAGTGGAGGACATAATGGTCTTAAGAGTATTACTAAGGCTATTCAAACTAGAGACTATGTTAGATTTAAAATTGGAATATATGGAAAAGATAGAACGATAGATGCTATTGATTGTGTACTTGGTAAATTTAGTAAAGAACAAAGGGAAGTACTTGATGCGGTTTATGCTAAAGTAGATAATTTATTAGAGGACTTTGTTAATTGTGATATTGTTAGATTGAAACAAATTTATAATAGTATGAATAAAAAGAATGAATTATAATAAGATACATTAATATGTATCTTTTAGTCTTGGAAAGGAGGAATATTTATGGGGATTTTTAATAATCTATTTGATATTGATAGTAGGGATAATTATGCTATTACTGGGTTAAATAAAGAACTTAATTCTTTATATATTTATAATTATTTTATTAAAAATAAGAAGAATAATTTAGTTATAACTAATTCTTTATATGAGGCTAATGATATTTATAATAGATTACTTAATTATACTGATAAGGTTTTGTTTTTTCCGATGGATGACTTTATTACTAGTGAAGTTACTGATATTAGTCCAGAATTTGTTATTGATAGACTTACTACTTTGAATAAATTACTTGGTAATGGTAAATATATTGTTGTTACTAATTTGATGGGTATACTTAGATATTTACCTAGTACTAAGTTATATAAGAATAAGATTATTGATATTAATAAGGATATGGATATTGATAGAGATGATTTTATTAATAAATTATTTGATTTAGGTTATGAGAAAGTACCTGTTGTTAGTAGGACTGGAGAGATGGCTATTAGGGGATATGTTATTGATATATTTCCTATTGAGTTTGATAATCCTATAAGAATAGAGTTTTGGGGAGATACTATTGATAGTATTAAATATTTTGATTTAGAGGATCAGATATCTAATACTTCTGTTGATAGTGTTAAAATATATCCTTATACGGAGTTTTTAATTGATGGTAAAATAGAGGATAATATAACTAGAAAACAGAAATATTTACTTAATTATTCTGATTCTGTTAGTGGACTTTGGGATTATGCTTCGGATAGTGTTATTTTTTATTATGATTATAATCAGATTATTAATAGTTATTCTTTACTTAGAGAGAATATATTAGAATATGATAGTGAACTTGATGATGATATTAAGACTAATTATATGTGGGATATTGAAGATATTTCTAATAAACATAATATTTATATTCTTGATATAGATAATTTAGTAGATTTAGATGTTAATAATAAGAAATATGTTTCACATAGTATTGAGAATTATTGTGGTAATTTTGAAAAGTTAAAGTTAGATTTAATTAGATATATTAAGAGTGGTAAGACTGTTATATTATGTGTTGATGATAGAAATGTTGTTAAGAGGATTGTTACTTATTTGGAACTTGATGATATTATATTTACTGATGAGAATAATATTATTAATAATAAGATTAATTTTGTTAATAAATATATTTATGGTGGTTTTATCTTTGATGATTATGTTGTTATGTCTGTTAATGACTTATTTGGTAAGGTTGAAGATAAAAGAAAAGTAAAGAGTAAATATAAGGTTGGTACTAAGATTAGTAATATTGATAATTTGGAAAAGGGAGATTTAATTGTTCATATTGATCATGGTATTGGTAAATATATTGAGATATGTACTTTGGTTAAGAATGGAATGAAGAAGGACTATATTAAATTATTGTATGCTGATGATGATATTCTATACTTACCTGTTGAAAAGATTGATAAGATTACTAAATTTAATGGAAAAGAGGGCACTTTCTTTAAGTTGGATAAACTTGGTACTGATTCTTGGAATAAGAGAAAGGCTAGAGTCAAGAAGAAATTAGAGAGTATAGCGGCAGATCTTATTAAGGTTTCTATTGAGAGAGAGGCTTCTAGTGGATATGCTTTTTCACATGATGATGAAAATCAAATTTTATTTGAAAGTAAGTTTAGTTATGTTCCTACTTCTGATCAACTTAGAGCTACCGAGATTATAAAGAAGGAAATGGAAAGAAATAAGCCAATGGATATGCTTTTATGTGGAGATGTTGGTTATGGTAAAACAGAAGTTGCTTTTAGAGCGATATTTAAGGCTGTTAATGATGGTAAGCAAGTAGCGTATTTGTGTCCTACTACTATTTTGTCTAGTCAACAATATAAGTCTGCTTTGAATAGATTTATTGATTTTCCTATTAATATTGCTCTTCTTAATAGATTTACTTCTGTTAAAGAGCAAAGAGAAATACTTGAAAAGTTAAAGGAAGGAAAGATTGATATTTTATTTGGTACTCATAAGATTCTTAATGAGAAGATTGATTTTAAGGATTTGGGGTTGCTTGTTATTGATGAGGAGCAGAGGTTTGGTGTTGCTCATAAGGAAAAGATTAAGAAATATAAGAGTTCTATAGATGTTCTTACTTTGTCTGCTACTCCAATACCTAGAACTTTGCAAATGTCTATGTCTGGTATTAGAGGACTTGCTCTTATTGAGACTCCTCCTGAGAAGAGAAGACCTATTCAAACTTATGTTATACCGGAAAATAAAAATATTATTAAGGATGCTATATATAAGGAACTATCTAGAGAGGGACAGGTATTTATTTTATATAATAATATTGATAAATTAGATAGTAAGTTAGATGAAATACATAAACTTGTTCCAGAGGCTACTATTAGATATGCGCATGGTAGAATGACTAAGGATCATTTGGAGAATATTATGATTGATTTTATTAACCATGAATTTGATATTCTTTTATGTACTACTATTATAGAGACTGGTATTGATATTCCTAATGTTAATACTTTGATTATTCTTGATGCCGATCATTTTGGTTTATCACAGTTATATCAGATTAGAGGTAGAATTGGTAGAAGTGATAGAATTGGTTATGCTTATATGATGTATAGTGGTAAAAAAGAACTTAATGATTTGGCTGTTAAGAGACTTAATACGATAAAGGAATTTACAGAACTTGGTAGTGGGTTTAAAATTGCGATGAGAGATTTATCTATACGTGGGGCAGGTGATATATTAGGTAGTGAACAATCGGGATTTATTGATAGTATTGGTATTGATTTATATCTTAAGATGTTAAAAGAAGAAGTTGACAAATTAAAGGGTGTTAAAGTAGAAGAAAAAGAAGATGTGTCAAATAAGCCTTTAATTGAAGTTGACACACATATTGATGATGAATATGTTCCTGATGATGAGATTAAGATTGAGATTCATGAGATGATTAATAGTATTAATTCGATAGAGGATATTAATAAAATTAAAGAGACACTTAGTAATAGATTTGGTAAAGTTACTGAAGATATGGTTATTTATATGCATGAAGAGTGGTTTGAGAAACAAGCTAAAGAACTTAATATTACTGAGAGTAAACAAAATAAAAATTATGTTGAGATTGTTTTACCTAAAGATGTTTCTGCTAAAGTTGATGGTGAATTGTTATTCTTTAGTGCATATGAGATATGTAAACAATTTAGATTTTCTTATATTGATGGTAAAATACATATTATATTAGATATTGTAAAATTAGATAAACATTTTATATTTTATTTTAATGAATTATTAGATAAAATTATTAAAGATATTAAAGATTAAAGATTATTTCTTTAATTTTTTTGTTTATTGTATAATTCTTTAGTTATTTGACAAAATAATTAGAGAAAGTATAGGTGAAATAAATGAAAACTACTGGTATAATTAGAAGGATTGATGAGTTGGGAAGAATTGTTATTCCAAAAGAGATTAGAAAGAATCTTAGAATTAAAAATGGTGAGAGTTTAGAGATATATTTGGAAAATGATTCTATTATTTTGAAGAAGTATTCTCAGATTGAAAGTTTAAAGAATGTTTCTATTGATTATGTTGAGGCTTTTAATCAGATTATTAAACATAATATTATTGTTACTGATAGGGATAAGGTTATAGCGGCTGCTGGTCCTTTAAAGAAGAAGTATTTGGATAAGGAAATTAATGAGTTTACTGAGAGGTCTATTGAGAGAAGGGATAATTTTTTTGAGAAACAGAAGAAATCTTTTCAGATTATTAAAGATGAAGAGGAGGTTGGATATTATACTTTTTCTTCTATTGTTGATAATGGTGATGCTATAGGTAGTGTTATTCTTATTTCTACTGATGTTCCTATCAGTGATGTTGAGGATAAGATGTGTATTGTTTTGTCTAAATTACTTAGTAAACAATTTGTTGATTAATATTATTTATTTTTTGTTCACTCTAAGTCTTTAGTCTTAGAGTGTTGTTGTTAGCCTATGGTAGTCTAACAACAAGATATCAACCATATCTATTATATATAAGCATAGATTATAAAAAAAGTTGATTTTCTATTGTAATTATGTTTTTATTGTGGTAAAATAATTTCGTAATGCGATGAAGGAAAGAGTAATAATATTAGTTTATAGAGAGTCTATGGTTGGTGGAAATAGATAATGAAAGTTATTATAAATGGTTCTGGAGCTTTTATATCTAATAGGTATAGACGGTTGTTACGTTATAACTTAATGAGTGTATGTTACATAAAATAAGGTGGTACCGCGGATATTTATTCGTCCTTTGGCTATCTTATTTTTTTATTGGAGGTTTATATGAGAAAATTTGAAATTATTGATAGAGATACTTTTATTAAAGATATACCTAATGGTAATTATGATGATGTTATTTTACCTAAAAGGGGTACTATTAGTAGCGCTGGTTATGATTTTTATAGTGTTATTTCTGTTACTTTGAAACCAGGGGAGAGAAAGGTTATTCCTACTGGTATTAGGGTGATAATGAATAATAATGAATTTCTTGGTATATTTATTAGAAGTAGTTTGGGATTTAAGTATAATGTACGGATGTGTAATCAGGTTGGTATTATTGATGCTGATTACTATGGTAATTCTAGTAATGGTGGTCATATTTTTGTATGTTTAGAGAATGAAGGGGATGAGGTTATTGAGATTAAAAAGGGAGATAGATTTGTACAAGGTATATTTATACCATATTTAATTACTGATGATGATAATACTACTGATTTAAGAGAAGGTGGAATTGGTAGTACTAATAATAAGGGAGATGATTTATAATGAATAAAGAAAAATTTTATGTTACTACACCTATATATTATCCAAGTGCTAATTTTCATATTGGACATTGTTATACTACTATAATAGCGGATGCTATTGCTAGATATAAGAGACTTACTGGTTATGATGTATTTTATTTAACTGGTACTGACGAACATGGATTAAAAATACAAAAGAAGGCTGAAGAGGCTGGTATTACTCCTCAAGAGTATGTTGATAAGATTGTTGTTAATTCTAAAGATTTATGGAAGAGTTTAAATATTAGTTATGATAAATTTATTAGAACTACTGATCCAGAGCATGTTGTTTGTGTACAAAGAATATTTGAAAAACTATATAATCAAGGGGATATTTATAAAGGAGAATATAAGGGATTATATTGTACTCCTTGTGAATCTTTTTGGACTGAGACACAACTTGTAGATGGTAAATGTCCTGATTGTGGTAGAGAAGTTAATGAGGTATCTGAAGAGGCTTATTTCTTTAAACTTTCTAAATATCAAGATAGATTAGTTAAGTTTTATGAGGAACATCCTACTTTTATTGAACCTGAATCTAGAAAGAATGAAATGCTTAATAATTTTATTAAACCTGGACTTGAAGATTTATGTGTGTCTAGAACTAGTTTTGATTGGGGTATTCCTGTAACTTTTGATCCTAAACATGTTGTTTATGTATGGATTGATGCTTTAGCTAATTATTTGTCTGCTGTAGGATATTTAAGTGAAGATGATTCACTATTTAAGAGATATTTTCCTGCTAATTTACATATAGTAGGTAAAGAAATAGTTAGATTTCATACTATTATTTGGCCTATTATGTTGATGGCTCTTGATTTACCTTTACCTGACAAGGTATTTGGACATGGATGGTTAGTTATTAATGGTGGTAAAATATCTAAGAGTTTAGGTAATTATAAAGATCCTAGAGAGTATATTGATGCTTATGGTGTTGATGCTGTTAGATATTTTGTTTTGAGAGAGGTTCCATTTGGTAGTGATGGTAATTTTTCTGAAGAAGCTTTAATTAATAGAACTAATGGAGATCTTGCTAATGTACTTGGTAATTTGGTTAATAGAACTATTGGTATGGCTAATAAATATTTTGATGGTGTTGTTACTAATACTAAAGTTAATGAAGAGATTGATAATAAATTGATTGAAGAGGCTATAGGATTAAAAGATGTAGTAGAAGATTATATGAATGGATTAGAAGTTTCTAAAGCTATTGCTAGTATATTTGATGTACTTAGAGATTGTAATAAATATATTGATGAGACTATGCCTTGGGTTCTTGTTAAAGATGAATCTAAAAAAGATAGACTTGCTACTGTGTTATATAATCTAGTTGAGTGTATTAGAATTTGTACTGTATTATTACAAGCTTTTATTCCTGATACTTGTGAGAAGATATTTAATCAAATTAATACTGATAATATTTCTTATGATAGTACTAGTGAGTTTGGTGGATATAAGTCAGGTACTAGGGTTAATAAGGCTGAAGTTTTATTTCAAAGAATTGAGAATTAAGTGTTTACTTAGTTCTTTTTTTATGTAAAGTTTACTTATTTTTATTTACATATGATGATAATTATGCTATATTTTTGTTGTAGTACCTAATACTGAAAGGGAGACTGGCTATGTTTAATGGTAAGAATCATAGTATGATTTATAAGGTGTTATCTTTAGTTTTTGGTGGTATTATTATTTTATTTATTTTTAATCATAAGAATATTATTGATTTTATTTATATATCAATAGTTTGTTTTCTTGTTGTTAAAATTTTTATTAAAATTAATATTAAATAATTATACTATTAGTTAGTATGATTTTTTATTAGGAGGATTTTTATGTATATTGATACTCATTGTCATGTATTTAGTGAATACTATGATGATATTGAAAAAGTTATTTCTGAATGTAAAGATAATAATGTTAATAGGATTATTGTTAATGGATGTGATATAGTTTCAAATAAAGAGGTTTTAGAACTTGTTAATAAATATGATATTATATATGGGGCTATTGGATTTCATCCTACCGAACTCGACGATTTTAATGATGAATATTTTTCTTTTTTAGAAGAGAATATTAATAATTCTAAAATTGTTGCTGTTGGTGAAATTGGGCTTGATTATCATTATGATGATACTGATAGAGAAAAACAAAGTATGGTTTTTAGGAAACAATTAGATATTGCACAAAAGTATAATAAACCTATTATTGTTCATAGTAGAGATTCTATACAAGATACATATAATATTTTAAAAGAATACAATTTAAAGGGAAGTATACATTGTTTTAGTGGTTCTGTAGAAATGGCTAGGGAATTTATTAAACTTGGATATAAAATTGGTATTGGAGGTATAATTACTTATAAAAATGCTAAGACTATTAAAGAAGTGGTAAAAGATATTGATTTAGCATATATTTTATTAGAGACTGATAGTCCGTATCTTGCTCCAGTTCCTCATAGAGGAGAGAATAATAGTCCTAAATATATACCTATTATTGCTGATGAGATTGCGAGTATAAAAGGGACTTCAAGCCTTGATATTGCTAGGGTTACTACTGCTAATGCGGAGGCCGTATTTGACTTTTCTTGCGAAAAATGATACAATTAATATGTTCTAAAATATTAATGAGGTGAGATTAATGAAGAATGTAACTGTTAAGGTTATAACTATTTCTTCACAGTTATTAGTAGTTACTTTATTTTTGACACTTGTTTTTTCAGGTGGTGCTAATAATCAAAATATAACTATTGGTAATAATAATTTTGACAAAATGGCAGATAAGACAATGACTTTATTTAAAAGTGAAGAATTGCTTCTTAGTTCTGTTGATACTAGTGTTGTTGTTCCTTTGGATGATGATACTGAAAAAGAAGAAATAAAAGAAGAAGAGGTTAAAGAGGAAGTTACTGAAGAACCTGTTGTTGATACGACACCGGTTGTTCCTGAGACTCCGACTACTCCTAGTTCTTCAGGTTTATTTTATGATAGAGAGGTACTTGATACTGTAGTTGGTAATTTAACTGGGTATGGTGCTAATTGTTATGGTTGTTCTGGTTATACAGCTGCAGGTCATAATTTAAATGAATCTATGTATTATGATGATAATGAATTTGGTACTGTTAGAATTTTAGCAGCAGATCCATCATTTCCATTCTATTCTATTTTTAGAATTAGTAATGTTCCTGGTATGGATGATTTTATAGGAATTGTTCTTGATAGAGGTGGTAATGTTGGTTTTAATAGAGGTACTTTATTTGATTTGGCCTTTATTAATGAAAAGGATCCTGATATTATAGGACTTACTTCTAATGTTAAATTTGAAATGTTAAGAAATGGTAGATAATATCATTTCTTTTTTTGACAGTTTTTTCTTTTTCTATGTCATATAATTAGATAGAGGTTATGATATGAAAAAGATTATTTTTATTACTGTTATTGTTATTTTTATTCCTTTTTTGATTGTTAATTTTTATAAAATAGATGAAAAAGAAGAAATAAAAATTAAATATATGTCCAATACTATTATTAGAGTTAAAAGAATGAGTACGGGAAATATTGATTCTATTCCTTTTGAAGAATATATTGTTGGTGTTTTAGCGGGTGAAATGCCTATTTATTTTGAAAAAGAGGCTTTTAAAGCTCAAGCAGTGGCGGCTAGAAGTTATGCTTTTAAAAGAATGGAGTATAATAAAGATAATGATTATGATGTTGTTGATTCTATTATGAATCAGGTTTATTTAGATGATAATTATTTAAAAGATGCTTGGGGTGATGATTATATTAATAATATTAATAAACTTAGAGAAGTGGTTAATGAAACGAGTATGGAATATTTAGAATATGATGGTGAAGTAATTGATGCTTTGTTTTTTTCTACTAGTAATGGGTATACTGAAACGGCTTCTTTAGTTTTTGATGTTGATTTGCCATATTTAAAAAGTGTTAAATCTTCTTGGGATGAAAAGACTAGTTCGGCATTTAGAAGTAATACTTCAATGGATATTAATTCTTTTTATAAAAAGTTAGGTCTTTCTTATAGTGATTCTTTTGATTTTAAAGTTCTTAAGAGGAGTAGTACTAATAGAATTGTTACGCTTAGTATTAATGGTAAGGAATTTACTGGGAAAAGTTTATATGATAAATTAGGACTTAGATCGCTTGATTTTTCTTTAAAAAAAGAAGGTGATAAGATTATTATTTCTACTATTGGATATGGTCATGGTGTTGGTATGAGTCAATATGGTGCTCTTGGTATGGCACAAGAAGGTTATAGTTATAAAGATATTTTGAAATATTATTATTCTGGTACTGAGATTAAAAAAATGGAAAATTAATGTATATTATTTTGGTTTTAGGAAACAATTATATTAGAGGTGATAAGATGAGAAATAGAAGAATTAAATCATTTTTTGTACCTGTAATATATGGTACTTTGGTATTGGCATTTTTATTTAGTATGTTTTTTGTAGGTAATTTTGCTAATAATTTATTGTTTTCTAAGAAAGATAATAATATTAAATATGTTGATGGTGAGATTACTGAGGGGACTAATAGGGATATTCCAGTAGTTAGTACTAATAATACTATAGTTAAGCCATATCTTAGTGATGATGTTAAGATAGCTAAATCTTTCTATGATTATAAGGATTCTACTGATAATCAGGAGAAAGCTATTATATTCTATGAGAATACTTATATGCAAAATTCGGGTGTTGATTATGCTAGTGAGAATGTTTTTGATGTTATTAGTATTTTAGATGGTACTGTTATTTCGGTTGAAAATAATGATATTATGGGTACTACTATTGAGATTAGACATAATAATGATCTAATTAGTGTATATCAAAGTTTATCTGATGTTATTGTTAGTAAGGATGATAAAGTTATTCAGGGACAAATTATTGCTAAAAGTGGATTATCTAATATAGAGAAAGATATGGGTAATCATTTACATTTTGAATTATATCATAAAGGTAAAATTGTTAATCCTGAAGAATTCTATAATAAATCTTTAGATGAATTATAGTTTTATCTTTTTTCATAAATATATTCTTTATTTAATATAATACTATGGGTGAATATATGAATAATAGAATATATAATAGAGTAATTGACGAGGCAAAGTATATTATTATTAATGATAAAACGGTTAGGGATGCTTCTTTAGTATTTGGTGTTTCTAAGAGTACTGTACATAATGATATGCGATATAGACTTTCTTTGATTGACAAAAATTTGTATGAAAAAGTGTCAAGTATTATGGAATTTCATGCTGATATTAAGCATATTAAGGGAGGAGAGTCGACAAAAAGAAAGTTTTTGAAAAGAAAAGTGTAATATTTGTATAAAAAACTGTTAAATTGTGGTAAAATGGAAATAAGGATGGTGATTTTATGTTTAACAAAGATATTGGTATTGACTTAGGAACTGCTAATGTACTTATCTATATTAAGGGTCAGGGCATTGTTTTAAATGAACCATCTGTAGTTGCTATTGATGCTGAAACGAAGAAACCTTTGGCTGTTGGTACTGAAGCTCATGAGATGCTTGGTAGAACTCCGGGGAAAGTTAAGGCTATTAAACCTATGAAAGATGGTGTAATAGCGGATTATGATACTACAGAAGTTATGCTTAATTACTTTATTAAAAAAGTTAATGGTAAGAGTTTTTTCTCTAGACCTAGAATTCTTATTTGCTGTCCTTCTAATATTACACAAGTAGAAAAGAATGCTATTAAGGAAGCTGCTGAGAGAACAGGAGCTAAAAAGGTTTTTCTTGAAGAGGAGCCTAAGGTGGCTGCTGTTGGTGCAGGAATGGATATTTCTAAACCTAGTGGTAATATGGTTATTGATATTGGTGGTGGTACTACTGATATTGCTATTTTATCTTTAGGTGGCATTGTTAATAGTGCTTCTATTAGAATAGCAGGTAATGCTTTTGATAATGATATTGTAAAATATATTAAAGATAAATATAAACTTTTAGTTGGTGAAAGAACTGCTGAAGATATTAAAATTACTATTGGTACAGTATTTCCTGGATCAAGGAATGAAAAAATGGAGGTTAGAGGAAGAGATTTAGTTACTGGTCTTCCACATACTATTACTCTTACTAGTGATGAAATAGAAGAAGCTCTTAGAGAAAGTGTATATACTATTATTCATGCGGTAAAAGGTATACTTGAACAGACTCCTCCAGAACTTTCTGCGGATATTATTGATAAAGGTATAGTACTTACTGGTGGTGGTGCTTTAGTAGATGGTTTTTCGCAAGTTCTTAGTCAAGAACTTAAGGTTCCTGTATTTACAGCGGAATCTCCACTTACTTGTGTAGCAGAAGGTACTGGTATTTTATTAGATAATTTATATATGTTGGAAAGACAATAATTAATATGTAAAAAATATGTAAAAAAGAGATAATTATATTTTAATTATTCTTTTTTTTGTTATAATTGTTATAGAAAGAGGATGATTTTATGAATAATATTAAAATTGGTATTGCTAGTGATCATAGAGGATTTACTGCTAAAGAGTTTTTGAAGGAATATTTTGATGAAAATGATATTTATGTAATTGATTTTGGTACTAATAGTGCTGAGTCTGTTGATTTTCCTGTATATGCTAAGAAATTAGGAGAAGCTATTCAAAATGAGGAAATTGATCTTGGTATTGCTATTTGTGGTACTGGTATTGGAATGAGTATTGTTTTGAATAAAATGAAAGGTGTATACTGTGCTAAAGTATCTAATGAGAGTGAAGCTATTTTATGTAGAAGTCATAATAATGCTAATGTTATTGCTATGAGTGAAGAAGTTGATCATGAAGTTATGAAAAAGATAGTTAATAATTTTATTGAAACACCTTTTTCTAATGTTAGTAAATATATTAGAAGAAATAATATGATTAAGGAAATTGAAAATGAATAAATTTGTTTTATATTTATTTGTTTTACCTTTAGTTATTTATACTATGGATAGTGTTAACTTTAATAGTATATTCAAGAAAAATAAGGTTTTTCAAGCTAGAATATTTTATATTTTAGTTATGTTCTCTTTATCATATTTGGTATGTAATTTTTTGTATGATTTTTTAAATATTATTAAGTAGTAAAATACTTAATTTTTCTTTTATTTTTCTTTGTTATGTGATAAAATACATACAAGTGGTGATTTTATGTTTAAAATTGGTAATGTTACTATTAAAAATAATATTGTTTTAGCTCCAATGGCAGGGGTATGTAATAGTGCTTTTAGAAAGATTATTAAAGAAATGGGGTGTGGTCTTATCTATGCTGAAATGGTTAGTGATAAGGGACTTGTTTATGATAGTAAGAAAACTAAAGATATGTTATATTTTGAGGAATGTGAGAGACCAATAGTTCAGCAAATATTTGGTAGTGATTTGGATACTTTTGTAGAGGCTGCTAAAATGGTTGAAGATATTATGCATCCTGATATTATTGATATTAATATGGGATGTCCTGTACCTAAAGTTGCTATTAAGTCACAAGCAGGAGCTGCTCTTCTTAAGAATCCTGAAAAGATATATGAAATTGTTAGTGCTGTTGTTAAGAGTGTTAGTGTTCCTGTTACTGTTAAAATTAGAAGTGGATGGGATAATAATAGTATAAATGCTGTTGAAGTGGCTAAAATAGTAGAAAAGGCTGGGGCATCTGCTATTTGTGTTCATGGTAGAACTAGGAGTCAGGGATACTCTGGGACTGTTAATTTAGATATTATTAAAGCTGTTAAGGAAAGCGTTAATATACCTGTTATTGGTAATGGTGATATTAAGGATATTGAAAGTGCTAAAAGAATGTTTTCTTATACTGGTTGTGATGCTATTATGATTGGTAGAGGAGTTTTAGGTAATCCTTGGTTAATTAAAGAACTTGTTACTTATTTTGATGATGGTACTATTATTGATAAGCCTAGTTATAAGGAAAGAATTGATATGTGTTTTCATCATATGGATTATTTGATGAAGATTAAACCTGAGAAGGTAGCAGTATTAGAGATGAGAAGTCATATTGCTTGGTATTTGAAGGGAATGAATGGTAGTCAGGAAGTTAAGAATGCTATATTTAAGGCTACTAGTAGAGAAGATATCGAGAAAATATTAAATAACTATTTGAAAAAATTGGAAAATAGTATATAATATGTGTATAGGTGATTTTTATGAAAGCGGATTTTTTTAAGAGAATATTTGCATATTTAATTGATTACTTTATTATTACGATAGTACTTATGGGAATTACTGCTAGTGTTAATATTGGTAGTGATCTTACTAAGGAAATTAATGATGTAATGAATGATTATAAAGAGGGAAATATTACTGTGGAGGAATATACTGAAAAGGTAATGCCACTTAATTATGAGCTTACTAAACGGAAACTTCCAGTCAATGTTGCAACCTCTGTTGTATTCATTGGCTATTATATTGTTTTTGCTTACTTTAATAAAGGACAAACTTTGGGTAAGAAATTACTTAAGATTAAAGTTGTTAATGATAAGGGTGAGAGACCTAGTATTTGGAATATGGTTATTAGAGGATTATTAATATATGGTATTGTTACAACTTTATATAGTACGATAAGTATAAACTTTTTAGATATGGAAAAGTTTAATTATAGTGTTAGTGTAATATCTGCTATTGAGAGTATGATTATTATCATTAGTATTCTTATGATGTTATATAAGAAGGATGGCAGAGGACTTCATGATATTATTGCTAAGACTAATGTGATAAGAGAGGAATGATAAAAATGGAAAGAACTGATCAAGAATTAGTTAGAATAGAAAAGGCAAATAGAATAAGAGAAATGGGGATGGATCCTTTTGGACATAGGTTTGATAGGACACATACATCTGAAGATATTAGAGAGCAATATAGTAAATATGAACATGATGAATTAGAAAATTTAGAAGATAAAGTTACTATTGCTGGTAGAATTATGTTTATTAGAAAGATGGGAAAGGCTTCTTTCTTTAGTATTCAAGATAAGACTGGTAAGATGCAAGTATATATTTCTATTAATGATGTAGGAGAAGAAACTTATAATTTATTTAAGACTGCTGATATTGGAGATATTGTTGGTGTTACTGGTAAGGTTATGAAAACTAAGACTGGAGAACTTACTGTTAAATGTTTAGAATATACTCATTTAGTTAAGGCACTTAGACCTTTACCTGAAAAATTCCATGGTCTTACTGATATTGAAGAAAGATATAGAAGAAGATATGTTGATTTAATTATGAATGAGGATTCTAAGAAGACGGCTTTTCTTAGACCTAAAATCATTAGATGTATTCAAAATTATATGGATGGATTAGGTTTTGTTGAAGTTGAAACTCCAGTACTTACTACTTTACTTACTGGTGCTAGTGCTAGACCTTTCTGTACTCATCATAATGCACAAGATTTAGATATGTATCTTAGAATTGCTTTAGAGCTTCCTTTAAAGAGACTTTTAGTAGGTGGAATGGAAGCTGTTTATGAGATTGGTAGAGTATTTAGAAATGAAGGTATGGATACTAGACATAATCCTGAATTTACAGAAATGGAAGCATATCTTGCTTATAGTAATTTAGATGGTATGATGGATATGACTGAGGGAATGTTTCAAACTATTGCTAGGGAAGTTTTTGGTAGAATGACTTTTAATTGGTGTGGTAATGAAATTAATTTAGAAGGTCCATGGAAGAGAGTTAGTATGGTTGAGGCTATTAAAGAAAAGACTGGTATTGACTTTAAGAAAGATATGAGTGTTGAAGAGGCTCTTAAGTTAGCAGAGGAACATCATATCGAGGTTGAGGAACATGAAAAGAGTTTTGGACATATTGTTAATTTATTTTTTGAAAAATATGTTGAAGAGACTTTAATTCAGCCTACATTCTTATATGGTCATCCGATTGAGATTAGTCCACTTACAAAGAAGAATCCTGAGGATCCTAGATTTGTAGATAGATTTGAATTGTTTATTGGTGGTAAGGAATTTGCTAATGCATATACTGAACTTAATGATCCTATTGATCAATTAGAAAGATTTGAAAATCAAATTAAAGAAAGAGAACTTGGTAATGATGAGGCTAATGATATTGATATGGACTTTATTGAAGCATTAGAGTATGGTATGCCTCCTGCTGGTGGTATTGGATATGGTATAGATAGATTATGTATGTTATTTACTGAATCTGATTCTATTAGAGATGTTATTTTGTTTCCTACTATGAAGGAGAGAAAATAGTCATAAAACCAATAAAAATAAGGGAAAAACTTGAGTTTTTTTCTTTTTTTTATTTACATTTACTTGTTTTGTGATATAATTATTGTTAGAGGAGGTTAATATGAAAAAGCATAGTTTATTTAAAGTTATTTTAATTGTGTTAGGAGCATTACTTGCAGTAGATGGTATTCTTGCTATACTTGGATATTTTGTTCCAGCATTAGAAGGTAAATATACTATGATTGCACTAGGTGATGTTCTTATTAATTTTGTTCAATCATTCTATTATTTCTTTGATACTGTAGTTTATCTATTAGTACTTGGAGCTTTTTATGGTGTTCTTAATGAAGTTCCTGCTTATAAGAAATTAGTTGATAATATTGCTCAAAAAGTAAAAGGACATAGTGAATTATTTGTATTTATTGTTACTGCTTTATTTGCAGTACTTACTTCAGTTACTGGACTTGTTAATGTTCTATTAGTATTTGTACCATTTGTTATAGCTATTATTATGTTACTTGGTTATGACAAATTAGTGGCTATTAGTTCTACTGTTGTATCTATGCTAGTAGGATTTATTGGTGGCGTATTTGTTACTTTTAGAGATCCTAATAGTTATTATGGATATAGTGCTACTACTATAGAGAAAATGACTAATATTAGTAATACTTCACTTTTATTACCTAAATTAATTTTATTAGTATTAGGTATTGCATTACTTATATTCTTTATTAAAAAACATATTAAGAATGTTAATGATAAAAAAGTTAAGTATGAACTAAATGAAAGTAATGAAGTTAGTGTTTCTGAAGTTAAGGGTGACTATAAAAATATTAAAACATGGCCTATTATTGTTATGTTATCAGTTATATTAGTTATTCTTATTTTAGGATATTTACCTTGGAACACTTTATTTGGTATTAAATGCTTTGATAAGTTTAATGAATGGTTACTTGGAATTAAGATTGGAGAGTTTACTATTTTCTCTAATATTGTTTCTGGTAATATGTATGCATTTGGTAACTGGGCTGGTTTAGGTTCTTATATGTCAATTATCATTACTTTAATTTTATTTACTTTAATTATTAAATTTGTTTATAAAATTAAATTTGATGAAACTGTTCATAATTTTGTTAATGGATCTAAAAAAATGGTTGGCACTGTTTTCTTAGTTATTCTTACTTATGCTATACTAGTTTCCACTTATAACCATAGTTTTATTTCTACTATTATTACTTGGGTTTCTGAGTCTAAATTAGGAATTAATTTGGTTACTGCTAGTATTATTTCTGCAATTGGTAGTTTACTTCATTCTGACTTATATTATACTGTTGCTGGTGTTTATTCACCTTTAATTAGTGCAGTTAGTGATGAGTCTATGTTAGCTACTTATGCTATGACTTTCCAAAGTATTTATGGTATAGTTGGTATTATAGGACCTACAAGTTTTCTTTTAATTGTGGCTCTTAAATACTTAGATGTTCCATATACTTCATGGGTTAAGTATATTTGGAGATTTGTATTAATGCTATTATTAATTGTAATACTTGTATTACTTGTAATGGCTTTGATATAGTTATAATAAAATATCTACTTAGGTAGGTATTTTTTTTGCATTAAAAGTCTATTTTTATTGTTTAAAATTATTAAAATTATTACATTATAATCATAGAATAATTATGAAAGGAGAATATTATGATTGGTAATTTTAATGAAGAGGCACAGACTATTTTGAATAATGCTAAGAAAGAGATGATAGGGCTTGGACATCCTTATATTGGGACTGAACATTTACTTCTTGCTATTCTTAATAGTGATAGTAATATATGTGATAGACTTAGTGAATATGGACTTGAGTATGATAATTTTAAAAGTGAACTGTGTAAGGTTGTAGGTACTACGGATAAAAAGAATGAGGTATTTTTATATACTCCTTTACTTAGAAAGGTTATTCAGAATGCTATTATTGATAGTAAGGAAAATAATGATGGTGAGGTTACTTCAGAACATTTGTTTTTTGCTATGTTAGAAGAGGGAGAAGGTATTGCTATTAGACTTATTATTGGTATGGGTATTGATATTGAAGATATATATGATGATTTTTCTAGTAGCTTGATTAAGAAAAGTAAAAAAAATAAGAAGAAAAAACTTCTTATATATGATCTTGGGGTAGATCTTACTAGTGAGGCTAAAAATAATTTACTTGATCCGGTTATTGGAAGAGATAAAGAAGTTAAAAGAGTTATGGAAATATTATGCAGAAGAACTAAAAATAATCCTATTTTAATAGGAGACGCTGGTGTTGGTAAGACTGCGATTGTGGAAGAGTTGTCTAGGCTTATTGTTAATGATGAGGTTCCTAAGGTATTATGTGATAAGAAAATTATTTCTTTAGATATGGCTACGATGGTAGCGGGTACTAAATATCGTGGTGAATTTGAAGAGAGAATGAAAAAGGTTATTAAAGAGATTGAAGATAATGATGATATTATTTTATTTATCGATGAGATTCATACTTTAGTAGGAGCGGGTGGAGCTGAAGGAGCTATTGATGCTTCTAATATTTTGAAACCGGCATTAGCTAGGGGTAAAATTAGATGTATAGGGGCTACTACTACTGAAGAATATAAGAAGTTTATTGAAAAGGATTCGGCGTTAGAGAGAAGATTTCAAAAGATATTTGTTAATGAGCCTAGTATAGGGGAAACTAAAAATATATTAACGAAGATTAAGAATATTTATGAGAGATATCATAATGTTATTATTGATAATGATATGATTGATTATATTATTAATTTGTCAGAGAAATATATTTTTGATAGAAATAGACCTGACAAAGAGATCGATATTTTAGATGAAGTTGCTTCTAGAGTTGGACTTAGAGGGTGTACTTCGGATAATGAGATTAGGGATATTAAGAGGGAAATTTGTAAATTAAATAAGGATAAAAATAGTTTTATTATTGATAATAATATTGATAAGGCTTATTCTTTGAGAAAGAAGGAGACAGAACTTATGTCTCGTTTAAATGATATTGAATTACTTAGTAGGAATAATAAGAATAAGATTTTACTTGATGATATTGCTAGTGTTATTAGTAATAGAACGGGAGTTCCTGTATATGAAATTATTTCTAATAGTGGTAATATTAATGATATGGAAAATAGACTTAAGGATATTATTGTAGGAGAAGATAAAGCTATTGATAATTTGATGGATATTACTAAAAGAATTAGATGTGGATATAATGATAGATGTTATTCTCTTTTATTTGTAGGTTCTTCAGGTGTAGGTAAGAGTAGGTTGGCTAAAGAATATGCTAATATTTTAGTAGGAGCAGATAATCTTATTAGAATGGATATGAGTGAGTATAGTGATAGTACTGCGGTTAATAAGATACTTGGTTCTTCACCTGGATATGTTGGATATGATGATAATAAGAATATTTTAGAAGAAATTAGAAATAAACCTAATAGTGTTTTATTACTTGATGAAATTGATAAAGCTCATCCTAATGTTATTAATTTGTTTTATCAGATACTTGAAGAGGGTAAAATTAAGAATTCTAAAGGTAGAGAAGTTAGATTTAATAATGTTGTTGTTATTATGACTTCAAATATTGGTTTTGAGAAGAATGGTATTGGTTTTAATAAGAAGACTGATAGTAGTGTTATTTCGAGTTTGAAGGGATATTTTAATACGGCTTTTATTAATAGGATTGATAATATTATTGTTTTTGATAGACTTGATGATACTTCTATTAAATGTATTATTAAGAAGAGATTTGAATATATTAGAGATAAATATAAAGATATTAATATTGATATTAATGATAATGTTATTGATGAGATTGTTAATAAGTGTGAATTTTATGAGTTTGGGGCTAGGAGAATTGATAAGATTATTTCTAAAGATATTGAGAATGTTATTATTGATGGGGTTATTAGAGGAGATAAGGATATTTATATCGATTCTATTGTTAAAAAAAATATCACTAGTTAAAGTGATACTTTTTTATTCTACTGTTTCTTTTACATACATATTACTGTCAAGTCGTTGTACTACTTCTTTGTAGGTATTATATACTGATTTATAACTTGGTAAGTATGTTTTTATTTCTGGATTAGAGAATGGTATTACTTTGAATCCTCTCCATGTTGATTGGTTGTAGTAGTTATATATTAATTCGTTTTCTACATTAGTTATTTTTATACTTTTTTCTTTTCCTTTGACATCTTTTTCTATTTTTAGACTTGTCATTAATCCAGTTGTACATTTATAGTTTGTACATGTTGATTGGTTTTGATATTGGGCTGATAGGAAATTACCTAGAGAATATATTACTAAGGTATTATCTATCCATGTTACTGGTTGTATTACATGGGGATGGGTTCCAATTATTAGATCTACTCCTAGTGAGGCTAAGTATGAAGCCATATCTTTTTCATATTCGGTTGGATTATGAGTATACTCTACACCCCAGTGCATGGCTACGATTAGGACATCTACTTTGTCTCTTACTTTTTCTACATCTTGTTTTACTTGTTTCTTGTACTCTTGATATTTGGTATCTTTCTCTGGATTATTAATATTATCTATATCAGTAGGCCATACATTTACTAAGTAATCATTTGGTACTTTCATACCATTTGTTCCGTATGTATAATTTAACATAGTATATGTTATGTTATTTTTTTCTTTTATTTTTATTTCGTTTCTTTCTTCTTCACTACAATAACTACCTGCGGTTAAAACATTTTCTTTTGAGTTCCAGTATTTACATGAATTTTCTACGGCCTTTTTACCACTATCCATGGTATGATTAGTGGCTAGACTTACTAGATTAAAGCCTGCATCGATCATGGCATCTCCAGCTTCATATGGAGAATTAAATGTTGGGTAGTCATTTAGTCCTAGTTCTGTTCCTCCTAGGATTGTTTCTTGGTTGTAGTAGCCAATATCATAGTTTGATACTATTTCTTTGATATTGGTTATCATTGGTTTGAAGTCATAACCGTTATAATTGGCATGTTTATTGGCATCTTTATATACTGATGAATGAATTAGGTTGTCTCCGACTGCTATTAGTGATAGTTCATAATGTTCTTCTTTTTCTTCGGTATTTGGTTTTGCTTCGTTATTAGGAGTTTTTTCTTTTGTTAGCAGTTTATATGTTGGATAGGATAATAGTCCTATTACTAGTAATAATACTAGGGTTATTTTAACACTTTTTTTTAGTTTTCTTTTTCTTCTTCTTTTGTTCATTTTACCACCTATTATTAGTATATCAAATGTAATATGTTTTGTAAATGAAAAAAGCTTATATTTAGATAAGCTTTAGTCTATTAATCCCCATCCTGTTACAACATATCTTCCGCCTTGTCTTTTAGCAGCAGGAGGTGGGTTATTATATAATTTGTTATTTACTACTAAACTTGATGATTGTCCGCCATCTAGGTTAGCGGCATTATATGCGCCATATTTTTGTAATACATCTACCATATCTTGCAGACTAGCACCATTTATATAGTTTTCACCATCTACCACTAGAAATAGGATTATTCCATCTTTTGTTTGTCCAATGGCTACTCTCGGTGCTTGACCCCATGGATCTCCAACTATTTCTAGTGGTTTTCCATTTACTATTAGGAATGGGCCAAATATCATGGCGTCATTTACACCAGCTGCTAATGCTTCATTAGCGGTAGCATTTGACATTAGTTTTAGTTTGCCGTCTTTTGTTAGACCTATTACATTGTCTCTAGCGGTATCAGCAGTATCTTTACCCCAAGTTATTTCGCCATTTTGGATTACGATACCTATTGGTATATCAGAACCATAACCTTCATCTTGGAAGCCTCCACCATTTATACATACTGAGCCACCATATCTTTGACACATGGTTAGGATTCGTTCTCCTTTACCACCAACATTGAATTGTTTAGTGGATATTAGTCTTACTTTTTCTGGTTTATAGATGGCTACTAGGTAACCTTTTGATGTTCCTATTTTTAGATCTATTATTTTATAGGAGTCATCAGGGTTGTTTCTTGTAAATAGTTCTTCTTCATATTTATCTTTATATTTTGATTTTTCTTTGGTATTTATTATAACATCTTCAGTATTAGCATCTTCATTTATGGTTACGAAATAACTACTACTATTTATTTTATCAATTGTTTTTTGACTGTAGAAGATATTGGCAAAGTATTGATGGTGCATGGTTTTTAAAGCGGTATTTACATACATGTTTCTTACTTTGTCCCAAGGACCATACATTACTACAAAGCCAGTTATGGCTAATAAATCTAATATTATAAATAGAATTGTTGTTTTATATATTTTTTTCTTTTTTCTTGTACTCATATTATTCTACCTCGTATGGACTTTCTATTGTTCCGTCTCCTTTTGTTAGTAGTGATTTATCTAGTGCTATTGTTGGAACTATTTTTAATGTAGTAGTGGATACTTTGGTATATACTTTATAATCATCTTGCATTACATATACTAGGTTACTATCTTTTGATACTCCTGTTGATAGGAAGTAGTTAGTATTGTTATTATTTAATATTATGTTACCAATACTTAATACTGATACTTTGGTATCAACAGTAGTTGTTAATACTTTATTATAATCGTAGTTAGTGGTACTACTATAGATACCATTAGCGAATTTATTTTCTTTTATTTTATCTTTATAACTTAAGGTATTTAGATATGTTTTATTTAGATATTCTGCTAAGGTACCTTGTTTTGTATCGTTGTGGTAGTAGCCGTTATTTGAATATTTATATTTTACTTCTTTATTATTTACTTTTAGATAGTTATCTAATGATAATTTTACAGTATTATCTTCTATACTATAGATTCTCCATGTATCATTACCTAGTTTTACATAACTTCCTAATAATCCTTCTTTATCTTCAAAGGTATATGGGTTATCTTTGGTACCATTTCCTTCTTTTAATGTTAGGGTATTTTTTAATGTTATAATGGCTTTTACTCCTAGGATATCTGAATCATCAGTACTATTTGTTTTACCTGTTGAATCGATATACATTAATTTTTTATCTTTATCTATATTGGTTAAATAGAAGTATTCATTATTATTCATAAAGCCTTTATTACCACCGGTATTTACATAGTCATATACTGATGGGGCGGTTATGTAAGTATCTTCTAATTTATCTTTACATGTAATGTTTTTGGTATCGGTTACTGTATCTTTACATGTTTTTGAGAATGTTAGATACTTTGAGGTATTATTTAGATTTGTTTCTAGAATACCTGTGTTTTCTTCTTCTCCTTTATTTAACCATTTATTTATGGATGTTTTTTCATATGTTGTTCCTGTACCAGGATTTAATGATGTTAAAGCATTATCTGATACTAGGGTTACTGATTTGTCAGAGTTTACTTTTACTATTCTCCATAATATATTAGAGTATTTTACATAGTTATTTTCTACTTCTCCAGTAAAGTAATAGTCTTCATTTATTTGTTTAAATGATTCACTATCTTTATTGTTATCTTTGATATTGTCAGCGAGTACAGTTATTTTTTCTACTTTGTTGTTTGCTATATATAGTTTTAGGAATCTTGTTCCATAGAATATACAGCAGGCTAAGATAAACATAGCACTTACTAAATTAAATATTTTTTGAAAATTTAGTTTTCTTTTTTTTCTTGTATTATTTACTTCTTTTTTCACTTCATCATCCCTTCTTTATCTTTTATATTATATCAAATGATAGGTTTTTTTACAATATTCTTAGAAGAAGATACATAATAAAAATTTAAAAATGTATAATATATTAATTTACTTAAAATTAAATTAATGCTATAATGTGAATATGGAAGTGATTATATGAATTATAATTTAGGTGATATTGTTACTATGAAGAAGGTTCATCCGTGTGGTTCTTATGATTTTGAAATTATTAGATTGGGAGCGGATGTTAAAATTAGATGTGTTAAATGTTCTAGGGTTATTATGATACCTAGAGTGGAACTTAATAAAAAGATTAAAAAGGTGGTATGTAATGAAAAAGAAAAAGATTAGACTTCATCCAGCATTGGTATTTTTGATACTTACTATTGGTATTATGATTATTAGTAGTATTGGTAGTATTCTTAATTTAGAGACTAGTTATTATGTTGTTAATGAGGCTACTGGTGATTTGAATAGTCAGGTTGTTAATATTAATAATTTGTTTAATAGGACTGGTCTTCAATATTTGATTAGTAATATGCTTAATAATTTTCTTAATTTTGCTCCTTTAGGTAATTTGATTATTGGTTTACTTGGAGTAGGGGTTGCTTATAAGTCAGGATTTCTTAATTCTTTATTTAAGATGATTAGTGAGAAGGTACCTAGAAAGTTTTTGACTTTTCTTGTGGTATTACTAGGTATTATATTTTCAATGTTTTATGAAGTTGGATATGTAATACTTATTCCTCTTGCTGCGATATTATTTATGAATCTTGGTAGACATCCGTCAGCGGGTATTTGTGCGGCTTTTTCGGGTATTACTTTTGGGTATGGAGCTAATGTTATTATTAATAGGCTTGATTCAATGCTTACTTTATATTCTGGTAAGGCTAGTAAGGTACTTGATTCGGCATATAATGTTAATTTATATGGTAATATTATTTTTACCGCTATTAGTATGATATTAGTGGCTTATGTTGGTATGGTTGTTACGGAAAAATTTATTATTCCTAAACTTGGTAAGTATTATTTTGATGAAGAAGAGCCTTCACAAGATGGTGTTCCTAGTAAAAAAGAGAGAAAGGGTGTTGTTCTTTCGTTAGGGGCTACTTTTATTGCTTTGTTATTACTTGTTTATTGTATTATTAAGGGTCTTCCTTTTTCGGGATTATTACTTGATTTGAATCAAAGTAAATATGTTGATATGTTATTTGGAGAAGGTTCTTACTTCTATCAGGGTTCGGTTACGATATTCTCATTTTTACTTATCTTTAGTTCTTTAATATATGGTATTAGAGTTGGTACTATTGATGATAATAGGGATTTGGTAGATGGTATGAGTTATTATCTCAAAGATGTTGCTTCTCTTCTTGTTCTTATTTTCTTTGCGGCTCAGTTTTGTTTGATATTTAAAGAAACTAATATTGGGTTATTTATTGTGGCTTCTTTATCTGAACTTATTAATAAATTTCAATTTACTGGTCTATTACTAGTGGTTGTTACTTTCTTAGTTGTGGCTATTTCTACTTTCTTTGTACCAATGGCATCGACTAAGTGGGCTATGATGTCACCGGTTATTGTACCGATGTTTATGCAAAGTTCAATGACTCCAGAGTTTGCTGAAGCGGTATTTAGGGCTGCTGATAGTAGTGTTAAGGGTCTTACTCCGATATTTAGTTATTTTGTTATTTTGATTGGATTCTTACATATTTATAATAAGAGGAAGAATGATGTTATTACGATAGCGGATGCTATGAGTTTGATGGTACCTTATGCAATAGCGTTTACTGTTTTATGGCTTATTATTATATTAGCTTTCTATATTATTGGTATTCCTATTGGTATTGGTACTGGGGTTATGTTATAAATAAGAGTTATACTCTATGTATAGCTTTTTTTATATCTTTAAAAGCCTAAGGTCTTTTAAAGTGATTATGAACCTATGAGTTTCATAATCAATAGTTTTGGGTATGTATTTATGCTTATATATAATAGATATGGCTGATATATTATTGATAGACAAGTATTGGCTAGCAATAACACTGGAAGACTATAGGCTGAAAGTGAATAAAAATAATATTTAATTACTGTTTTTAAGATTGTAATATATGGCTTTTTTTGATATAATAATTAGGAAGAAAGAAGTGATATATATGAGTTTAACAGCAGGTATAGTTGGTCTTCCTAATGTAGGAAAGAGTACTTTATTTAATGCTATTACTAAGAAGAGTATTTTGATGGCTAATTATCCTTTTGCGACAATTGATCCTAATGTAGGAGTAGTAATTGTACCAGATGAGAGGATTGATGTTTTAAAGAATATGTATAATCCAGAGAGAGTTATTCCTACTACTTATGAGTTTACTGATATAGCAGGATTAGTTAAGGGAGCTAGTAATGGTGAAGGGCTTGGTAATAAGTTTTTATCACATATTAGAGAAGTTGATGCTGTTGTTGAAGTAGTTAGATGCTTTGATGATGAGAATATTATTCATGTTGATGGTAGTGTTGATCCAATTAGAGATATTGAAGTTATTAATGTAGAACTTGTTTTATCTGATTTAGAGATTGTTACTTCTAGAATTAATAAGATTGGTAAGAAAGCAATGACTACGAAGAATAAAGATGATGTTAAAGAAATAGAGTTATTAGAAAGAATTAAAGAAGCATTAGAGAGTAATATTCCAGTTAGAAAGTTAGGTTTAGATGAAGAAGAGAAGAAATTAATTAGTTCTTTTAACTTGATTACTTTGAAACCTATTATTTATGCTTTAAATGTAGAAGATAATGATATTAATACTGGTAATAATTATACTAAGTTAGTAGAAGATTATGCTAAAAAAGAGGGTAGTGAAACTGCAATTATATGTGCTAAGTTAGAGAGTGAATTATCTGAACTTGATGAAGAAGAGAAGAAGTTATTTTTAGATGATTTAGGTATTAAAGAGAGTGGAGTGGAAAGACTAATTAATAAGACTTATGATTTACTTGGTCTTGCAACATTCTTTACTGTTGGCAAGGATGAGGTTAGGGCTTGGACTTTTAAGAAAGGTTCTAAGGCTCCAGAATGTGCTGGTATTATTCATTCTGATTTTGAAAAAGGTTTTATTAAGGCAGAGGTTATGTCTTATAATGATTTAGTTAATGCTGGTTCTGAACTTAAGGTTAGGGAACTTGGTAAGGCTAGAATTGAGGGTAAAGAATATATAATGCAAGATGGAGATATTTGTCATTTTAGATTTAATGTGTAGTAAGAAAGGATAATTATGAAGAATAGATGCGATATTGATGAGAAGTATACTTGGGATTTAGATGTTATTTATAGTGATATGAATTCTTTTGATAAGGATTATGATAAAGCTAAGAAGCTTATTAAGAAACTTGGTAATTTTGAGAAGAAGATGATAATTAATAGTAGTAATTTTTATAAGACTATTAAGTTATATTTTGATATTGATAGAGTTGTTACTAAGTTATCTATTTATACTAGTTTATCTTTTGATTTGGATACTTCTGATAACGATAAGCAAGAACTTAGTGAGAAGGTATCTAATCTAAGAAGTGATTTTAGTAAGTGTAGTTATTTTATTGTTCCTAGTATATTGAAACTTGATAATAAGACTTTGAAATTGTTTTATAAGGAAGAGAAACTACTTAAGGAATATAAATGTTATATTGATGAGGTATATAGATATAAGAAACATACATTAGGAGACAATGAAGAGAAAATACTGTCTAGTATGGGTAAGATTATTGGTACTTGTTATGATACTTATGAGTTATTTAAGGATTGTGATATGTCTTTTGGTAATGTTATAGATAGTGATGGTAAAGAGATAGAACTTACTAATAGTAATTATTCTTTATTTATTGAGAGTAAGGATAGAAATGTTAGAGAGAGTGCTTTTAATACTTTATATAGTGAATATAAGAAGTATACTAATACTTATGCTAGTTTAATTGCTACGAATATGAAAGAACTATCTACTTTGGCTAAGATATATAAATATGATACCGCTATCGAGATGAGTTTATTTGGTGATGATGTTAGTATTGATGTTTATAATAATCTTATTGATAGTGTTCATGAAAAGATTGGTTATATTTATGAATATTATAATTTAAAGAAAGGTATTTTAGGTCTTGATGAACTTCATTTATATGATATCTATGTTCCAATAGTGGGTGAATATGATAAGAAATATGAATATGAAGAGGCTAAAAATATTATTATTAAAGTTCTTGAAGTATTTGGAGATGAATATGTTAATAAGGTTAAAGAAGGATTAGATAGTAGATGGATTGATGTTTATCCTACTAAAAACAAGAGAACTGGTGGATACTCTGGTGGTATGTATGATACTTATCCTTATATTTTACTTAACTATCAAGATAAGTATAATGATATGTCTACTTTAATTCATGAGATGGGTCATTCTATGCATAGTTATTATTCTAGAAATTATAATACTTATCAGAATAGTGAGTATAGAATATTTGTAGCAGAGGTTGCTTCTACTGTTAATGAATTATTACTTAGTCATTATATGTTAGAACATAGTAATAGTAAAGAAGAGAGATTATTTATTCTTAATAATTTAATGGAATTATATAGGGCTACGATATATAGACAGACAATGTTTGCTGAATTTGAGAAAGAAATATCTAATATTATAGATAATGATGGAGCTTTAACTGCGGATAAGTTATCTAATATGTATTATGACCTTAATAAGTTTTACTTTGGTGATAATGTAGTAGTTGATGATTATATTAAATATGAATGGGAGAGAATACCTCACTTCTACTACGACTTTTATGTTTATAAGTATGCTACTGGTTTAAGTGCCGCTACTGTGATTGTTAATAATATTTTATCTGGTAAAGAGGGAGCAGTAGATGGTTATATTGAATTCTTGAAATGTGGTGCTAGAAAGAGTCCTATTGAATCTCTAAAATTAGCAGGTGTTGATTTGACTAAGAAAGAAGTTGTTACTTCGGCTTTAGATGAGTTTAAAAATATATTAGATATGTATAAAAAAGAGACAAATTAGTTGTCTCTTTTGTTGTTACTTATGTAGAAAATTATTTTATATATTTATTAATATATACTAAATTGTTCATTTAGATAAGATACAACATCAGTAGCATTTGTGTAATATCTGACTGTATTATTTATATTTATAGTTATTGATGATTTATCTATTATTTTAATTTCTACACTATTTATTATACTATTTTTTTCATAGGATATTGTTACAGTATTATAACAAGCATTATTATCTCCTGTGAAAGGTCCATTATCTGAAATGTTATTTAGTTTATTTAGTACTTCTTTTACTGTTTCTTTTGGAAATGTTGTTTGAGTATCGTTGCAATCTTTCATAATTATTTCATAGTTGTTTGAACTTAGTATTTCATTTTTCCATGAAGAACCGGTTTTCCCCATTACTAATACTATTATTATTGCTATAATAAATATTAGTGCGGTTATTCCAATAACTATATATTTTTTTTTACTCATAATTCCTCCTTGTACTTTAATTTTATATTATCATTTACTTTTAAAAGTGTCAATAATTTTACTTATTTCTCTTTCTTTTTTTTGTTAAATAATGTATACTTGTAGTAGGTGATTATATGGAAATATTTGATTTAAAAAGGGAATATAAATTACTTGACGATAAAATAAAAGAACTTAGGAGGTCTCTTTGACTTAGATAATAAGATTAAAAGAGAAAAAGAAATTAATGAACTTATGTTACAACCTAGTTTTTGGGATAATAGGGAGACAGCAGATAAACTAGTTGGAGAACTTAAGTATATTAAAAATATTATTACTAATGTTAATGCATTATCTAATAGTGTAAATAGTGCTTTAGAGATGATTGATGATAGTGATGATGATGTTAGACTTTTACTTGAAGAAGAAATTAATGAACTTAAGGTTAAGACTTACAAGTTAGAGATTGAAACTTATTTAAATGGTAAGTATGATAAGAATGCTGCGATTATGGAAATACATGCTGGAGCAGGTGGTACTGAATCTTGTGATTGGGCTCAAATGTTATATAGAATGTATAGTAGGTATGCTGAAAAGAATGGATATAGTATTACTTTACTTGATAGGCAAGATGGTGAAGAGGCGGGTATTAAATCTATTATGTTTCAAGTTGATGGTACCTTTGCTTATGGCTATTTAAAGGGAGAAAAAGGGGTACATAGACTTGTTAGAATTAGTCCTTTTGATGCCGATAAGAGAAGACATACTTCATTTGCTGCGGTTGATGTTATACCAGAAATTGATAATGATATCGAAGTTAATGTTAATGATAGTGATATTAGAGTAGATATATATAGAAGTAGTGGTCCAGGAGGACAAGGAGTTAATACTACGGATAGCGCTGTTAGAATTACACATATTCCTACTGGTATTGTGGTTACTTGTCAAAATGAAAGAAGTCAAATTAGAAATAAAGAAAAGGCTATGGAAGTACTTAAAAGTAAACTTTATACTATTCTTTTAGAAGAGAAAAAGAGTGAAGTAAGTGATATTAGAGGAGTGCAAGTTAGTAATGGTTTTGGCAGTGCTAAAAGAAGTTATGTTATGCAACCTTATAGGTTAATTAAAGATAATGATAGTGGGTATGAGTCTAGTGATGTTGATGGTATTTTAGATGGAAATATTACTGATATGTTAGATTATAATTTAAAAAATAAAGAGGAGTAAATATGGGTATATTTGATTATTTTAGAAAGAAGAAGATTGATAATATTGTTGATACTGTTAAGAAAAAGAATATTGGTAAAAGATATTTAATGCTTCTTTTAGGATGTTTGATAGTGGCTTTTTCTTTTAATTTGTTTTTTCTTAGATATGATATTGTTTGTTTTGGAGTAAGTGGTATATCAATTGTATTAAGTGAGTTTGGGGTTAATCCCTCTGTCTTTATACTATGTACTAATATTGTTTTAATGATTGTTGCTTACTTTGCTTTAGGTTTTGAGAATATGAAAAATCAGTTAGTAGGAGCTCTATCTTATCCAATATTTGTTTCACTTACTAGTATGGTTACTAAGTATATTGATTTAGGTAATACAGAAATGGTTGTTATTGCTATACTTGGTGGAGTAATGGCTGGTATTGGATATGGACTTATTTATAAGAGTAATTTTTCTACTGGTGGTACTGATGTTATTATAGAGATAGTCTGCAAGTGGTTTAAGTTATCTATGGGTAATGCTAGTCTTATAGTTAATGGTATTATTGTTATAATTGGTAAGATTGTCTTCTCATGGGATATTGTTTTATATGCTATTTTAGTATCTTACTTAATATCGGTATTTACTGATAAAGTACTTCTTGGTATTTCTAAATGTAAAGCCTTTTATATTGTTACTGATAAAAAGAAAACAAATATTGTTAAAGAATTTCTTTTATCAATTGATGGTGTTGGAGTTACATTAATGGAGGCTGAAGGAGGTTATTCTAAGAATGATGAATCACTTCTTCTAGCAGTAGTTCCATCAAAGAGTTATTTTATTGTTAAAGATGGTTTAAAAGAAATAGATAATAAGATGTTTTTCTTAGTATGTGATTCTTATGAAGTAAGTGAAAAAGGTGATTTTTCATGATGATAGATAATATTAAAAGAAGAATTATAAGTAAAAATATTTATAAAAATTTCTTTATGTTTATTATGGGATGTTTAATTGCAGGTATATCTGTTAGTGTATTTTATAATCCTAATAATGTTGTTACAACAGGATGTACAGGGTTATCTATTTTGATTAATAGATATACACATATTGATTTATCATTAATTGTACTAGTATTTTCTTCAATATTACTTGTTATTGGTTTTATGGTGTTTGGAGTTGAATATGGTGTAAAGAATATTTTAGGTACTATTTTATTTCCGATATTTATAAAGGCTACTAGTATAATTAATAATTATGTTTCTTTTGAAAATACTTCTTTATTTTTACTTATTCTTATTGGTAGTGTTCTATCTGGTATTAGTTTTGGTATGATTAAGAAGTCTGGTTATAGTTTAGGTGGCTTTTATGTTGTTTATGATTTATTAAATAGTAAATTTAAAATATCAGTAGGTAAGGCTAGTTTATTTACTAATATTGTTATAATTATTTTAAGTTCATTTGTATTTGGAATAGATAATTGTATATATGCTGCGATTGGTTTATATATTACGGCTTATATTGGAGATAAGATTATGCTTGGTATATCTAGTAATAAGGCTTTTTATATTGTTACTAGTAGGTATAAAGCAGTAAGAGAATATATTATTAATGATTTAAATCATACTGTTACTATAGTTAATGCTAAAGGTGGTTATTCTAATAAAGGAAAGAAAATGCTTTTATGTGTTGTTTCTACTACTGAGTATATTAAAATGAGAGATGTTATTAGAGAAATTGATAAAGATGCTTTCTTTCTAATTACTGATAGTTATTCTGTTGCTAATAAGATATAGTATGGGAAATTATGTAAAATTTATTTTTAGTATTTTAAAATTAGTTAATTAATGTTATAATTGTTTATGATGTGGAGGTATGTTTTATGGAGTTAATTAGAGTAAGTGATGTTCAGAAGACTTATAAAACAGGTACTGTTGCTTTATATGATTTTAATTTAAGTATTAAAAAGGGTGAATTTGTATTTGTTATAGGTGCTTCTGGTAGTGGTAAATCTACTCTTATTAAGATGTTATATAGAGAAGAAAAACCGGATAAAGGTTCTATTATTATTGGGGGTATTAATGTTGCAAAGTTAAAAAATAGAAAGGTATATGTTTTAAGAAGAAAATTAGGTGTTGTATTCCAGGACTTTAAATTACTTCCTAAACTTACTGTATATGAAAATGTTGCCTTTGCGATGGAAGTACTTGGTTATGATAAAAAAGAAATTAGAAAAAGAGTTCTTGAGGTACTTGATTTGGTAGGACTTAAAAATAAAGTTAGACAATACCCTGATCAATTATCAGGTGGTGAACAACAAAGAGTTGTTATAGCTAGAGCTATTGTTAATAAACCTAAACTTCTTATTTGTGATGAACCTACTGGTAACTTGGATCCTGATACTTCGATGGAAATTATGAAGGTCTTAGAACAAATTAATGCTATGGGTACGACAATTATAATGGCTACGCATGACAGAGATATTGTTGATAGAATGAAGAAGAGAGTTGTTATTCTTGATCATGGAAGACTTGCACGTGATATTGAGAAGGGAGGCTACTACAATGAGAGGGCTTAGAAGTTTGAAAAGATATTTTAGAGATGCTGCTCATGGAGTGTTTAGAAACTTTTCGTTATCACTTGCTTCTATTTCTTGTATTACTATTACCTTAATAGTAGTAGCAGTATCTTTAGTTTTATCTATGAATGTACAAAACTTTTCAGATTCTATTAGAAAAGATGTTACTGTAGTTATGTTCTTAAAGGGAGATACTACTAAAGAAGATGAAACTAAGATATTAAATGAACTTAAATCTATTACTAATATAGAAGGTAGTTCTATTGAATTTAAAAGTAAGACAGATTCTGCGAATGAATTAAAGAATGGTAATGAAATATTTGCTTCTACTGTTGATAGATGGACTGAAGAAACTAATCCACTTCTTGATAGTTATATGTTTAAAGTTAAAGAAATAGAGAAAATTGATGATACTATTAAAGAGGTTAAAAATTTATCTTTTACTAAAGATAAAATTAATAATATTAATTATGGTGAAGATATTGTTCATCAATTAATAGTAGTATTTAATGTAGTTAAGAAAGTATGTATAGTAGCAGTTGCTTCTTTAGTACTTGTTACAGCATTTTTAATTGCTAATACTATTAAGCTTGCTATATATTCTAGAAAAAGAGAAATTGAAATTATGAGATTAGTAGGTGCTTCAAATATATCTATTAAAATTCCATTTATTATTGAAGGATTATTTATAGGTATAATTGGTGCTGTTATTCCAATTATTATTACAATATTTGGTTATACTACTTTATATGATTTCTTTGGTGGTAAGTTATTTAATTCTTCACTTGCTACTTTAGTTGCTCCTATGCCATTTATTTATAATGTATCTGGTATATTACTTCTTATTGGTATTATTGTTGGTATGATAGGAAGTTATCAAGCAGTAAGAAAATACTTGAAAATATAGTATTTTCTTTTTTTATCCACAGGTGTTGTTGATAAATAAAAATATAGGTGTTTTGACCTATATTTTATTCTAATTTTATATAATCATTGATACTATATTTATCTTCAGTAATGTCGTAGAAGATATAAGTATGTGGTGGATTATATGTTAAATATATAAATCCTAAGTATGATAATAATATTACTGGGATAGTTATTAAGTTTAGTATTTTTAATTCTTTTTCTTTTAGTATGTTATAACTTACTATTTGAGTTATTATGTATACTATTAATAATAATGATATTGATATAAATGGAGATTCTCCTATTAAATTATATAATGGTAAGTATATTACTAAGTATATAGGTATTCCTATTAGTGAAGTAAAATATAATTGAAAAGGAAAGTTGTTATGTTTTATGTTATATTTTTTTAGTAAGAGATAGTCTATTATTCCATATAGTAATGTTGATGTAAATAATATTTTCATATGTTCCCAGATACTTTCGTTTACTGGGAAGATGAAGGAAAATATTATATTAGGAAATATTTCATAAGCAAAGTGCGATAGGAATGATAAAATAAATATTCCTATGACCGCTAGTATCTTTATTTTTTTTAGATTCATAGTTCCTCCTTATACTTTAATTATATTATTAGTATGGCTAATTATTTTTAAAATATAAATTATTAATTTTGAGATTATAAGCTCAAAATTATTTTTTGAAGACTTTGATGGCTTCAAAAAGAAGTGAACAACGAAGTGTGAACTTACTAAAATAATTATAAAAGCCTTTATTTTTAGGCTATTTTTTAGTATAATATATTATGTGATAGTATGAAAAGAAGTTATATATTTATTGGTGGATTTTTAATATTTATTTTAATTATTACAATAGTAGGAAGTAATATTGTTACTGGTAATACTAGTATAAAGAAAGAAAAGGATATACTTAGTGTTCAAAGTAATAAAGAAGTATATTTTAATGGCTATGGTTATAGTTTAGATAATCCTAATGTTATTATTAATCCTTATGGTAATAGTCCACTTACTGGTATTGCTATGTTTGAAACTAGTGATTATAGTGAAGTTAGTATATCTGTTAATGGAGATATTAACTATACTTTTAGTAAGAATAAACATCATATTATACCTATATATGGATTATATGCTGATTATGATAATACTATTGTATTAAGAAGTGAAGGTAAAGAGAAAGTAATTAATATTAAGACTGATAAGTTACCTGATGACTTTGGTGATATTTTATATGATGGTAATTATTCTTTTTATAATGGTAATTATCCTTATGCTAGTGATAGTAATGGTAACGTTAGATGGTATTTAAATAAAAAATATTATGGTGATATTACTGTATATAAAGATAATATTATTATTGGTAATGATAGTTATACTGAAGATAATCATAGTACTGGTATATATAGAATGAATCTTTTAGGTAAAGTATATGGTGAATATTTACTTAGTGATGATTATTATGGTAATAGTATTTATGCTGATGGTAATATTTATGCTTTATCTAAGAATATTGTTATGATAGATAGTCAGACTGGTACTATTAGTAATTTAGGTAAGAATGATAATTATAGTTATATTAGTGTTATAGATGGTAATGTTATAGTAGGTAAGGAAGATAAATTTTATAGTGTTAAGGATAAGAAGTTTAGTGAAGTAGAATCTTCTGAGAAGAGTAATATTTATTCTTTTTATGATGGTATTAGTGAATATAAGATTGTAAAAGGAGTTAGGTATGGTAAACTAAGTACTACGAATAAATATGATAAAGATATTTCTATTATTAAGTATGATAAATATGATGGTAAAGATATTAATATTAAGATGGATGTTAATAGAATTAGTATATATAATAATACTGGTAAAGATGTTTACTTCATACTTGATAAGTTATTTGATAAGAGAATATATGAAATTAAAGATACTAAGTATGTTAATTTAAATGGATTAAAAGGTAAATATACTATCTACTATCGTATAGATGGTAAAGTATATAAGACTGATTATTATATAGAGGTGTAATATGGATAGAATTATTTTACATATTGATGTAAATAATGCTTTTCTTAGTTGGACTGCTGTATATATGCTTAAAAAAGGATATAAATATGATATTAGAAATAGATATGCTATTATAGCAGGTGATGAGTCACAGAGAAGAGGTATTGTCCTTGCTAAAAGTAATCCTTGTAAAAAGAAGGGGGTAGTTACCGCGGAGGCTATCTATTCTGCTAGAAGAAAATGTCCTTATTTAGAAATATATAAACCTAATTATAAGTTATATAAGTATTTTTCGGATAAGATGTATAATTATTTATGTCAATATACTGATATTATTGAAAGATATAGTATTGATGAGTGTTTTCTAGATTATACTGGTAGTATGGAACTTTTTGGGGATCCTGTTAAAATTGCTTATAAAATTAAAGATGATATTTATAGAATGTTTGGTTTTACTGTTAACGTTGGTGTTGGTAATAATAAATTACTTGCTAAGATGGCTTCTGATTTTGAGAAGCCTAATAAGGTACATACTTTGTTTAGCGATGAAGTAGAAGAAAAGATGTTTCCTCTTAAAGTTGATGATTTATTTATGATTGGTAAAGCTAGTAGTAAGAAACTTCATGAGATGGGAATTAACACAATTGAGGAACTGGCTAATTATGATGTTGATATGTTGACTAGAAAATTTAAGTCTATGGGTAAGATGATGCATGACTATGCTAATGGTATTGATAATAGTCCTGTTTATTATGAAAGAGAAGCTGCGAAAAGTATTTCTTCTTCGACAGTACTTCCTTATAACTATCATGATATTAATATGATACATGATGTTATTCATAATTTGTCTTGTGATATTGGTAAAAAATTAAGATACAATAAAATGTATGCTGATACTATTGGTATTTGGCTTAAATATAACTATTTTGATAAAGTTAGTAAACAAGTAAAATTAGATTTTAGTATCGCAGCTGATGAAGAAATATATGATAATGCTTGCAGAATATTTGATAATTTATGGAATCATGATGATGGTATTAGAAGTGTTTGCGTATTTATTAGTGGCTTTTCTACAGTGAGAAAGAAACAGTTATCTATCTTTGATAATTTTAATAATAATGAGAATATGTTAGATAATGATAAACTTCAGAGTGTTATAGATGAAATAAGAGATAAATATGGTGATAAGGTTATTGGATATGTTAGTGATAAGGATAGCAAGAGGTGATTTGAATGGACTTTGATAATAGAGAGTTAGTTAAAGAAATGGATGTTCTCAATTTAGTAGCAATGATCCGCTACTTAGATAGGGCGGAAAAGGAAAGGGTTCTTAATATTCCTTTTGTTAAAGACAAGTTAAGAAAAGAATTGCTTTATTTTTGTACTGAAGGAGATACTTATAGAAATTTTAGATGGTTATTTGACATAATAGACGTTGATGAGTTCTTTAATATTTTTGATTATAATACTATCCATAATTCTTATAGACAATTTACTAGGAGGGATTTTCCTAATTATAGTGACGAATATAAAAAGAAAAATTATGATATAATTGATGAATTTGATAGACAAATAGAAAAAAGTAGGAATAGACACTTAAATGAATATAAATTATTTGTTTGTCTAATGGAAAAAAATAAAAATAAAACAATAGAGTATATTCTTAGTGATAATAATTTATTTAGAGAATTTATGTTAATTTCTGATAATATGTATTCTATTTTTGGAGAGTTGGACTATGAATATATAGCTAGAATTGTTTATAAGTTAGAAGAAATGAATCTTATTAATATTGTTAATGTTCTTCAATTTCTTTGCTCTATAGGCAGTGAAAATCAAAAGAAACTATTAGATTTAGATATAAAAGATGAAACTTTGATTAATATTATTCCTTATTTTAATACTGATGTAGTATCATATTTCTTTGAAAATGATAAGAGAGCAGTATACTTATTTGATAAATTTACTGATATAGTTAGATATGTAAATGATGGTGTTAAATTTAATAGAGAGATTTTATTAAGAAATAGTTTTTTTGATAAGTTAAAGAGTGATAGTTTTATTGCTTTTAGGAGAAATATTAATGTTCTTGAAAAAAATAATGATTATATTATAATAGAAAAGAAGGTAAATAATTATTGTCAAGAAATAATTAAGGAATATGACTTTAATAACAAGATGTTTAAAATATATGTTGATATTATAAATAATCCTGAAGCATTATCTATGGTTGATATTGATCCATATATTTTTAATAGTGATATTAGATTATTGTTTATGAGACATAAAAATTATGACGAAAATGATAATCCTTATTTTGATGATAAAGATAAACTTATATTAGAACTTAGAGAGATTACTAGTAAAAAGATTAGTGAAGTGGTAGTGGATGCTTTATTTTGTGATAATATTTATAATGTATGGTTAAATATAAAAGAAATGCTTAGATATAATGATAAACTTAGTGATAATAAAAAAGTACTTGATAAAGCAAAAGTTGAGTTTTATAAATTGATTCTTGATTTTGATAATATTGAATGTGATAAAAAAATAGAAATATTTAACAAGTTTTATAATAAAAATATTAGTGTTGTTTTTTATGACGATTTAAGAAAACTTAAGGATGTTTCTTATGATATGATAAAAGAAGAATTAGTTGATTTATCTAAAGAGAATGATAAATTGGTACCAAGTAAAATTGATGGTGTTTCTGTATATGATTTAAGGGATAGTGAATATATGATGCTTGTTAGAGCACAATATCCATATAGAGATAAAAGTAATAATAGAAGAAACTGCTACTCGATAATATCTAATGATAACAGTGATACTTATGGCCATGGTGAAAATAATGATATGTTGATTTATGGGTATAATTCTTTTGATAATGATACTGTTTTACATATGTTAGAACAAGATGCGTTTAGTAGTGATTTATTTGGTGATAATGCCGCTACTAGATATGTAAATAGAATTATGACTGCTAAGGAACTTGCTAATGGTAGTAGTTGGTATAGTGAAATAGAATTGGTTAATTTACAAAATAATAATATGGAATATGATGTAAAAAAGCCAGACTTTATAGTTGCTTATGATGATATAAGATACAATGATTTAAAAGAAAGTAAGAGACTTAATATTCCTATTGTAGTTATCAGAAAGACACGATTGAATAAGAATGATAAGATTAATACTGATTTTGATTCTGGTAGAGATGTATATGTAAATGATTTTTTTGGTGAAAAAGAACAAAGAAAATTAAGATAGATGGGAGATATAAATAATGAATGATGTTATTATAAATGGAATAGTTAATGATTTAGGTATAAAAAAAGATAGTGTAGTTGCTACTTTGAAGTTATTAGGAGAAGGAGCTACAATACCTTTTATTGCTAGATATAGAAAAGAAGTTACTGGGGCTTTAGATGAAGAACAGATTAGAAGTATTAATGAGGTATATGAATATCAAGAAAATTTATTAAAAAGAAAAGAAGATGTTATTAGATTAATTGATGAGAAAGGTTTACTAACTGATGAAATTAGAGATAATATTTTAAAGTGTGAAAAATTAGTAGAAGTAGAAGATATTTATAGACCATATAAGGAAAAGAAAAAGACTAAGGCTACAGAGGCGATTAAGAATGGATTAGAACCTTTAGCTAAAATTATTATGTCTTTTAAAGATATTGATGTTAAAAAGATAGCAGAGTCTTATCTTAATGATAATGTTAAAAGTGTTGATGAAGCAATTACTGGGGCTAGTTATATTATAGCGGAATGGATTAGTGATAATGCTAGTTATCGTAAATGGATTAGAAATAATATGATGAATCATGGTATTATTAAAACTAAACTTAAAAAGAATAGTACTGATGAAAATGGTATTTATGAAATGTATTATGATTATGAAGAGAGAGTTAAATTTATTAAACCACATAGAGTACTTGCTATTAATAGAGGTGAAAAAGAGGGAGTACTTAGTGTTAATGTAGTAGTTGATGATGATTATATTATTTCATATTTAGAAAATAAAATTATTAAAAATGATAAAGTTATGGCTAGTGATATTGTTAAGACTGCGATTAGAGATAGTTATAAGAGATTAATTATTCCTAGTATTGAGAGAGAAGTTAGAAGTGAACTTAAAGAAGTTAGTGAAGAGGCCGCTATTGAGGTGTTTGGAGAAAATTTAGAGAATTTAATTCTTACTCCACCAATGAAAGATGTTACTGTACTTGGTTTTGATCCGGCATTTAGAACAGGATGTAAACTTGCTGTTGTTAGTCCTACTTCTAGTGTTCTTAATATTTCGGTAATTTATCCACATGAACCGCATAATAAATGGGAAGAATCAAAGAAAACTTTAAAAGATTTATTTAAAAAGTATGATATTGATATTGTTGCTATTGGAAATGGTACTGCTTCTAGAGAAAGTGAAAAGTTAGTAGCGGAGACTATTAGTGAATATAAAGATAAAGAAATTAAATATATTATTGTTAGTGAGGCTGGTGCTAGTGTTTATTCTGCTAGTGACTTGGCTATTAAAGAATTTCCTGATTTAACTGTTGAAAAGAGAAGTGCTATTAGTATTGCTAGAAGATTACAAGATCCTTTATCTGAACTTGTTAAAATTGATAGTAAGAGTATTGGTGTTGGTCAATATCAACATGATGTTAATGAAAAGAAGTTAGATGAATCGCTTGACTTTGTTGTGTCTAAATGTGTTAATAATGTTGGCGTTAATGTTAATACTGCTAGCACGTCTATACTTAAATATATTTCTGGTCTTACTAAAAGTAATATTGATAAGATTATTAAATATAGAGAAGAACATGGAAAAATTTTATCTAGAGATGAACTTATGAAAAAGAAAGTACTGACTCCTAAGGCATATGAACAATCTATAGGGTTTATGAGAATTATTGATGGTACTAATCCAATGGATGTTACTTCTATTCACCCAGAAAGTTATGGTACCGCTAGTAAACTACTTGATATGTATGGATTTGGTATTAATGATCTTGGTAGTAAGAGGCTTAATGATGTACTTGGAGCAATTAATGTTAAAGAAGTTAGTGAAAAACTTGGTACAGATATCTATACTCTAGAAGATATTATTAAGTGTCTTTCTAAACCGAATAGAGATTTTAGAGATGATTTTGATAAACCTTTATTAAAGAGTGATATTCTTAAAATAGAAGATTTAAAAGTAGGTATGGAATTATCTGGTACTGTTAGAAATGTTGTGGATTTTGGAGCATTTATTGATATTGGCTTACATGATGATGGACTAGTACATATATCTAAAATGACTGATAAGTACATTAAACATCCTAGTGAAGTTGTATCAGTTGGGGATATTGTTACTTGTTATGTTGATGATATTTCATTAAAAAAGAATAGGGTAAGTCTTAGTTTAATTAACCCTAATTTGGTTAAAAATTAATTATTTTTGATGTTTTTTATGTAAAAAGTGTAATTTTTTTAAGAAATTTGCATAAAATAATTGACAGATAGGCAATTTTATAGTATCATTATTATTGCCTACTGATGCAGGTGTAGTTTAATGGTAGAACCTCAGCCTTCCAAGCTGACTGCGTGAGTTCGATTCTCATCACCTGCTCCATAAGGTAAAATCGTCGCATCAATGTGACGTTAGATTTAAGTCAACTAGTAATAGTTGATTTTTTTGTGTGTTATGTAAATGATAAAATAAAATGTAGGAAATTGGTAAATTTAAATGTCGGTTTTCCTACATCTTTTTTAATGATACAATTATTATTGAGGTGATTATAAAATGAATGAAAAAGATGATATACAATTGAGAAATACAATTAAGGAGATGATTGAATTGAAAATAAAACCTAATTTTGCTGCTCTGGGTTGAGAATATTGGTGTGATTATAGACCTTCTAAAATTAGATATTATGAAGAATTAAATAAAGAAAAAGATGATTATGAAAGATAATCAAAATCATCCTTTTGTATCATATCAGTTTTTGTTTCACAACTATTTTTAATAATCTTATTTACTTCTAAATTAATGTTATCTATTGATTCCTTTAATTCATCAAATTCACTTAAGTTAGTTTCTTTTATTAGATTATTAATTGCTAATATTAAGTTATCTTGGCTATTATTTTTATTGTTCATACTATCTACCTTTGCCCTTTCCATTTATAGAATCACGTAGCTCCATTAAACTTTCTCTAAATAATCTATATTCTTCAGATGTAGGTTTATATGATTCCTTATGTTCTTCTTTTAATTGAACTTGATTAGGTATGTTTTTATATTTTTCATGATTAATAAAAACAATAGGTACATTTAAATATGCAGCTGCATTTATTTCTGCCTGTGTTGGAGGAGTATTTTGAACAAGTATTCCACTTGGATAAATTGGCTTTCCATTTGAAGAATCTCTATATAAAACAAATTCAGTATGACTACCTTTATTTAGTTGAATTTGTTTTTTTATTGGTCTAAAATTTTCTCTTTTATCAAATGTTATTGATAGACTGTTTAATCCACCAGATGAATATAAATCTTCAAAAGATTCTGATATTAATTGGTCAGACTCTATATTGCTAAATAATAAACAAACATGTTCTTCATCATTTTGTTTAGATTTTGCAATTTTTTCTTTTGTTTCATCAATTGCAGATAAACAAATATATTCTTTGCCAATTATTCTTGGAATTTTGAAATCTTTTAAAGTTCCACCATCTCCATAGGCGTTTAAAACATGAACAAGAAAAACATAATCAATTCCTGATAATTCTATATAATCAACTTTTCTTCCCGTGATATCTTCATCATATAGCATTTTGCTATCAGCAGTAAATTTTGAATTAATTCGTGAATATTGTTGATTACTTCCATTTTTTAAATTACTAAAATCAAATAATTTTTCTTTTATTTCATGGGCATATATTTCTTTAATTCTTTTTGCCATATGTTCTGTATAATTATAAATTGTATAAATGCTATCATTATTATTTTTAAAAGCTGAAATTCTACAAGCAATTACCTTAAGTTTTCTTAAATCATCTATTTTTAATATTGAATCAATTAAACTCATGAATAGAATATATTTAGATAATTCTTCTTTTATTGCTTCATCATTTATGCTATTTCTTAACTCTTTTAATGAGGATGTTTCAAATCCGATAGTATCCATTGATTCTCTTCCGTAATATTTAATGTTAGTTAGCAACTTTGTAATTTCGTTTTTTACCATATAATTTGCGTCACCATAAAAATCATCTTCATCTAATTCTTTAATTCTAGATACTTGTACTTTATGACATATATTAATAAAATTTCTTAAATCTTCCAAACTACTTATTGATTTAATGGTATCATCTTCTGGATAAAATTCTCTTTCATATTCTTCATATACTGGTAAATAATAAGCATTTTCTATGTGATCTGGATCATATTTTAATAATTCAATTAAGGCATATTTTTCTCTATAATTTAATTTACCATTTTTAATAATATCATCTATCAATGATATATAATTTTTAAAATTTGGGGCAATATCAATCATTAGTTTTATTTTGTCTTTTTTATCATCATTAGTACCCATAAGAATATTTACTAATGAATCAAATTTTTTTAAGTTCCCACTACTTAATATTTCATAAAAACAATTAATAGATGATTTTACTCTATATATTTCTTGCTCTTCTTCTGGATCATCCATATTCTCTATCTCTGAATCATCAATATCATTATATAATAGCACCATATTTTTGCATAATAAATTAATGAAATTATAATCATATACATTATAAATATCATTGTTATTTATAAATTTCCATATTTTTTTAAAATTTTTATAACTTATTCCACTAATGATTTGATTAGTAACTAAGTATTTTAAATATTTATTATTTTTATAATTTATGTTTTCGTTAACCATTTTAATTAATTGGTCAGTTGTTAAAATATCATCTTCTTTATAATCTAACATAAAATCACTTTCCTCTCATAAAAATTGTAACATAATTTTGACTTTTTTACAATTTCCTGTTGTCATTCAACAAGATAAAAAAATAAATTTCTTCTCGTATATTAACTCTCTTTATTAAGAGTTTTAATATCCTTTGGTATTGCTTCATTGATGAATGCTTAAAAAGAGATTAGAAATTATATGTGATTTTTGTAATACTACTTCTATATTTATAAATGGAGGAATTAGAAAATTTGGTAAAAATAATTTAACTTATATTTTTTACCCCAAATATAATAGGTATGGTTGATACTTATTTGGAGACTTTTTGACTCCAAATAACACTAATAAGACTTACATAGTAAGGCTTATAGTGCATAATGTTTAACTTAATATAAGCTAGTTATTTTTATATCATTTAAGATATAGGTTATAATATTTTTTTAATAGTAATAAAAAATATCAAGTGTTGTACTTGATATTAGTCTTCTTTTTCTTTTGTTACATCTACCCATGCTGCGCGGTTAGTTACTTTTTCTAATTCTTCAATCGATATTTCTATAGCATTATTAGTAGCTCCACAAGCAGGGAATACTGTTTCAAAATTCTTTAGTGATTCATCTAGATATACTTCTACACCATCATTTAATGCAAAGGGGCATACTCCTCCTACAGGATGGCCTATTTTTTCTTCTACTTCTGTTGCTGCTACCATATGAGCCTTTTCTCCAAAGGTATGTCTATATTTAGCGTTATCTATTTTAACATCTCCTTTTGTTACAATAACGATATATTTATCTTTTAATTTAAATGATAATGTTTTAGCAATTCTAGCTTCTTCAGTTCCAAGAGCTTCTGCTGCTTCTTTTACAGTAGCACTAGTTGTTGGTACTGTTATTATTCTATCATCCATATTATATTTTTTTAAATATTCTTTTACTTTAGTTGCAGACATATTATTACTTCCTTTCTATGCAATTATTATAACATAGTTTTAGTTATTCGTTTAATTATTTTTATTTTGTTAATATTAATAATGGTGATTTTATGAAGGTTAGCCTCGGATATGCATGTATTACTAATTGTATTAATGATAGTAGTTCTAGCCCTTATACTTATAGTGAATATTTAAAAGATGGAGATATTGATAAGTTGGATAGAGTTATTATTTCTAACTTAAAATCTTTAAATAATATAATTGATTATAATATTAAGAATAACATTCATTTTTATAGAATTTCTTCAAAAATTATTCCTCTTGCTACTAAAGATGATGTTAAATTTGACTATACTAATAAATACAAAAGTTATTATGATACTATTGGTAAGAAAATTAGTGATAGCAAAATGAGGGTTGATTTTCATCCTGATCAGTTTTGTGTGCTTAATAGTGTGAAAAGTGATGTTGTTTCTAATTCTGTTAAGATACTTGAATATCATTATAATCTTTTAAATATGTTAAATATAGATGATAAAGTATTAATACTTCATGTTGGTAGTAGTACTTTTGGCAAAGATAATTCTATTAGTAGGTTTATTAATAATTTTAATAAATTACCTATGTATTTAAGAGAATGTATTGTTATTGAAAATGATGATAAGGTTTTTAATGTTAATGATGTTTTAAAAATATCTAAAGTTACTGGCATACCAGTTGTTTTGGATTATCATCATCATTTATGTAATAAAAGTGTGTTTTCTTTTGAAGATGTTTTTAATAGTTGGGGTAATAGGAGAGTTAAGATGCATTTTTCTTCTCCTAAAAATAAGAGAGATTATAGGAGCCATAATGAATATATTAATGGTGATGATTTTATTAATTTTATAGAAATACTTAAGAAATACGATAGAGATATTGATATTATGTTAGAAGCTAAAGGAAAAGACGATAGCTTATTTAGATTAGTTAGATATATTAAATATAAGACGGATTATGAGTTTATTGATGATACTACGTTTTTAGTTTAATTTAAAAAAGTAACAACTTAATGTTACTTTATTAGACTTATTAATTCTATTATTATTCCCGATAGGACTCCTAATGTATAGAGTAATAGGATAATTGATAGATTTTCTTTTTTGTTTTTATTATTTTTAATTAATACTAATAGGGAAGAACCACTACTTGTTAAGAGACCTCCGATTAAGGCTCCTAATGATATGGTGCTATTTAAATATAATTCTGTTAATATTACACTAGCAGCACAATTTGGTATTAATCCTATTAGACTAGTTATGAATGGAGATAATATACTGTTATTTAATAATATTTTTGATAGATAATTGTCTCCTAGTAGGGTGAATATAGTATTTATTATTAGTGTTATGATAAATATAAATAGTGTTATATGTAAAGTATGTTTTATTGCTGATAATAATATACTATGATTACAATCACAATGTTCTTCATCACATAATTCATAATTTGTTTCTTTATCTTTTTTCTTTTTATTTATTATTTTATCTATTATTAAACCATATACTATACCGAAGAATATCTTTATTAATAATATTTTTAGTATTAATGATATTTGTACTTTTTCAGATATCATTATTATTAACATTTCATCACTAGTAGATAGATATATTGATATTAGTGTACCTAGTGTTATTATTCTTGTTATATATAGATTAGTAGCCATTACAGAGAAACCACATTGTGGTATTACTCCTAGTAGAGAACCAATTATTGGTCCTACTTTTTTTGATTTGGTTATAATGCTTTTAGTTTTGTTATTTAATTTATGTTCTAATAATTCTATTATTATAAAGGCCACTAATAAGAATGGTATTAATTTTAATGAATCTATAATTGTATCTAAAATTACTTCTTTCATATGTTATCACTCCGTTTTTAATTATAACATTGTTTTATTTTTGATACAATATTTTATATGTTATAATATTTTCTTTTTTTAATTGTAGATGGTTTTAGACTTGTTATAATTTCTTTTTTTTGATATAGATAATTTGATAAATAATTTAATACAATGTTTCTTATTATTATTGAATCATTAATTGTTAATCCTTTATTTTTTAATTCTTCTTTTATTGCTATTATTTCTTTTTCTCTTGTTGTTATGACAATTTCAACTACTTTGTTAGCACAGTTTATTAGCTTTGTTAGATAGTCATCATAATCTTTTATTGGCTCTGATAGATAAAATGGTACTAATTCATTAAATGATTTATTAATATAATTATATAATTCTATATAATATATTGAATTATTTTGTACTTGTTTAGGTAGACTTATATCTTTAGTATTTATATAAGGAAGTGGATCAATATCTTCAAAGTCAATAATTATTTTGGCTGTTTTATATTCTTTTATACAATCTAAATTAAATAATAATAATGTGTTAATACTCCAACTGTCAAATATTGTTGTTTTATGTTCAAGTATTAATTTATCATAATTTATATATATTCCATCATATATTTTTGATATTTCTTCAAAGTCAAAAATAGTGTTTGATGATGTTGTTTTGTTATAATTGTTTAATATATGATGATATGATGGATATTTATCTGCTAATTCCAATATTTGTTTATATGAGTCTATTATTAGTATATTGGCTGTTTCCTTTAATGTGAATATGGCAGCTTTTGTTAAATCTTTATATTGCGACATACAATTTGCTATTCCACGTGCTTCCAATAGATAATTATACCAAGGACATATTCCACCTGCTAATGATGTTATTTCTGATGCCCAAAGACCACCTGTTGGTTTATAGTCATAGTTATCTAATGGTCTTAGTATATTTCTAAATACATCTTTTGTTATAATTGGATTTCCTATTGTTATGTATTCTTTCTCTACCATAAAATCACTTCCTTTTTTAGTGGTTATTATAATACTTTATTTTTTTATATTTGTCAAATTTCTTGCATTTTATTTTAAAAAGTGCTATTATTTTGGTGGTGATTTTATGGATAAAAAGAAGAATATTATTGTATTAGTTGTTGCTTCTATTGTTTTTGTTTTGTTATTAGTTTTGTTTATTATTAGTATTAATAAAGGAAAAGAAAATATTAATGAACTTAAGTCTAATAATGATGTTAATGTTAAATCTGCTAGTAAAGCTACTGTAAATAATGATGTAAGTAATAAGTCTGATGATAAAGATGAAGATGAGACTATAACTAGACAAGATAATAATGATAGTAGTGTAGATATAAAAAATGAAAATGATGTTATTCGGTATTTTGAGAATAATTATAATGATATTAATAGTAATAAGGTTAGTATTAAAGATAAAGCTAAAGAATATTTTATTGATATTGTTGATTTTATTTTTTATGATAAAGAAATAAAGGGATATACTTTTAGTGAACTTAGTGATAATACTAAAATAAAAGTTATTGCTTTGGCTCTTAAGATAGATAGTAAAATAGAAGAATATATTCCTGGATATAAGAAGAGTATATCTAGTAACGGAAATAAGATATATACTGATGTTAAAGAAAGATTAGTTAGTAGTTATTTAGATTTATCTGTTAAAATTTGTTCAAATAATGAAGAAGGATGTAATAAAGCTAAAGATATATTTAGTGATATAAAAGATAATTGTAAGATTGGTTGGAGTTTTATAAAGAAATTGGCTAGTGATGGTAGTAATAAATTAAAAGATTGGTATGAAATTTATAGTGGAAAGAGATAAAATTATAAATTAGGTCATAATATTATGTAAATAGTTAAGTTTTTGTAAAAAGTTCTTTACTTATTAAGATAAAATTGTTATAATACTTGTGAGCGAAAGCTCCTTGCCTAGTAATAGGCCGTTAGTCCAAAAGGAGGTGTAATAATGAAAAATTATGAAATTATGTTTATTGTAAGACCAGATGTTGATGAAGCTACTGTTAAGAGTACTGTTAAGTCATTAGAAAAAGTTTTAACTGATCATAAAGCTAAAATTACTTTATCTAAAGAATTAGGTCAAAAAGAATTTGCTTATGAAATTAAGAAATTTAAATCAGGTTATTACTTTTTATACAACATAGAAACATCTGATGATGCTGCTGTTAAAGAATTTGATAGAGTAGCTAGAATTGATGAAAATGTTGTTAGACATCTTGTTATTAACCTAGATAAATAAGGAGAATAAGTATGAATAAAGCATTATTGATAGGAAGATTAACTAAAGATCCTGAACTTAGAGCTACATCTACTGGTAGAAATGTTTGTCAGTTTTCAATTGCAGTAAATAGAAATTTTACTAATGCAAATGGTGAAAGAGAAGCTGATTTTATTAATTGTGTAGTTTGGGATAAACAAGCTGAAAATCTAGTTAAATATCAAAAAAGAGGTAATCAAATAGCAGTAGACGGAAGAATTCAAACAAGAAATTATGAAGATAAAGATGGTAAGAGAGTTTATGTTACTGAGATTCTTGCTAATAGTATTAGTTTTTTAGATTCTAAAGGTACTAATGCTGGTAGTAATGATTTTAATAGTTTACCTGAACCTCCTAGAGAAGATAGTGTAAATTCTTCTTCTAGTATGAGTAGTATGGAAACTGTATCTGTTGATAAAGATCCATTTGAAGCATTTGGAGATTCAATTGAAATTAGTGACAATGATTTACCATTCTAAAAAAGGAGGATAAACATGGCTGAATTTCGTAAAAAAAGAAAAAAAATATGTCATATGTGTGCAGGAAAACCTGTTAATTATAAAGATGTAGCAATTATATCTAAATATATTAATGATAATGGTAAAATTTTACCTAGAAGATTTACAGGTACTTGTGCTAAACATCAAAGACATGTTGCTCAAGAAGTTAAAAGAGCAAGATTCATGGGATTTGTTCCATTTTGTAAATAATAATATAGTCAGTAATGGCTATATTTTTTCTTTTTTTAATGACATTGTTATAAAAATATTGTATAATAGATAAGTAAGAGGTGGGATATATTATGAAGGTTATTTTTATTAAAGATTTAAAGAAACAAGGTAAGAAAAATGAAATTAAAGAAGTTAGTGACGGATATGCTACTAATTATTTGATTAAGAATGGATATGCTGTTAAATATACTAAATCTAGTGGTGATAGATTAGAAGTAGAAATGGAAAATAATAAAAAGACTGAAGAGAAAAATATAAAAGTAGCAAATGAAGTTAAGAATAAAATTGAAGCTGAAAAACTTTCTTTTGAAGTTAAAGCAGGAAATGATGGTAAAGTATTTGGTTCTATATCTAGTAAACAAATTTGTGAAAAACTAAGTGAACTTGGTTATGATGTTAATAAAAAGATGATTATGATGAATGAGAGTTTATCTTCACTTGGAGCATTCTATGTAGATGTTCAATTATATAAAGGGGTTATTGCTAAAGTTAGGGTTGAACTTATAAAGAAGTAGGTGAGTTATGAATAAAGAATTACCTAAAAATATTGAAGCTGAGAAGTGTTTACTTGGTTCAATGTTTTGGTCTAGAGAGTCCCTTCAAAGAGGATGTGAAGAGGCTGATAAAGATATATTCTATTTAGATAGTCATGGTAAAATATTTGATGCAATTAAATCATTATATTTAAATGATACACCGGTAGATATCACTTCGGTTACAACATACTTGATTAATATAAATAAAATTGGTGAAGTAGGTGGAGTTGAATATTTGAATGAAGTAGTTAATTCTGTTGCTACTGGGGCTAATATTGAGTATTATATTAATTTAGTTAGTGAAAAGTATACTTTAAGAAAGATGATTGAAGTAGCTACGGATATTGTTAATAAGGCTACTAATGCAGAAGTTAATGCTGCTGATACTATTGATGAAGCAGAAAAAGATATTCTTAATATTTCTAAATTTAGAAAGACAAGTGAATTTAGAAAAGTACAAGATGTACTTAGTAAAGCACAAAGTGATTTGGAGTTTTTATCTAAAAATGGAGGTAAGATTAATGGTTTGACTACTGGTTTTGGGGAACTTGATTCTTTGACTGAAGGGTTACATCCAACACAGTTAATTATTATTGCTGCTAGACCTGCTGTTGGTAAAACGGCTTTTGCTCTTAATTTGGCTTTAGCTGCTGCTAAGAGTACTAAGAAGAATATTGCGATATTTTCATTAGAGATGCCAGCGGAGCAACTTATTATGAGAATGATTAGTTCTCTTGGACAAATTGATAATAAGAAACTTAGTACTGGTAAGTTAGAAAATGAAGATTGGAAGAGATTTAATGAAGCAATTAGTATACTTGCTGATACTAATATTTATTTCCATGATGCTGGAGGAGTTACTCCTGCTGAAATAAAGGCTAAGTGTAGAAGGCTTGCTACTCAGGGTGAGGGATTAGGCCTTGTTATAATCGACTACTTGCAGCTTATTGATTCCTCTTCTAGATATTCTGGTTCTAGACAACAAGAGGTTTCAGAAATATCCAGGGCACTTAAAACTATGGCACTTGAACTTGAGGTCCCTGTAATTGCTTTGTCACAGTTATCAAGAAGTGTTGAAAAAAGAGAAGATAAGAAACCGGTACTTAGTGATTTGAGAGAATCTGGTTCTATTGAGCAAGATGCCGATATTGTTGCTGCACTTCATGCCCCTGATGTTGAAGTTCCTGTTGGTGACGAGGTTCCTAATCCTATTCAACTTATTATTCTTAAACACAGAAATGGTCCTACTAAAACTATTGATTTGTTATTTAAGAAGAAGACATCAACATTTTTATCTATAAAGAGGGAGAGTGATAGTAGTGGTAAATAATAATAAATGGGGATTTGGTGTTATTGTTTCTCTGATTGTTATTTCTTTAGGGATATTTTTATTGGTATTTTATAAAAATGTTACTATTGAACCACAAACTGTTTATACTGTTTACTTAGATGGTAGAAGTATTGGTAATATTGTTTCTAAGAAAAGTTTTGAGGATTATATAAATGTTAAAGAAGAAGAATTAAAAAATAAGTACAATGTTGATACTGTATATACTCCTAAAGGAGTTGAAATAAAAAAGAATTTTACTTATGATACTTCTGTTAATAGTGATGAACAGATATATAATAAAATTATTGATAATAAGAAATTTACTGTTAAGGGTTATGAAATTAAAATTGTTAGTAAAGTAGAGAGTGAAGATTCAGAAGAAAATGAAACTAAGACAACTAATATTTATGTGTTATCTAAGGAAGTTTTTGATGATGCTTTGGAAAATACTATTAAGGCTTTTGTTGATAAAGATCAATATGAAAAGTTTTTAGCTGGTACACAAGAAGAGGTTAAAGATTCAGGTAGTATGATAGAGAATATTGATGTTGATGATGAAATCACTTATAAAGAAGCTTTAATTCCTACTGATCAAAAAATATTTGTTGATAGTGATGAACTTAGTAAGTATTTATTATATGGAACACTTGATGAACAGGAAACTTATATGGTTAAAGCAGAGGATAGTATTGAATCAATTGCTAGTAGTCATAAGCTTAATGTTCAAGAATTTTTGATTGCTAATCCAAGTTTTACAAGTGCTAATAATTTACTTTATGAAAATCAAAAAGTAAATGTTGGACTAATCGATCCTATAGTATCTGTTGTTGTAGATGTACATAGTGTTGGAGAAGAAGAACGTGATTATGATACGGAAATTCAATATGATTCTAGTCAATATGTTGGTTATCAAGAAGTTATTAGAGATGGTGAAAATGGCTTATATAAAGTAACAAGAAAGAGTCAGTATATTAATGGTCAATTGGTTTCTGGTACTGTTGCTAGCTCTACGGAAATTAAACCTGCTATTAATAGGATTATTGTTAAGGGTCAAAAATATGCTCCTAATGTTGCTGATTTAAGTTATTGGGCATGGCCAACTGACAAACCTTATACTATTACTACTTATTTTGAATATCGTTGGGGTTCTTTCCATGATGCCTTAGATATATATGTTGGTTATGGTTCTTCAATATATGCTGCTAATAATGGTGTGGTTGTTAAAGCTGTTGGTGGTTGTTCACCAGGTTATACTAGGTGTAATGGTGGAAGAGGTAATTATATTATAGTTAATCATAATGCAGGAGGTTATTATACTATTTATATGCATTTAAGAGATATTAATGTTAGTGTTGGTCAAACAGTTGCTAGAGGACAAAAAATAGCAACTATGGGAAATACCGGATATGTTGTACCTACACCTAGTTCTTATAACCCTTATGGTGGTACACATTTACATTTTGGAGTTATGGTTGGTAGCTCTAGTGGAACTCCTGTTAATCCTCTAAATTTATATTGATGAAAATTTGTGTTTTGTCTTCTGGTAGTAAAGGAAATACTACTTATATAGAATCTGAAAAGGTAAAAATACTTATTGATATTGGTAATAGTGCTAAATATGTAAAGGAAAAATTAGAGGATATTGGTGTTGAGCCTGAAGAAATAAATGCAGTACTAATTACTCATACTCATGTTGACCATGTTAAGGGACTTAAGGTGTTTGAAAATAAATATAATATTCCTGTTTATATTACAGATATTATGTTAAAAAGTTTAGATTATTTAAATAATTATGTATTTTTAGAAAATGAGTTTGATATTGAAGATATGCATGTTATTGCTATTAAAACTTCTCACGATGCCCCTGATTCTAGAGGATATATAATCATAAGTGGTGATGACTCTATTGTTTATATTACTGATACTGGATATATTAATAAGAAGTATTTTGATATTTTAAGTAATAGAAATGTTTATGTTATGGAGTCTAATCATGATATTGAAATGCTTAATAATGGTAGTTATCCGTTTAACTTAAGACAAAGAATATTATCTGATAAGGGTCATTTATCTAATTATGATTCGGCTAAATATTTATCTTCTTTTATAGGAAATAATACTAAATGTATTATTCTTGCTCACTTATCTGAAGATAATAATACTGAGGAGCTTGCTTATAACACACTTATTGAAAGACTTAATGATAGTGACACTCATGTTGATAATATTATTATTGCTAAGCAAAATAAGGAAACGGAGCTTGTTAAGTTATGATTAAGATTATATGTGTTGGAAAAGTTAAAGAAAAGTATTTAAGAGACGCCATTTCTGATTATGAAAAGAGAATTTCTAAGTATCATAAAATAAATATTATTGAAGTAGATGACTCTAATATGAAAGAAGAAGCTATCAAGATTAAACAACATATTAAGAGTAATGATTATGTTATTACTTTAGAGATTGAAGGTAATATGCTTACTTCTATGGAACTTGCTAATAAAATAGATAAAACATTTATTACTAATTCTAATATTACATTTATTATTGGAGGATCTGATGGTTTAGATGATAGTGTGAAGGAAAGAAGTAATTATAAATTATCTTTTTCTAAATTTACATTTCCACATCAATTGTTTAGAGTTATATTATTAGAGCAGATTTATAGATCATTTAAAATATTAAATAATGAAACTTATCATAAATAGAATCATTGTTATTGATTCTATTTTTTTTATGTGGTAAAATTATCTAGTAGGAGGAATTTTTATGTATTGTTCAAATTGTGGTAATAAGGTTAACGAAAATGCTTATGTTTGTTTGAATTGTGGTGTTATATTAAAAAAACGTGAAAATAAAGTAAAAAGTAAAAAAAATAATATAAAACTTTTTAATGTTGTTACTTTAGTTTTTAGTATTATATCTTTTATATTGTCTTTTTCATTATTCTTTTATGATATAAGTGAGGTTGGTATGTATACTAAAGCTTATGAGAGAATTATATATGGATTAGGTTTTGTTAGTACTACGATGTTCTTTACAATTATTTCTTTAATTTTTGCTCTAGTTAATAAAAAAAGTAAGATTGGTAAAATTGGATTGGGATTAACATTAATTTCAGTATTTTTAATACTGACTGAGATTTTTGTTATTGTTATATATTAATGATTTATAATTTTGATTTTAGAAAAAGTTTAGGGCAAAATTTTTTGATAGATGATAGTATAGTTGATAATATTGCTAATGCTATTGATTATAAAGAAAATAATATGGTTATTGAGATTGGACCTGGTAGTGGTAATTTGACTAAGAAGTTACTTAAGAAGGCTGATTTTGTACTTTTGTATGAAATTGATACGAGATTAAAAAGAATTCTTAGTAAAGAGTTAGCTGATTTTAATAATTATGATATTATATGGGATGATTTTTTATATCGAGATGTTAAGGAAGATTTAAAGAAATATAATTATGAAAATATTTATATAGTGGCTAATTTACCATATTATATTACTACACCGATTGTTAGTAAATTTGTTATGGAAACGATACCCGCTAATGAGATTGTTATTATGATACAAAAAGAGGTGGCGGAAAGATTATCTGCTCCTGTTGGTACAAAAGAATATGGTCAGATAACTGTTCTTCTTAATTATTATTTTAATATAGAGAAAATTATTGATGTTGATAGGAAGGCTTTTTATCCGACTCCTAATGTTGATTCTGCTGTTATTAAAATGATAAGAAAAGATAAACTTGAGACTCTTACTTCTTTCGAACATTTTGATAAATTAGTTAAAGATTCTTTTCAATTTAAGAGAAAGACAATTAAAAATAATTTAATAAATAAATATAATTTAGATATTGTTTCTAAAGTGCTAGAAAAATATGGTTATGATCTTAGCATGAGAAGTGAAAAGATTCCATATTATGTTTTTGTTGAAATTTCAAATGAGTTACTAAAGTAGCTCTTTTTTGTTATATATTTTTTTTTATATCATATTATTTTATGGGTGATAATATGTTTCATATTGGTGATTTAGTTACTAGGAAATCTTATGATAATGATATTATATTTAAAATTATTGATATTAAGGAAGACATTTATGTTTTAAAAGGGGTAGTAGTTAGGTTATTTGCGGATAGTCCGGGTGATGATTTAAAAATATATAATTCTAATTCTATTGATGATTTTTCTCCAGAAATTGATGGTTATAGATCACTAGAGAGAGATGAGTATTTTTATTTGCCTGGTAGAATTCTTCATATTGATGGTGATAGTGAATATTTGGAAAAGTGTATGAATTTTTATAAAAAAAATAGATTAAAGGCTTATGGAGTTTATGCTGATGAAAATAATCTTGTTAAGGTTGTAGATGATAATTTAAAAAAATATAACCCTGATATTTTAGTTATTACTGGACATGATGCTTATTATAGAAAGAAGAGAAGTAATAATAATTATAAAAATACTAGTAATTTTGCTTTGGCTGTTAAAGAGGCTAGAAAATATGAGAGTTCGCATGAGAAGTTATTTATAATAGCGGGTGCTTGTCAGTCTAATTATGAAGAGCTAATTAAGGCAGGTGCTAATTTTGCTTCAAGTCCTAAGAGAATTAATATTCATGCACTTGATCCCGCTATTATAGCGGCTTGTCTTGCTTTTTCAGATAAGAATAATAATATTGATTTAATTAAAATACTTGATAAAACTAAATATGGTGCAGATGGAATAGGGGGGATTATTACTAAGGGTACTATGTATATTGGGTATCCTAGATAATTATGACTATTGAAAAAATTAAGAATAATATAGATAGTAAACTAGGTGATAATGTTAAGATTATATATAATGGTAGTAGAAATAAAAAAGAAGAATATTCAGGGATAATATCAGAGACTTATAATTATATTTTTATTATTAAAACTGATAGTGATGAGGTTAAAAGTTTTAGTTATAGAGATGTTCTTACTAATACTATTGAACTTTTTTTTGATAAATTGTAAAATTTATGCAAAAAAACTTGCTTTTCTTTATTAAATAATATACAATGTAATTAGAAAGTATTATTTCTAGAAGGAGTTGATTACATGGAGTTAAAACTTGACAAGTTAGTCAAAATTGAAAAGAAAGAAAATTCAAAAATGAGAGGAATTGCTAAAGTTCTAATTGATGGATGCTTTTTAGTTGAGGATATTAGAATTTTAGAGGGTGATGATGGATTATTTATTGCAATGCCTAGTAAGACTCTTCCAGATGGAAGTCATAGAGACACAGCACATCCTATTAATAAGGAAACTAGAAAGTTATTTGAAGATTTAATCCTTGATGCATATAATAATATGGAAGAATAAACTACTTTAATAGTAGTTTTTTTTTTCATATATTGAATTTATTTATCATATTATTTTATGGGTGATGATATGGATAAAGTTAAAGAAGTAGATAATGGTTTTAATCATGGTATTACTTTAGTAGAAAGAAAGAATATTGTTATTAGTGGTGTTAAAAAGATTGAAAGTTTTGATAGTGAAGAGTTTTTGATGGAAACAACACTTGGTTATCTTGTTATTAAAGGAAATGAACTTGAGATTATTAAACTTGATACATATCAGGGAAATGTTTCTATTAAGGGTAAAATTGATAGTATGGTTTATTTAGATAGTAATAATAAAAAAGATAATGATAATTCTTTATTAAATAAATTATTTAAATGATTTTAAAGATTCAGATTTTTTCTCTATTATATTCTTTTATATATGGGATAATATTTTATATATTATTAGAAGTTAATCAAAAGTTTTTATATGAAGGAAAAATTGTATATCGAATTATAATTTCTTTTTTATTTGTTATTTTTATTTCTTTATTATATTTTTTAATACTCGTTAAAATTAATAATGGTATTTTGCATTTATACTTTTTTTTGACTATGTTTACAGGTTATTTGTTATCTTTTGTCATTTATAAGAAATTGATTGTAAAAAAAAATAAGGTGTGATATAATTCTTTTAGAAAGGTGGGAGATTATGGCTAAGAAAAAGTTGAATAAAAAGGCTAAGACTAGAATATTTTTATTTTTTATTATATTTGGTTCTATAATTGGGTCTCTTAGTTATAGTTTCTTTTCTAATGTTAGTAAAATTATAGAAATTAAAAATGAAAAAAAGACTTTGAGTGAAAAGTTAGTTACTTTGAAAGATGAAGAAGATAAACTTAATTCGGATATTAAGAAGTTAAAGGATCCAGAATATGTTGCTAGATATGCTAGAGAAAAGTATATGTATTCTAAGGATGGGGAATTGATTATTAGACTTCCTGATGATGATAATTCAGATAATTAAAAAGAAGATACTATTTTGATTTAGTATCTTCTTTCTTTGTTTCTTTTTTATTTTTTTTACTTGTTTCTTTTGCTGTATCTACTTTAGTATCTTCTTTTGGCTCTTCAGTAAATGTTTCTTCTGGTAAATGACCATGTTCTACTAGGTAGTCTATTTCTTCTTTTGTTATTGTTTCTTCTTCAAGAAGTGTATTAGCTATTAGTGCTAATAAATCTTTATTTTCATTTATTATCTTTTTAGTCTTTTCATAACAAGTATTAATTATTGAACGCATTTCTTCATCTATTTCATGAGCTACAGTATCAGAAATATTTCTATTCTTGGTATAGTCTCTACCTAAGAATGTATTTCCATCTGGTTCTTCAAGCATCATTGGTCCTAAAGAACTCATTCCGTATTCTGTTACCATACTTCTGGCAATTTTAGTTGCTTTCTTGAAATCGTCGTGGGCACCTGTTGTTATTTCATGGAATGTTACTTCTTCTGCTACTCTTCCTCCTAGTAATCCACAGATTGATTCTAGTAATTCATTTTTTGTATAGTTAAATGATTCTTCTTTAGGAGTCATCATAGTGTATCCACCAGCGTGGCCTCTTGGAATGATTGTTATCTTTTGTACTTCGTTAGCACCATCTAATTTTAATCCCATTACAGCATGACCTGCTTCATGGAAGGCTACTAATTTCTTTTCTTTGTCTGTATATTTCTTTGTTACTTTGGCAGGTCCCATAAGAACTCTGTCTGTTGCTTCATCTATTTCAGACATTGTTATGGCTTTTTTATTTCTTCTTACGGCAAGCAATGCTGCTTCGTTAAGTAAGTTTTCTAGGTCTGCTCCTGAAAATCCTGGAGTTCTTTTAGCTAGATATTCTAAAGTAATGCCTTTATCTAGTATTTTGTTTTTAGCATGTACTTTTAATATTTCTATTCTAGCATTTTTATCTGGTAAACTTACTGTTACTTGTCTATCAAATCTTCCTGGTCTTAATAATGCAGGATCTAGAACGTCTGGTCTGTTAGTAGCGGCAATAATAATTATGCCTTCATTAGCACCGAATCCGTCCATTTCAGTAAGTAATTGGTTAAGGGTTTGTTCTCTTTCGTCATGACCTCCACCAAGTCCTGTACCTCTTTGTCTTCCGACTGCATCTATTTCATCAATAAATATTAAACATGGAGCATTCATTTTGGCTTGTTTAAACATATCTCTTACTCTTGAAGCACCAATACCTACGAATAATTCTACGAAGTCTGATCCACTTATATAATAGAATGGTACTTTTGCTTCGCCGGCAACGGCTCTTGCTAGTAATGTTTTACCTGTTCCTGGAGGACCTACTAATAGAACTCCTTTTGGTATTCTTGCTCCCATACTAGTGAATTTCTTAGGATTCTTTAGGAAGTCTATTAATTCTTGTACTTCTTCTTTTTCTTCAGTTAATCCTGCTACATCTTTGAATGTTGCTTTACTTTCTTCAACTAGTTTAGCTCTTGATTTTCCAAAATCCATTGATTTGTTTCCACCACCAAGTTGTTTTGTGAATACCCAAATTACTAGTCCACCTAATATTATGTATGGAACTACATTGGCTATTACAACTAACCATGATGATGCTTCTGGATCATTTATTATGGTTAATTTGAAAGACCCTGTTCCTTCTTTGGCAGCAGTTATTTTTGATATAAATTCTTCTGATTGAGGAATATATAGTATAAAATATTCGTTATCTTTATATTCGTCTAGTTTACCAGTTAATTTATATGTGTCAGTTCTTACCTTTGGGGTAATTGTTAATTCTGTTATTTTACCACCATTTAAGTCTTGTAAGAATTCATCATAGGTAAGTTCATTTACTGTGTTGTCGAACATTTTAAATGCTACTAGGCATCCTATAAAGAATACTAATAAGAATACATATGGTAATAAACTTTTCTTGATATCTTTTTTATTCATTATTTTCATCTCCTTCAATGTACTTAATTATTATATCATAGTTTTCTTCTTTTTTATAACATAAATTACTTTTTTTTATCTTTGGTATCCATAGGATATTATCCTTAGCATCAACTAGTAGTGGATAATTGTTTCTTTTGGATAATGGAATTTTGCTTTCAATAAATATTTCTTTTATTTTCTTTTTAACATTGCTATTTTTGAGGATTATATAATCGCCATCTTTTCTATTACGAAAATATAGGGGAAAATTTATATCTTTACTATTTAGTCTACATATGTTGTTACCATCACTATCTTCTTTTTCTTCTAATACAAAGGTTATGTTATTTATCTTTATATCATCTTTTAGTTCTAATTTATAGTTATTAGTATCATTACTATTATTATCTTTTATGTATAATTTATTATATTCTTTTACTAGTATTTTGTTTTGAGGAAGATTTATTTTTATATTGGGTTTATTATTATTTACTAGAGATAATATATTATTTATATGTTTACTAGTAATAATATTACTTTTATTATTATATAAATCATTCATTATATAGTATAAGATATTTTTTTGAATGAATGGCTCTTCTTTTTTTAATATATCTATATTGATAATATTATTTTGATAGATATTTGGTATTTTTTCTTGGATTGTTCTTTCTATGTATTCATTATATTCTTGTAATGTTTCAGAATATTTTAGAAAACATAGATGGATATTTTTCTTTCTTTCTTTTAAGATAGGAAGTACTTTGTGGCGATACCAATTTCTAGTATAATCGGTATTTGTGTTAGAACTATCAATATAATATGTGATATTATGTGATTTGTTATAATTTATGATATCTTCTTTAGTATATGGTAGTAGTGGTCTTATAATAGTATAATTTTGTAATTTACTTATTCTTTTTATACCAGCATAACCTTCGATATTGGAACCACGTTCTATTTTCATTAATACTGTTTCAATTAAGTCATCACCATGGTGAGCTAGAAATAATTGATTTGAATGATATTTTTTTAGTATTTCTTCGTAGAAGTTATATCTTATTTTTCTGGCTTCGTTTTCGAAATTACTTTCTTTATATTCTTTTATGGTCATTGTTTCAAATATTAAGTTATGTTTTTGACAATATTCTTTTAAGTAATTTTCTTCAATTACACTTTGCTTGCGGATATTATGATTTATGTGACATACTACTATTTTGTTTGTTTTCTGTTCTAGTAAGTCTAGTAGGCACATTGAATCTGGTCCTGCTGAGACACCGATTACTACATAATTATCAAAATTAATGTCGTCTAATACTTGGTTCATAGTTCCTCCTTCAAGCATATATTATATCAGAAAAGTTGATAAATTTAAATATTTGTTTTGACTTTTATTTATTTTTAATATATAATTTTACATTGTGAGGTGAATTCAGTGGAAAATGTAGAAAATTTTTCTTCATTTATGGCTGGTGTTTTTTTAACTAGAAGAGAAATTAGCTGTAGTGAACTTTCATATTTAATGAATGATTATTCTATTAAGATGAATAGTTGTATTGTTGAAGATGATGATGAATTTTATATGTTTAATAATTTTATATGTTTTGATAATAAGAAAATATTTGTTAAAGAAGCATATGATGATTATGTTAATATTAATGATAGGGATATTTGTTTTGGAGATTTTTTATATGGTTTAACTAGTAAGAATGTAAAAACATATTTTAATATTCCTAGTAGAAGTAATAATATTTTGAAAAGAAAAACTAAAGTTTCGTAGGGAACTTTAGTTTATTTTTATTAAGTAGTATTTTTTCTTTCCTCTTCTGATGATGTGATTCTTTTTATCGTTTGTTATGATATGGCTTTCATCATTTATTACTTCACCATCTAGTGTGATAGCATTATTTGATAAGAATTCTCTAGCTTCTCTTTTTGATGATGCTATATCATTATTTACCATTATGTTTATAATAGTATCTTCTTTTGTTTCAATGGTAGGTACACCTTTAAATACCATTTCTATTTCTTCATCAGTTAAGTCTTTTACTTCACCAGTAAATAAGCATTCAGATAACTTGATAGCTTCTTTTAGTTCTTCTTCACCATGTAAGAATCTTACTACTTCACTAGCAAGTGCTTTTTGGGCTTCTCTCTTTTCTGGTTCTGTTTTTATCTTTTCTTCTAAGTCATTTATTTCTTCATGTGATAGGAAGGTAAATACTTTTAGGTATTCTACTACTTTTGAATCATCTGTATTTACTAGGTATTGGTAAATTTCATAAGGGGAAGTTTTGTTTTTATCTAGCCATAGTGCATTTCCTTCACTCTTACCAAATTTATTTCCAAATTTGTCTAGTATTAGTGGCATTGTAAAACCATATACTTCTTGTCCTGTTTTCTTTCTTATTAGGTCAATACCAGCAGTTATATTTCCCCATTGGTCTGAACCTGCAACTTGTAATTTGCATCCGTAAGTTCTATTTAAGTGTAAGAAGTCTAAACTTTGTAATATCATGTATGACATTTCGCAGTATGTAATACCACTTTCTAATCTTCTTCTTACAATATCTTTATTGATCATGTAATTTACATTGAAGTGTTTTCCGTAATCTCTTAAGAAATCGATAGCGGAAATGTCTTTGATCCAATCGTAGTTATTTACTACTTTGAACCCAAATAGTCTTTGAACTTGTTTTTCTAGAGCAGCAGTATTTTTGAATAGTTCTTCTTTTACTATTGTATCTCTTTCTGCTGTTGGTCTTGGGTCTCCTATTAAACCAGTTCCTCCTCCTACTAATAGGATTGGATTATGACCATAGTCTTTTAATCTCTTACTGATTAAAAAGCTTGATAAATGTCCTAGATGTAATGAATCAGCAGTAGGGTCTGTACCTATATAAAATGTTAATTTTTCATTGTTTAACTTATCTATTAAATCTGGACTTGAAAAGTCTTTTATTAATCCTCTCCATACTAAATCGTCATATAATTTCATTTTTATCCTCTCCTTTTTTATATAAAAAAAGATGATACCAAAAGGACGAAATTACTCGTGGTACCACCTTTATTTACAATATTTTATTTTTATTTATTAATAATATTGTCTCAATATGATAACGGTTTTTACCGATTAAACTCTTAATATTGTAATTCGTTATTTCAGTATTGTTAATTTCCACCTAACATTAACTCTCTATATTTAATACTATTTGAAATAATTACTTAATATTCGTCGTTGTTTAATAAATATGTCTAAATTGTATTACATTTTATTATTATTGTCAATAATAAATTATGATTTTTTTTAAATTTTTGTTTATTCACTTCAAGTCTATGGTCTTGAAGTGTCAACTTGAGCCTCCTAAAGTAGTCTTAAGTTGAGATATCAACCATATATATTATATATAAGTTAATGATATATACTTAGAAAGTGAGTGAATTTAGTATTATTAATTTACTTTTTTATTTTTTTATTATATAATAATTAAGGAAATGAGGGATAATCTATGATAGATAGACTAGAGGCTACATTAAAAAGATATAATGAAATAGGAGAGGAACTTGCTAGTCCTGAGATTATATCAGATATTAAGAAAATGACTCTTCTTTCTAAAGAAAGAACTGGGTTAGAGAAGACAGTTGAAGTATATAAAGAATATAAGAAAGTATTAGAAGATATTGAAGAAGCTAAAGAATTATTAAAAGATAAAGATATGGCTGAGTTTGCTAAAGAAGAACTTACTAATGCTGAGGAAAAGAAAAGTAAGTTAGAAAGTGAACTTGAAGTATTGTTAATACCACATGATCCTAATGATGAAAAAAATGTTATTGTGGAAATTAGAGGAGCTGCTGGTGGAGATGAGGCTAATATCTTTGCTGGTGATTTGTTTGATATGTATAGTAAATATGCTTCTAATGAAGGATGGAAAATAGAAATACTTAATGCTGTTGAAGGTACTGCCGGTGGGTATTCACAAATTGAATTTATGGTTAAGGGTGATTGTGTTTATTCTAAACTAAAATATGAGAGTGGTGCTCATAGGGTACAAAGAGTACCTGCTACTGAAAGTCAGGGTAGAGTGCATACTAGTACTGCTACTGTTCTTGTTATGCCTGAGGCTGAAGAATTTGATTTTGAACTTGATGAATCAGAAGTTAGAATTGATATAACAAGAAGTAGTGGATGTGGTGGACAAGGTGTTAATACTACGGATAGTGCTGTTAGACTTACACATATTCCTACTGGTATTATTGTTTATTCACAAACTGAAAGAAGTCAGATTAAGAATAAAGAACTTGCTTTTAAAATACTTAAGACTAGACTTTATGATATGAAACTTAGAGAACAAGAAGAAAAAGAAGCTGCTGAAAGAAAAGTTAAGATTGGTACTGGAGATAGAAGTGAGAAGATAAGAACTTATAATTATCCACAAAATAGAATTACTGATCATAGAATTGGATATACTTCAATGAACTTAGATAGAGTTATGGATGGAGATATGGAAGATTTAATTGAAGCTTTAATTAATGAAGATCAAAGAAAGAAATTAGAAGGAACTATTTAATAAGTTTATGGATAAAGAAATAGAATATTTAAAGAAATATTTAAAAGATAAAGATATGGATACTGCTATTAGAGAGTTAGAAAGTGGTATACCAGTACAATATATTGTTGGTAATGTTGATTTTTATGGTAATACTTTTAAAGTTAATAAGAATACTTTAATACCTAGATTTGAGACAGAGTTATTAGTAGAAAAAACTATTAAATATATAAATAAGTATTTTAATAATGAAATTAAGATACTTGATATTGGTACTGGTAGTGGGTGTATTGCTATTACTTTAAATAAATTATTAGATAATAGTATGGTAACTGCTGTTGATATATCTAAAGATGCTCTTGATGTTGCTAGAGAAAATAATAAAATTAATAATACTGATGTTAATTTTATAGAGAGTGATGTTTTTTCTAATATTAATGATAAGTATGATGTTATTATTAGTAATCCACCATATATTAGTTATGATGAAGATATTATGGATGTTGTTTATAATAATGAACCACATATGGCATTATATGCTGATGATAATGGGTTATATTTTTATGATAAAATACTTAACGAATGTAGAAAGTACTTGAATGATAGGTTTCTTATAGCCTTTGAAATAGGTTATAAACAAGGAAATGATATTCTTAATATTATTAATAAATATTTTGATAATGTTAATATATCTTTAGAAAAGGATTATAGTGGTAGAGATAGATTTATATTTATTTGGTGATATTTAGTATTTGAAGTGGATAGGAAAAGAAGCATCTTTTTATGGTGCTTCTTTTTGTTCGCTTGAACTATTTTCTTCTTTGAAGACAGCATCTAAATCTTTAGTAGTTCCATTTAATGTTGGCTCTGTTCCTTTTATATAGAAGAACATTTCTTTTTTTGTATCATTATCATTTGCTATTATACCCGTTATAGGGTTTACTAATACTCCTACAACATTAGAAGGTATATCATACCATGTTGTTTCTTTATCTTTAAAATATGCTTCCATAGTATCTATCCATATATTTTTATGATATGAATATTCTTTTGATTCTATTTTACTATTATCATCATAACCATTCCAAATACTTAGAACAGCATCTTTATTATAACCTATTATTAATAAATCAGTATCAGTTGTTCCAGATTTAATACTATATTTATGAGTTATGTTAGGTAATAATGATATTAGAGTGGGATAGTTATAGTCAATAAAGTTTTTATTATAGGTATATGTTAACATTTCATTTAATATAAAAGTAAGACTTTGATTTAGTATTAGTTCTTTTTCTTCTTTGTTTTCATATAAAGTATTTCCTTTGGAATCTACTATTTTCTTAATGAAATGTGGTTCTACTTTGTATCCTAAATTAGCGAATGATGAATAACTTGTTGTCATTTCTAGTAAACTTATTTCTTCGGTACCTAAGGCTAGTGATGGAATTGCGGTTAGATTACTAGTTATTCCTAATCTTTTAGCAGTATTTATTAGCATATTTTCTCCTAGAAAAAGATGAGTTTTGACAGCATATATGTTATCTGAATAGGAGATGGCTGCTGCCATTGATATTGGGCAATTGGCATAGGTATTGTTGTAGTTATTAGGACTATATGTTTTATCTCCAGCAAAGGTAAAGGTTGTTTTTTCACTAGTAAATGATGAAGAGGCGGTAAAACCACTTTCTAGAGCGGTGTAATATAGTAATGGTTTCATTGTAGAACCTACTTGTCTTTTGGCTTTTGTGGCTCTATTATATTCACTTTTATTATAATCATTTCCGCCAATCATGGCTATTACTCCACCAGTATTAGGGTTCATCATGATAGCGGCTGTTTCTACTTTGGTTTCATCATTTATATAACTATATACAGCTTTTTCTAAATCTTCTTGGGCTTCTATATCTAGGGTTGTATATATTTTTAAGCCTCCTGTTTTAGTTATTTCTTCTGGTATGTTTGTTAATCTTTTTAATTCTTCTAATACAGAGTCTTTGAAATAATTAATACTTGTTATATTGCTTTTTTCTTTTTTACCTATAATAGTTAGGTTAGTATTTATAGCGTTATTATATTCTTCAGTAGTTATCTTTTTGTTTTTTTGCATCATCTTTAAGACTATTTTTTGTCTTTCTTTAGATTTAGTATAATTTTTTACTGGTGAATAGTTATTAGGAGATTTAGGAATTCCCGCTAATAGGGAAGCTTCTGCTAGGGTGAGATCTTTTGCTGATTTATTGAAATAGTATTTAGATGCGGCTTCTATTCCATATACTCCACCATAGTTAATGGTATTTAGATAACCTTCTAGTATTTCGTCTTTGGTATAATGTACTTCTAATTCAGTGGCTAGAAGGGCTTCATCTATTTTTCTTTTCCAAGTCTTTTCGAAGTTTAGAAAGAGATTTCTAGCATACTGCTGTGTAATAGTGGAGGCTCCTTCACTTTTGTCTCTTTTGATAATATTTGTTACCATGGCTTTTCCTATTCTTAGATAATCAAAACCAATATGTTTATAGAAATATTTATCTTCTGTTGATAGAGTGGCTTCTACTAGATATGGACTTATTTCTTTTAATGGTATCCAATCCTTATCATCATTAAATACTAATTCATTTTTGGTATCATACAAATAGAATGACTGTGATTTATTTATTTCTAATTTTGGTGTTATAAAAGCATAGGTAAAGACTACTATATGGATTAATATAAATACTAGTAATGGTGATAAACTTAATAGTATTATTTTCTTTGTTTTTTTCTTCATTTATATCCCTCATTTTTGTTATTTTTGTATGTCATTTATTATTATGATAAAAATTGTGTAAAATATGTTGTATTTTTTTTAAAGATATGATATGATTTCAAATGAAATGTTTGGAAGTGATATTATCAGAGTTAAAATTAATGGTTATTTGAAGAATAATACAGAAAATGAACTTATTACTTTTAATGAAAAAGGTATTAAAAATAAGGAAAAGATATCTTTTGTATTTGATGGTGTTAAGTATTCTATTAAGATTAATGATAATGATATTTTACTTGTTAGAGATGGTAATGATTTTATTAATAGTTTTTCTTTTAGTGAGAAACATGGTAAAAGTAATTATTATCTTAAAGAACATGGTTATTCTGTTGATATGGATATTAACATGAAGATGTTTGATGTTAATGATAATAAGATTTATGTTAAGTATGTTATTGTCGATACAGAATGTGAATATGAATTACTAATTGAAATGGGTGATGTTTTATGAGTATAAAAAATAAATTACAGTGTATTATAAAAAAGAGTTTACCAGTAGATATGGATGTTAATAAAATAGTTATTGAGATTCCTAAAGATAAGAAAAATGGTGATTATTCTACGAATGTGGCCTTTTTACTTACTAAAGAACTTAAGTCTAGTCCTATTAATATTGCTAATGATATTATTAAGAATATTAATGATGATATGATTGATAGAATAGAAGTTGCCAATCCTGGATTTATTAATTTCTATATTAATAAAGATTATTTACTTAATAATATTAATGTTATTAATGATATGGGAAAGAATTATGGTAAGAGTGAATTTGGTAAATTAGAAAAGATTAATATTGAGTATGTATCCGCTAATCCAACTGGTACTTTACATATTGGTCATGGTAGAGGTGCTGTATATGGGGACTGTTTATCTAAGATAATGTCTTTTGCTGGATATGATGTTACAAGAGAATATTATATTAATGATGCTGGTAATCAGATGTATAATTTAGGTGTATCTATTAAAGAAAGATATAAAGAAAGATGTGGAGTAGAATTTGCTATTCCAGAGAATGGTTATCATGGTAAAGAGATTATTACAATAGCAGAATCTTTATATGATGAATATGGTGATAGTAAGTTAGACGAAGATATCGAATTCTTTAGACAAAAAGGTCTTGAGATTCTACTTGATGGTATTAAGAAAGATTTAGATAAGTTTAGAGTTAATTTTGATGTGTTTACTAGTGAGCAATCTTTATATGATCGTGGATTTGTTGAGAATACTTTGAATAAACTTAAAAATAGTGGTAAATGTTATATTGATGAAGGTGCTTTATGGCTTAAAACTACTGATTTATATGATGAGAAAGATAGAGTATTAGTTAAGAGTGATGGTAATTATACTTATCTTCTTCCTGATATTGCATATCATAGTGATAAATTTAATAGAGGCTATGATAGACTTATCGATGTATTAGGTTCAGATCACCATGGTTATATTCATAGACTTAGATCTTCATTAGAATTTGTTGGATATGATTCATCAAAAATAGATATTAGAATTCTTCAGATGGTTAGACTTCTTAGAAATGGCGAAGAGGTTAAACTTAGTAAGAGAACTGGTAAGACTATTACTCTTAATGAGTTAATTGAAGATGTTGGTGTTAATGCTGCTAGATACTTCTTTGCTTCTAAGAGTTTAGATACACAAATGGATTTTGATCTTGACTTAGCAGTTAAAAATAGTAATGAGAACCCAATTTACTATATTGAGTATGCTAATGCTAGAATTAGTTCTATTCTTAGAGGAAAAGAAATTCCAAAAGATATTAAATTTAGTACTATAGAGAGTGATAGTGCATATACTATTTTGAATAAATTATTAGAGTTTGAAGATGTTATTATTAGTGCGGCTTCAAAAGGATTACCACATTTGGTTGCTAATTATTTATTTGAACTTGCTGGATTATTCCATAGTTATTATTCAGTAGAAAAGATTGTTACTGATGATGAAATATATACTAAGGAGAGAATAGCTCTTATTAATGCAGTTAAAGTTGTTATTAACAATGCTGCATATATGTTAGGGTTAATTCTTAGAGAGGAAATGTAGGAGGAAATATTATGCTTAGTAAAATGAGTAAAGAAAATCTTGAAATGTTATCTTATGCTAAAATAGCAGAATTATATTTAAAGGAAAATAAAAAACCAATGAATACTGCTGATTTATTTAAAGAGGTATGTAAATTACTTGAGTTATCTGATGAAGAGTACCAAGAAAGAATTGGTGACTTCTTTGAATCACTTACTACTTCTAAAGAATTTATCTTACTTAATGATGGTAATTGGGATTTAAGAGCTAATCATTCTGTTAAGATTGATATCGATGATATATATGAAGAAGTTGACTCTGAAGAAGAGGATGAAGATGTTATTGATGATGAGAATATGAGTGAAGAAGATAATTATGATGATGATTATACTGATGATAGTGATGCTGATTTAATAGATGATGATTATGCTGATTTAACTATAGTAGATGATGAAGAACTAGAAGATGAAAACTAGTTCTTTTTTTTTATTTTTTTCATAGTATTAGATGGAGGCTATATGAAAAGAAAGATTAGAATTGGGATACCTAGAGGATTACTATATTATCGTGATTATATTTTATGGAAGACTTTTTTTGAGGGGATTGGTTGCACACTTATTTTAAGTCCTCCTACTAATAAGGGTATTATTGATAAAGGAGGTAATATATCAATTGATGAGTCTTGTCTTCCTGCTAAGATTTATTTAGGACATGTTAAAGAACTATCTCAAAAATGTGATTATATACTAGTACCTAGAATATGTAATTATGGAAAAGGCAATAGGGTATGTATGAAGTTTAATGGGATATATGATGTTGTAAATAATTTATTTGAAGATAAAATACTTAATTATGATATTGATTATATAAAGGGTAAGTTTGAATTATTTGGTTTTATTAGAATGGGAATGAAATTTAATAAGAATATTTTTAAGGTTTTATTTTATTATATTAAGGGTAAAATTAAAAATAGAAAATATTATTTAAGTCTTGTTAATAAACAAGATAAGATTCTTAGATCTAATAAAATGAAAATTCTTATTGTAGCACATCCTTATGTTGTTTATGATGAATATTTATGTGGTAATATTATTCGTTATTTTAAGGATGAAGATATTGATATTTTATATTCTGATAGGCTTGATAGAAAGATTGCTATTTCTTATGCAGAGGATTTTTCTAATACTTTATATTTTCTTTATTCTAAAGAGAATATTGGTAGTTCTTTCTATTACAAAGATTGTGTAGATGGTATTGTCTTTTTATCTTCTTTTCCTTGCGCTTCTGATTCTTTAGTTAATGAACTTGCTATTAGAAAGTTAAAAGATGTACCTGTTATTAATATTATTATTGATGATAGTATCGCTACTAGTGGATTAATGACTAGGTTAGAGAGTTTTGTGGATATTATAAAGGCTAGGCGAGATAATGGATAGAGTTATTTCTTTTCCACATTTGGGAAATTATTATATTGTTTTTGATTATTTTATTAGAAAGGCTACTAAATGTAAAGTAATTGTACCACCTGCTACTACTAAAAGAACTATTGAAATTGGTAGTAAGTATGCGCCTTCTTTTGTATGTGTACCTTTTAAATATAATCTTGGTAATTATATTGAGGCATTAGAGAAAGGAGCTAATACTTTAGTTCAAGGAGGTGGTGGATGTAGATATGGATATTATGGAGAACTTGAAGAAAAGATATTAAGGGATTTAGGTTATGATTTTGAGTTTTATAATATGATCAGTGATAATCACATTTCTCTTAAGAAGGGATATAAGTTTTGTAAGAAAATGAATAAAAGGGCTAATCCTATTAGTACTTTTTATTATTTGATTAATAGTTTAGTTATGATTATTTGTATGGATAAAATAGAAAGATATATTAGACTTAATATGGGATTTGAAGTAGTAGAGGGGTCTTTTGAAAAGATAGAAAAAGAATATTTAAATAGTTTTAAGGATAATGGGATATTTAAAAATATTTATAACTATTTTAAGTATAGAAAGAAATTTAGAAATGTTTTAATTAATAAACCTACTAAACCTCTTAGAGTTGCTATACTTGGAGAATTATATTCTTTAATTGATGCTAATACTACTTATAATAGTGAAAGAAAGATTATGAAAATGGGAGTAGAAGTATATAGAGATACTGATCTTACTTATTTACTTATTACTAAGAGATTTATACTTAATAGAATGATTAGAAAGGGTAAAAAATATATTAAATATCATTTAGGAGCAGATGCTAGTGGTAGTGTTGTTAAAAGTTATTTATATGGATTAGAAGGATTTGATGGTATTTTACATCTTAAGAGTTTTGGATGTACTCCAGAGATATCGGCGATGAGCATTATGCCATTTATTAGTGATGAATATGGTATTCCAATAATTTATATGAGTTTTGATGCTGAAGATAATGAGGTTGGTGTTGATACTAGACTAGAAGCCTTCTACGACATGATCAAGATGAAAAGGAAACAGACTTAGGTTTCTTTTTTTTTTAGCAAGTTTACACCCCGAATATGATGGCTTATAATTTATAGACTTATAGGCTATAAATTACTAGGAAAGATTATAGCTTTCCTAGACAAATGGAAATATTTTAATATAAATATTTATAAAATTATTTGTATCTTAAAAGAAGTGTGATATAATAGATATGAGTAAGAAGGTGTTTATAGTGGGAGAAGTATTATTTCTTTTATTTATAGTTATTTGTATAGGACTTATATATATAGTACATAAATATTTTGGAAAGTATGAATTTTATTTTTTAGGTATTATTTATACAGTTATTTCTTTTTTAATGTCTTTTAAATTAATAAATATATTTGGTTTAGATATTAATCCTAGTATTATATTTAGTAGTGGTTTATTAGCTATTTTATATTATTTTATTAAAAGATATGATGTTAAAGAATATAAGAAATTTAGTATGTTAGTATTAATTACTAATGTTGTACTTTATATGTATCTTTTATCTAATGCTTTTGTGATTCCTTCAATATATGATAAGACTTCTTCTTTATATCAAAGTTTAGTTTTAGATAATTTAGTTATGTTTATTACTTATCCAATAGCAATGATTGTTACTTTATATTTAAGTGGTTATTGTTTTAAAATATTAAAAGAAGAGAAAGAAAAGAAAAATATTAAGATTATTGCTACTATTGTGGGAATTATGTTTATTGATACTTTTATCTTTATTTATTTTAGTTATGCTTTTCTTATTAGATTTGATAAGGCTATTATTATTGCTATAGAGAATTATTTTATTAAGAGTATTATTATGATTATATATGTATTTGTTATTAATAAAATACTTAGTGTAAAGAAGGTGAAGTAATGAATTATATATTAATTTTATTAGAAGTTATTTTTACTTTCTTTCTGATGTTTATATTTTATAAAGTTGGTAAAAAGAATGGTTTATATTTATATATGGTATTAATGTCTAGTATAGCTAGTATTATTATGTTTAAGACAATTGATTTATTTTCTTTTCAAGTAAATCTTGGTATTCCTATTATTATGGGCTTGTTTATATGTAATAATATTATTATTCAAAGATTTGGTATTGATGAAGTTAAGAGAATAATGACTACTAGTGGGATAGCATATGTAGTAGTGGGGATTATTGTTTCATTACTATCACTTACTACTAATGGGGATTATGTACTTACTAGTAATGAGGTTTTTAATAGTTTGTTTGGTTATGATATAAATAATATTAGAATTTTTATTGGTGGTTTTGTATCAATTATGTTGATGCTTTGGAGTAGTAGTTATGTTTATTACTATATTAGAAGAAGTAAGAATATTCTTTGGTTTAGTAATGTTGGTACAATGTTATTTATTCAAATGTTAGAAAGTATTATCTTTGTTATTATTTCTTATATTGGAGAATTTGATTTTACTTTGTTATTTGGAATGATTGTTATTAGATATTTAATTAAAATTATGATTGGTATGATAGGACTTATTCCTGTATATACAATTGTTAAGATGAAAGATAAGTAGGTGTATTATGAGAACAAGAAAACAAGAATTAGTTAGTGATGATTTAAAACCTTTTGTATGTAATATTATGAAAGAATATAGAGAGAAGTATAATTATTCTTTAGAGGATTTGGCTAGAGCGCTTAATTATAAGAAGAATAGGCAAACTTTACATAAGTATGAAACTGGTACTTTGAATATTCCTTATGAGATATTTTTTGATATTGCTAATATTTTTAATATTAACTCTGATGTATTTGATGAGATTCCTATGACTAAAAATGAGAAAGATTTGTTTGAGAAGAAAATGATTCGTAGTTATGTTAATACAATGACTGGTAATAACAATATTACTTCTAGAGGAGAAAAGATTGTTAATAGTTATAGGAATGCCTCCTACGAGCCAGTTAGTAAGATGTGTGATTTATCTATTAAGTTAATGGATGATTCAATGGCTCCCATTTATTTGAAGGGTGATAGGGTATTCTTTAGAAAGAAAGATAGTTATAATAGTGGTGATGATATTGTTATTGCTGTTAAGGGTAATGTTTTATCTGTCAGAAGACTATATAAAAGTGGTAAAGCTATTATTCTTCAGGCTATGAATCCTAAGTATCAAACTATTGTTGTTAATGTCTTTTCAGAAGATATGATACTTGGTAAAGTAGAGACTTTAAGTAGAGAGATAAAGTAATTTATTTCTTTTTTTATGGTACAAAAAAAGAACTTCGTTAAGAAGTCCTTGACACTTTATTAGTTTAGTGCGTCTTTTAATTTGTTTCCAGCTTTGAATCCAGGAACTGTTCTAGCAGCGATTTTTACTGCTTCTCCAGTTTGAGGGTTTCTTCCAGTTCTAGCTTCTCTTTTTTTAGCAGTGAAAGTTCCGAAACCTACTAATGTTACTTTTCCAGTTTCTTTTAAACCGTTTGTAACTCCTTCCATCATAGCTTCTAATGCTCTACCAGCATCAGCTTTTGTTAAATCTGCTTTTTCAGCAATGAAATCTACTAATTCAGCTTTTGTCATTTTTATTACCTCCATTAATTTTTCTCTAAGCAATATATGTTATGCTTACTACATAAAGATACCATAATATCTCAATAAAATCAAGTATTTTAAGGAAATTATAGTAATTATTTTACAAAAATTAACTACTTGTATAACTTTTTATTCATTGTCAATAATATTATTGTAAGTTTTCTTTATTTGTGGTATAATAAGGCTGTTTTTTGAGGGGAGATGTTAGTATGAAGGATAAAACAAGAAAGGATATTATTATAATTATTAGTTATATTGCTCTTGTTATATTTGCTTTGGTTAATTTTAGTAAAATTATTGCTTTTTTAGGAAAGGTTATTAATATTTTTTCACCATTCTTACTTGGTATTATTCTTGCATTTGTACTTAATGTTTTGAATAACTTTATTGAGAAGAAAATTTTTGGTAAGATTAAACCTAGTAAGGTTTGGAATAAGGTTAAAAGACCGCTATGTATTACACTTAGTTTGATATTGGTATTTTTAACAATTTTCTTTGTTATGAATTTACTTATTCCACAACTTAAGAATTCGGCTTCTTTATTTACTGATACACTTCCTGCTTATAAGGAAGATATTATTGGTATTTTGAATAAGTTTGATGTTGATGAGTTTACTGTTAACAAGGTTGGGGAATACTTAGATAATTTTGGTAAGGTTATTACCGATTATATTAAAGGTAATTCTAAAGATGTTATTACTGTTACTACTGAGGTTGCTACTTCGGTTATTAGTATTATTAGTAAAGGTATTATTACCTTGGTATTTGCTATTTATATGATTGCACAAAAGGAGACTTTAAGTAGACAGATTAATAAAGTTATGAAGGCTTATTTGAAACCTAAAACTATTAATAAGATTAATACTATTGGTACTCTTGCTAATAAAACTTTTTCTAACTTTGTTACAGGACAATGTTTAGAGGCTTTAATTTTTGGTAGTTTGGTATTTGTGGGTATGCTTATATTTAGATTCCCATATGCTTCCACTATTGGAGTATTACTTGGATTTACGGCTTTGATACCAATCTTTGGAGCATTTATTGGTACGGCGATTGGATTTATTCTTATTATGATGGTTAGTCCTGTTAAGGCTATCTTATTCGTGGTATTTATTATTGTTCTTCAACAAATTGAAGGTAACTTAATATATCCTAGAGTTGTTGGTAAGAGTATCGGACTTCCTGGTATGTGGGTTCTTCTATCAGTTACTGTTGGTGGTAGTATTGGTGGAATACTTGGCATGCTTATTGCTACACCATTATGTTCTTTATTATATGCTTTATTTACTAAAATGGTAAATGATAGACTTAAGAGTAATAAGATTGTTACTAAAGTAAAAGAAAAGGCTTAACTTGATTGTTAAGTCTTTTTATAATACTATGGCTATCATATTTGATGAACCTTTATTGATTATTTTAGTTAGTGTTTGACATAGTTTATATCTTACATTGTCTGGCATCATTGATAGTTTAGCTTGAATTCCTTCTTGAACTATAACATCTAAACTGCGACCAAATATTTCACTTTTCCAAATATCTGTTCCTTCTTTATTTTCAGTTAGATAGTTTATTAGTTCTTTACTTTGTAATTCACTTCCTATTATTGGCTCAAAGGTGCTTTCGACATCTACTTTTATCATATGAATTGATGATGCTTTGGCTTTTAGTTTAATTCCATAACGAGAACCTTGTTTAATTATTTCTGGTTTATCTAGTTTCATATCATCTAGAGTAGGGGAAGCGATTCCGTAACCGGTTTGTTTTACCATTTTTAGGGCTGATTTTATTTGATTATATTCACGTCTAGCAATATTTAATTCTTGGAATAGTGATAATAGTTCGGCTTTAGATGATACTGAAATACCCATGATGTCATTTAATGTTTTGCTATATAGTCCTTGTGGGGCTTCTAAATTTATGGTTACCTCTCCTGTTGAAGGATCAACTTCGGATATATATGATTTAGCTATATATTCTGATTCAGTAAAGTTGTTATTTATTTTATCTATATCTTTTAATTTGTTTACTTCAGTTATGGCTTCTTTTATTTTAGCTATGTATTCTTTTTTTAAATAGTGGTCAGGAGCTAATATGGCTATCCATTCGGGCATATTTACTTTTATTTGTTCTATTGGAAATTCATATAGGGCTTCTTTTAGAATATTATACATATCTCTTTCTTGCATTGCTTCAATACTTATTGGCATTACGGGAACATTATATTCTTCTTTTAATTTGTCTGCTAGTGTTTCGGTATCTGGTAACATTGGATGAACACTATTTAATAATACTATATAAGGTTTACCAACAGCATTTAATTCTTCAATTACTGCTTTTTCAGCTTCAACATATTCACTTCTTGGAATGTCTCCGATGGAACCATCAGTTGTTACTACTATTCCAATGGTAGAGTGTTCTTTTATTACTTTTTCTGTTCCTATTTCAGCGGCTTCAGTAAAAGGAATTGGTTCACTATACCATGGGGTCATTACTAAACGTGGTCCGTTTTCGTCTTCATATCCTTTAGCGGCTTTTACAACATAACCAACACAGTCAATCATTCTTATATTAGCACTAAAGTCTTCTACTTTTATTTTGGCAGCGGTAGCGGGAACGAATTTTGGTTCTGTTGTCATTATTGTTTTACCTGCTGCGGCTTGTGGTAGTTCGTCTAAACATCTTTTTCTTTCATATTCATCTTCAATATTAGGTATTACTAAATTTTCCATAAACTTTCTTATGAAAGTTGATTTTCCTGTTCTTACTGCTCCTACTACACCTAGATAGATATCTCCTCCTGTTCTTTTACCAATACTTTTTATAACTTCTATTTTTTCCATTAACATACCTCTTTTCTTTTTATCACTAAACTATATGTTATTTATTTGTAAATATGAAAAAAGAAAAGAATTATTTTTTTCTTTTCAATACTTCTTTTAAAAAATAGTTATATAGGTTTTCGGTATTATCTAAATCTTCTGGATGGAATTGAACTCCTAATACGAAGTGATTATCATCTACATATTCAATACCTTCAATTATATTATCTTTAGAGACTGCTGATACTTTAAAAGGATAATTTACTTTAGATAGTGCTTCATTATGTCTTGAATTTACTGTTAGGGTGGGACCAAATATTTTATAGAGGATGGTATTTGGTTTTATTTTTATGTTGTGAGTTTTATTTTTATTATTGTGATTTGGTATTTTTATTAATGCTTTATCATTAATAGTGTTTTGACTATAGAGACCTATTATTTGATGACCCATGCATATTCCTAGTACAGGGATATTATTATTTATGACATAATTTAGTATTTGAAAATGATAGGGGTATATATTACTTCCTCCTTGAAAGATAATACCATCACATAGAGATAAGACATCAGTATTTAATAAAGAATTATCATAGTTTAAGATACCTATATAGTTACATTTATTATGTAGATATTTTAAATTATTTTTAGTTATTATTTGTACTAGAGTATCATTTATTTTATCATCTCTTGCTACAAGGCCAATAGTTATATTACTCATTTATCTAAGAATTTATCTAAATTTTTTGGTACATTGTCATTTAAGATAGTACTTATTATTTTTTCTTCTTTTTCTTTAGATACCTCTCTACCTGTCATTTTGGCTAAGTCATTTATTACTTCTTTTAAAGTTGCCTCATCTTTCATATTTCCTTTTTGTAATTTATCCGCTAGGGAAAGTATTGTTTCTTTATTTACATTAGTTTTCTTTTCTACTTTTTTAAAAAAATTATCTGAAAACATAAAAAACCTCCTAGTACATTATATGTTAGGAGATTCTTTTTTGTTAATTAATCGTTTTTATTTTTGTATTCTAATTTTATTGGTGTTCCTTCAAGGTCAAAGTTTTCTCTTAATTTGTTTTCTAGATATCTCTCATATGAGAAGTGTATTAATTTGTTACTATTTACAAATAAGGTGAATTTTGGAGGAACTGTTCCTGTCTGTTGAGCAAAGGATATTTTTAATCTTTTACCTTTATATGAAGGTGGTGCTTTCATCATTACGGCATCTCTTATTACTTCATTTAAAACACTTGTTTTTATTTCACGATGTGAATTTTCATAGGCTTTATCTATTTCTGGCATGATAGTAAAAATTCTTTTCTTAGTTAATGCTGATACAAATGTTACTTTAGCATAAGATAGGAATTTGAATTCTGCTCTTACAAGTTTAGTAAATGCTGCTATATCATTTTTGTCATTTACGGTATCCCATTTATTAACTACTATTACAATTGGTTTTCCTTCTTCAAGAGCATAACTTGCGATATGTTTATCGTGTTCAATTATTCCTTCTTCAGCGTTTATTACTAGAAGGCAGACATCACTTCTTTCAATTGCTTTCATTGACCTTAGTACGGAATATTTTTCTATTCTTTCAAATATTTTACCACTTTTTCTAATACCTGCTGTATCGATAGCAACATATTTCTTTTTATTATAAGTGAATTCGGTATCGATAGCATCTCTTGTTGTCCCCGCTATTGGAGATACGATAACTTTTTCTTCATTTAATAGGGCATTTACTAAACTACTTTTTCCAACATTTGGTCTTCCTATTAAACAGAATTTTATGCGGTCATCTGGTTCTTCTTCTTCAATTATTTCGTTAAAGTCTTTGGTAATACTATCTAGTAAATCAGATAATCCTAGAGAATGTTCACCACTTACTGGTAATACTTCTTCAAAACCAAGTTCGTAGTAGTTATAAATATTTTCTTCTCTTTTAACATTATCTAATTTATTTACTACTACTATTACTCTTTTTCCTGATTTCATTAGTATATCTCTTATAACAAAATCGTTTTGATTTAATTCTTCTAACCCATCTACGACAAATAATATTATTTCGGCTTCTTCAATGGCTATATTGGCTTGAATTATTATTTCGTCATTGAAATCTTCTTCAGATACATCTATTCCGCCGGTATCGATTAAATGAAATTTGTAGTTATTATGAGTTACAGTTCCATAGATTCTATCTCTAGTTACACCAGGGGTATCTTCAATTATGGAAACTTTTTTTCCGATTAATTTATTAAATATTGTTGATTTACCAACATTAGGTCTTCCGACTATTGCTACTGATGGCACTTTCATGTAAATCACCTCTTCGTTTAGTATTATATCAGAAAATAAAAAAAAATACTATACTTTTATTTTTAGTCCTTCATTTATTACTTTATAAGTGTCATTATATATTATTTCTGATTTTTCTAAAATATCTAGGTATTTTCTTTTATTTATAGGTTTATTTAATTCTAAGTAAAAATTGTTTTTGTAATAATAAATATTATCTTTGTTATTTTTAGTTATATCAAAATAATCTATTTTATAAAGAAATTGAGTATCAGTATGGATAGTTATTTTTATTTCTAGTTCATCTTTAGGGAGAAATGTTTTTTTGATATTCTTTATTTCTATTATTGTTCCATAGTTTATATCTTGATATATTTCTAATATGGCTAGACCATATAGTTTGTTATGTTTGTTTATTCTTTTAATTACTCTTTTAGTTATATTTTGTATTTCAGTATGGTCATAAATATTTATTATTTTACTTGGTAGTTTTATTTGATAGTTATCTTTACTTATTTGAGATATTATCATATTTCACTTCCATTATAATTTATGAAAAAAGATGAAAAGGGGAACTCTATTATAGATATTTCTCTATTTCATCATATACTTCATTTTTACCTGTTTTTGTTATACTAGAAAACAATATGATATCATTTTCACTATTTAGGTTTAGTTCTTTAATAATGATATTTTTGTTTTTTTGATGATTATTTTTTGATACTTTGTCTACTTTTGTACATACTATTGTTACTGGTATGTTATAGTATTTTAAATAATTGTACATTAAAACATCATCTTCAGTTGGTTTGTGACGAAAATCTATTAGTAAGAAAACCATTTGAAGATTGCTTCTTGATTTTAAATAGTTTTCTATTATTAGACCAAATTTTTTCTTTAGAGAGTTTCTTACTTTGGCAAAACCATATCCTGGGGCATCTACTAGATAGAATTCGTCATTTATTTTATAAAAGTTTAATGTTTGGGTTTTTCCTGGGGTAGCAGATGTTCTAGCATAGTTTTTTCTATTGATTATTGAATTAATAAAACTACTTTTACCAACGTTACTTCTTCCTACAAGTAGGAATTCTTTTTTTTGGTCTGTTGGGTACTGACTTTCACGAACTGCTGATATTATTAATTCGATTGTATTAATTTTCATAATTTTCTCACCGAAATAATTTTATCATAAGATATGAAAAAAAGCAAATTATGGGTTATTTGCTTCTTCTTCATTTGGTAAAATGTCTTTAAGATTGTCATCTTTTTGATCATTATTTTCTTCATTGTTATCTTTGTTACTGTCGTCACTAGTGTTATCATTATCATTTTTGTTTTTATCGTCATTTGGTAAGATATCTTCTAGTGGGTCTTTAGTGTTATCGTCTACGTTATCTTTTGTATCATTATTTTTACTATCTTCTTTTGGCTTTTCGGTATTTTGACTAGGTTCTGTAACTGTTACTTTATCAGGATTTTTAATATTTCCTGGTTCGCTATAAGAACTATCTAATTTGTCACCATTTATTATTTTATTTATTAGGCTGATAGCGTTATTTAAACTTTCACTGTTTATATTCATAACATATAATTTTTGAGTTGGATAAGAGTATGTATAATCTAGTTTTCCTTCTCCTGTTATGACATTTGATGTCACATTCCAACCTCCTAAATTAGTAAGTTCTTTTTTGATTAAACTAGTGATATCTTTATCAGTTAGATTTGTTTGGAAAGTGTTTTTAGTATTTTTAAGAATAGTAGGGTAGTTATAAATTATTTCACTACTAGTAGCTTTTCTAATTATGGCTTCAATTACTGCTTCTTGATTTTTTCCACGATCTATGTCACCACCAGGTAATGTTTTTCTTTCTCTAGAAAAGGCTAATGCTTGCTTGCCATTCATATGATTATATCCTTTATAGAATTTATAATTATCTATATATGATACAAATGAGTATTCTGAATAAACATCTACGCCTCCTAGTGAATCTATTATTTTTTCTACTGTGGAGAAGTTTACTCTAATATAATAATTTATGTCAATATTTAGCAAATTTTTGATAGTGTCAATTGACATATTTACACCATAGTTTCCAGCATGGGTAAGTTTATCTTTATAACCTTTAGTACCCGCTAGTTGGACATAACTATCTCTTGGTATTGATGTTAATAGTACTTGTTTAGTTGTAGGGTTGACAGTTACTAATATATTTACATCACTACGAGATACTGTTTCAATATTGCCATAGGTGTCAATACCACTTATGTAAATAGTAAATGGATCTTTAGTTATATCTACTTCTTTAGTATCACTTTTTATTAAACTTCTTATTTTTATTTTATATATTATTTTATAATTATCTGTTCCGGTTTCTTCTGTTTTTATGTTGTAGTAACTTTCATCTATCAATAGTGAATCAATATTATTGTTATTTAAATCACTAAATAGTTTATCATAATCAGTATATTCTTCTTTATTCATAGTTACTTCTTTATCTAGTTTTTCTAGTACTTTATTCATATCTTTTAATTCACTATTTATATAACCAATACTTTTATTATTTAAATCTTTTATTTTGTCATATGGTGAATCTTTATCTACTAATACTAAATATGTGTCTTCATTATAATGTATTTTAGAGAAAGAGCTAAAGTAATTTTTGGTTATACCTAGATAGTATGATAATAATAAGTATATTAGTATTATGAGGATACTTAGTATATAACCTATCTTTTTCTTCTTTTTATTTAGTATTAGAAGTAATATAGTAAACAATAATATAATTATTGATATTATTATAAAATATAGTGTTGGTAGTATGTTTACTATTTTAAGAAATATTATAAATATTATTGTTATTATTGAAAGTATAATACTTAATATGTTTTTCTTTTTTTTATTTTCTCTTTTATTTTTTTTCATTTTTATTCCTTCTTTTTAATTGCTTTTCTTGGTATTAATTATAGCATAAAATATAAAAAAAGAAAAGGGCTAGTTGTCCCTATCTGTAAAGATTAATACATATCTTAGTATTTCTAATAGTGTTGATAACATGGCTGCTACATAAGTGAAAGCTGCCGCTGATAACATACTTTTAGCATTAGGAATTTCTTCACTATCTAATAACTTTAATTCTTTTAATTGTTTTAATGCTCTACTAGAAGCATTAAATTCTACTGGTAAAGTTATTAGTTGAAAAGCTAATAGGGCAAGTAATAGAATTATACCTATTTCCATTAGTTTATATGAAAAGATTGCTCCTATTACAATGGCAAGATAACCAAGTTTTGTACATATGTTAACAGTGGGAACTATTTTACTTCTTATTCGCATTGGTTTATAGTTTTCTTTATCTTGAATAGCGTGACCACATTCGTGGGCTGCTACGGCAACTGATGCTATACTTGAACCATGATAAATATCTGTAGATAATTTAATCACTTTTCTGGTTGGATCATAATGATCGGTTAGATTACCTTTTGTTTCAAGTACCATTATGTCTTTAAGACCGTTTTTGTCTAATATTTTTCTGGCAGCATCAAAGCCAGTGATATCTTTATTATTTAGTTTCTTTTTAAATCTACTATAGGATGCTGATACTAATATTTGTGATATTATTGTTATCAGTAGTCCAATCCATATTAGTAAATCATAAGTTATTATATTATTATTCATATTTGATTAATTCCTCCTCGTTTATAATTATAGAATTTAAATATGGTATAATTATGTGATTTTTAAAATATGTTAAATGGGTATCTATTTGGCATACCAAGAGTAAATGTTAATTTTTCTTTAGTAGTTGGATGGGTGAATGTTATAGATTTAGCAAATAAAGCTATATTTATATTATTGGGGTTATCTCCATACTTGGAGTCTCCTACTAAGGGATGGTTTCTACTAGCAAATTGTAATCTTATTTGATGGGAACGACCTGTAATTAGATTTATTTCTATTAATGATAAATTATCTTTGGTATTTAGAACTTTGTATTCTAAAGCAGAATATTTACCTTTATCTTTAGCAGTTATATAACTAATATTTTTATTTTTGTCTTTGATTAGATAATCTTCTAATTTACCTTCTTGAGGTATAGTACCTTGAATTACTGCTAGATATGTTTTATGAAAATTATTATTTCTTATTTCTTCGCTTAATCTAGAAGCAGCTTTGGAAGTTTTGGCAAATACCATAATTCCGCCAACTGGTCTATCTAGTCTATGAACTAAGCCTATATAGGCATCGCCTTTTTTATTTTCTTTTTTAATACGATAATCTTTTAATAATGTTATCATATCTATATCTTTACTTATATCTTCTTGAACTGGTATATTAACTGGCTTTTCTACTACTAGAAGATGATTATCTTCATATATTATATTAATTTTTGGTAACTTTTCCATATATTCCACATGGTAATATTAGATTGTCTTCAGTTACAGGTAGACAGTTCTCACCAGTTTCTATTTTGTAGTTAGGGAAATTTTGCTTTAAGATATTTTCAAGAGAGATATGGCTTATACCGGTTGTGTAGCAGCTGATTAACAAGAATGAAAAATCATCAGATAAAACTTTTTTTACATTGTCTAATAGATTTGGAAAATCATTTTCAAATTTCCATACTTCTTTATTTGGACCACGACCATAACTTGGAGGATCCATAATTATACCTTCATATTTTCTACCTCTTCTTTGTTCTCTTTCTAAGAATTTTATAGTATCTTCAGTTATAAATCTTATTTTGTTATTTTCTAGGTGACATAACTGCATGTTTTCTTTGGCCCATTCATTTATTCCTTTAGAAGCATCAACATGGACTACTTCATCTGCTCCGGCGCTAGAAGCTGCCATTGAAGCACATCCTGTGTATGCAAACAAGTTTAATACTTTCATTTCATTATGATTTTCTTTATATTCTTTTACTTTGGTTTGAATGAAGTCCCAATTTGCTGCTTGCTCGGGAAATATACCGGTATGTTTAAAGTTGGTAGGGGATACCTTGAATGTTAAATCGTTATAATTTACAGTCCAATATTCGGGTAATTTTTTTCTAAATTCCCATGAACCACCGCCTTCTTTACTTCTATGGTAGTGAGCGTCAAAGTTATTCCACTTTTCTTTCTTGCTCCATATTATTTGAGGATCTGGTCTTATTAGGATAATATTTTTCCATCTTTCTAATTTTTCTCCATTTCCAGTTTTTATACATTCATAATCTTTCCATTTATTACTTATATTCATTTTTTCACCTCAAATTAATTATACCATTATATTTAAAAATAGACTAGAAGTTTTTTTCTTAGTCTATTTAATAGTTATATTTGGTATTTCTTTTTTAGGGGTTTCTTCTTTAGGAAAGGATATAGTTAAAATACCATTTTCGTAGTTGGCTTTTATATCAGATTCTTTTTTTTCGCCGATATAGAAACTTCTTTTTACTTCACCATAAAACCTTTCCCTTCTTACATATACTTCTGTTTTAAGCTCTACTTTTTTAACTGCTTTAATTGTTAGATAACCATTTTCATAATTTATTAGTATATCTTCTTTTTTTAATCCTGGTAAATCTATTTCCATAATGTATTTATTTACTTCTTCTCTTATATCTGTTTTCATGTATTCTCTTTCTTTAAGTAATGGTGAATCGATAAGAGGAAAGTAATCGTTTAAATAATATTTTGATAGCATACATATCTTCCTTTCTTTTTTATTATGTAATAGGAAAATATTTTTATACTAGTTTTCTATTATTAAATTACTATTTCCTAATGGCAGATATAAAAGAGAACCGATTAAAATAAAGAAGGTGGCGGCTAGTAAGTATCTTTCTCCAGTATTGTTTTTTGGATCACTATCTTGATAATTACTATAGGCATTTAGAAAGAAATAAATAGCTATTATGACATTTAGTCTACGATTATAATAATATAATTTATTAGCTTCTTCATTAGTGATACTGGGAATATCTAAAATACTTTTCTTTTTTTCTGTTATTATGTAGAAAGAAACTAATGATTTAATTATTATTAAAAAGAAAAAGATAATATCTATATTTACTTCTTTTAGAAGGTTTTCGTTATTATTATTCATATTAAAGTATATAAAAAGAATGATAAAAATATCATTCTTAATCTGTATCTGTATTTATTTTTACATATTCTTCACGCATTACTGTCATTATTCTTACAATAAATTCTAAGTCTTTATCTTGAAGATATTTACAATTTTCATTTATATATTTTATTTTATCAATGCTTTGTTCTTCACTATTGGTTATATCTAGTAGAGAATTTAAATCAACATTAAATATTTGACCGATATTTCTTAATATACCAGCATTTGGTTCTGATTTACCTGTTTCTATTCTAGATAGAAAATTTCTGTTGATTTTTAACATTGCTGCTAATTCTTCTTGTGATATCCCTTTACTTTTTCTTAGATATTTTATTTTTTCACCTAACTTCATTTTTACCTCCAAAAACTAGTTTTATTATAATAAATTATTTTTATTTTGTAATACTATGATAATATTATTACCAAGATTGAAATAATTATTATCTAATTTTGACTATTTAATGTAAAAAAAAGATATTTTTGATATAATTATTTTAGAGGTGATTATTTTGAAAACAAATTTATTTATTGATAAGATAAGTCTTAATAGAGATAGAATAAGTAGCTTTGAGGAATATCCTTTTAATATTGAAATTATTAAAAATTTTAATGAATTAAAATTTACAGAACCAGTTACCTTTTTTATAGGTGAAAATGGTACTGGTAAATCTACTTTTATAGAGGCAATAGCGGTGGCAATGGGACTCAATGCTGAAGGTGGTACGCAGAACTTTAATTTTGTTACTAAAAATACAAGTTCAAGTTTATCTAATTATTTAAAAATATCTAGACATAACTATCCTGAAAATAAATTCTTTCTTAGAGCAGAAAGTTTTTATAATTTTTCTTCAGAAGTGCAACGATTAGTTGAAGAAGATCATTATTTTAAACTTTACAGATCTTATGGTGGAAACTTACATAACTGTTCACATGGTGAATCTTTTATAAAACTAGTTAAAAATAGATTTGGTGATAATGGCTTATATATTTTAGATGAACCAGAGGCGGCTTTATCACCAGAAAGACAAATGACTCTTTTATGTTTAATAGATGATTTAGTAAAAAGGGGAAGTCAATTTATTATAGCAACACATTCTCCTATTTTGATTTCTTATTATAAAGGGGTGATATTAGATTTAGATAATAATTTTAAAATTACCAAATATGAAGATACAAAAATATATAATCTTTATAGATTGTATTTGGATAATCCTTATGGCATGCAAAGGAGACTTTTTGAGGGAGAAGATTAAAAGTCTCTTGTTTTTTGAATATAAAATTGCTATAATATTAATGATTTGAATGGAGGAAGTTATGATATCAAAAAGTGAGTTAGAGAGTTTAGCTAAAAAACTTATGTTTGAAATGAATGATGATGAGTATGAAACTTTGGAAAAAGAATTTGATGTTATTCTTAAACAAATGGATTTAATTGGTAATATTAAAAATATTGATAAAGTAGAACCAATGACGTTTCCTTTTGATTTAGAATTAAATGATGATTATTTAAGAGAAGATGTATATAATAATGAGATTACTTTTGATGATATGAAGATTAATGTTAAAGATTATGAAGATAATAGAGTAAAGGTTCCTAAGGTGGTGGAATAATGACAAATAAATTTATTGATGAAATTAGATATAATTTAGATAATGGGAATCTTACTAGTGAAATGTTATTTGAAGAGGCTACTAGTAAGGCTAAAAAATATCAGAGTGAATATAACTGTTTTGTTACAATTATGGATAAAAAAGAAGAAATGGAAGGAGATAGTATACTAAGGGGAATAACTTATGCTTTAAAAGATAATATTTCTACTAAAGGGATACTTACTACAGCTTCTTCAAATATACTTAAAGATTATATTCCTTTATATGATGCTACTATTTATAAGAAACTAAAGGAATCGGGTGCTGTACTTATGGGTAAGACGGTACTTGATGAACTTGCTATGGGGGGAACTGGTACTACAGGACATACTGGTATTGTTAGAAATCCTTGGAATAAAGAAAGAATGATTGGCGGTAGTTCTGCTGGTAGTGCGGCTTCGGTTGCTCTTGGTATTGTTCCTTTTGCAATTGGATCTGATACAGGAGATTCTATTAGAAAACCTGCTGCTTATGGTGGAGTAGTTGGATATAAACCTACTTATGGTAGAATATCTAGATATGGTTTATTTGCTTTTGCTTCTAGTTTAGATCATCTTGGAGTATTTGCTAGAAGTGTTAAAGATGTAAGTTATGTTATGGATATAGTTAAAGGTCATGATGACAAAGATATGACTAGTTTACCTGAAGAAGATATTTCTTATGTTGATAATATAGATAATGATATTAAAGGTAAAAAATTATTTTATATTAAAGAAGCTATGGATATAGTTAGTGATAGTGATGAATTAAAGGGTATTATGGATAATTTTAAAGAGGTTATCAATAAATGTAAATCTTTAGGGTTTGAAGCAGAAGAGGTTACTTTTGGTAAAGAATTACTTGAAGCTATATATCCTGTGTATAATGTTATTTCTTGTGCAGAAGCTACTAGTAACAATTCTAATTTAACTGGTATTCCATTTGGTAGTAGAGTAGGAGCAAGTAATGTTAATGATATTATGATGAAGACGAGAACAGAAGGCTTTTCTGAACTTATTAAGAGAAGATTTGTTATTGGTAGCTATGTTCTTCAAAAAGAGAATCAAGAAAAATTATTTTTAAATGCTTCTAGAGTTAGAAGACTTATTGTTGATAGAATGAATGAATTATTTAAAAAGTATGATGGTCTTATTATGCCTACGAGTGGTGATATAGCTCCATTATTTGATAAAGCTAGTGATAAATTATCAGATGAATATTTGATTCTTGGTAATCATCTTGTTATTGGTAATTTTGGTGGCTTTCCTAGTATTTCTATTCCGAGTGGCTTTGTTAATAATATGCCAGTTAGCGTAAATATTACTGGTAGAGCAAAAGAAGATTATTTGGTACTTAATATGGCGAATAAAATAGAGGAAGTACTTGGTTGTAAAGGTATGGTGGCTAAAGATGAGTAAATATATTCCAGTTATTGGACTTGAAGTTCACTGCGAACTTAAAAGTAATAGTAAAAATTTTAGTACTGGTAAAAATGGTAATGGAGATGTTAATACTAATTTATCAGTAGTTGATATTGGTTATCCTGGTATTCTTCCTTGTGTTAATAAAGAGGCAGTTAAAAAGAGTATTATGGTTGCTTTAGCTTTAAATTGTAAAGTACCTGAAAAACTTATTTTTGATAGAAAAAATTATTATTATCCTGATTTGCCTAAAGGATATCAGATTACACAATTTAAGAATCCTATCGGTACTAATGGTTATGTTATGATTAATGTTGATGGTACTGATAAAAGGATAGATATTCATGATACACATTTAGAAGAAGATACGGCGAATATGGATCATTTAAGTACTTATTCTTTAATTGATTATAATAGAGCTGGAGTGCCACTTCTTGAGACTGTTACTGAACCTTGTATTGGTTCTTCAAAAGAAGCTATTGCTTACTTAGAGGCTCTTAGAAATATATTCTTATATTTGGATGTTAGTGATGCAAGAGCAGATCTTGGTCAAATCAGAGTAGATGTTAATGTTTCAATGAAGAAAGAAGAAGATACTGAACTTGGTACAAGAGTTGAAATGAAAAATATTAATTCTTTTTCTACTGTTAAGGAAGTTATTGAAGTTGAAATTAAAAGACAAACAGAAATACTTGAAGCTGGGGGAGTTATTGAACAGGAAACTAGAAGATATGATGAAGCTAATAAGACTACAGTATTTATGAGAGGTAAGAGTGATGCTATCGATTATAAATATTATACTGAGCCTAATATTCCTCCGATCAAGTTGAGAGAAGAATTTATTAATGAGATTAAAAGTAATATGCCTGTTCTTGAATATGAAAGAAAGAATACATATATGAATGAATATGGTATAAGCAATATTGATGCTAGTACACTTACTAAAGATAAGAAATTATCTGACTATTTTGAAAGTGTTATTAGTTATGGTTCTAATCCTAAAGATACTTCAAATGTGGTAGTAGGTTTCTTACTTGGATATTTGAATAAGAATTATAAAGATATTGCTGATATTAATATTGAATCAAAAGATTTTGCTGAAATTATTAAAATGATGAGTAATGGAAAGATTTCTAATAAGCAGGTTAAGGATATTTTTACTAAAGCATTAGATGAAGATAAAAATGTATTAGAAGTTGCTAAATCTATTGGTACTCAAATAAGTGATAAAGAAGAAATTAGAAAAATTATTAATGAAGTATTTAATGAAAATCCTAAAGTTATAGATGATTTTAAGTCTGGAAAAAATGTTAATGGTTTCATTATGGGACTTATTATGAAGAAAACTTCTGGTAAAGTAAATCCTGGTGTTACTAACATGGTACTTGGAGAAGAACTTAAAAAAATATAAGTTTATCAACAGTTTTTGTTGATAAACTTTTCTTCTTTTGGGTATTTTTTGCTTAAAAATGCATAAAATATTAAAAAAGTTAAAAAAAGTACTTGATTAATTAAAAAAAGTGTTATATAATTAAGAAGTCTTGTGGATGTACTGGCCAATTAGCTCAGTCGGTAGAGCACTCGGCTGTTAACCGATAGGTCGTAGGTTCGAGCCCTACATTGGCCGCCATTTGATAATTAAGAGTCTATTATTGATAGATTCTTTTTTTGTACTATTTACGACCTATCTTATATTTTTAGTGTTATATATTTTTATTAATTGATAAAATTATAAGTATATAAGTTTTGACTGTGAATATGATAGAACAAAAGTGTTTTAGTTTTGAGATTACAAGCTCAAAACTATTTGTCAAGACTTTAGGCTTGGCAAACTATAGAAAAATAAAAGAAAAAGCAATAAAATTATTGACAAATATATATATATTGTGGTATATTTATGTCAACCGAAAGGTGTTTTTATTTTAATCAAATATTGGGAGGATTAAAAAATGGTTGAATATTTTAAAGGTGTAAAAAAAGAAGTATCTAGAATTAAATGGACTAGTAAAAAAGATTTACTTAAATATGCTACATCAACAATTGCATTTATGATTTTCTTTGGTGTGTTCTTTTATCTAATCGATTTACTAGTTGCTGTGTTAAGGAGTAGTTTATAATGAAAAAAGAATGGTATGTTGTTAATACTGTCAGTGGACATGAGTATAAGGTTAAAGAAAAATTAGAAATGAGAATTAACTCTATGGATTTACATGAGAATATTTTTAGAGTTATAGTTCCAGAACAAAAAGAAATTGAATATAAAAATGGAGTAAAGAAAGAAAAAGTTAAAAAGATGTTTCCAGGATATGTTCTAGTAGAAATGGTTATGTCTGATGAGGCTTGGTATATCGTTAGAAATACTCAAGGTGTTACCGGATTTATTGGATCATCTGGTAAAGGTGCTAAACCTATTCCTCTACTTCCTCAAGAAGTTGATAGAATACTTAATAGTATGGGAATGAGTAGAGTAGATATTAGTAAAGATTTAACTGAAGGTAAGAAAGTTAAGATTATTGCTGGACCATTTAAAGATATGATGGCTAAGATTGATAGTGTTGATTTAAAGGAACAAAAACTTACTGTTTTAGTTGATTTATTTGGTCAAGAAACTTCAGTTGAAGTTGATATGCAAGAAGTAGAAACTATGTAATATGATTAAAATAAAGCATAAAGTAGAAAAAAATTAAAAAAATAGTTGTAATTTTAAAAAAAGTGTGATATCATTATCGGTGCGAGACATATTATTATGTTAGTAAGTGGAAGGCGGACTGGCCGATGGGACCACACGCGAAAAAGAAATTTTAATAGGAGGTGTTTTTCGTGGCTAAAGAAGTTACTAAGAAAATTAAATTACAAATTCCAGCAGGAAAAGCAACACCAGCTCCTCCAGTAGGAACTGTACTTGGACCAGCAGGAATTAACTTACAAGAATTTTGTACTAAATTTAATGATGCATCTAGAGATAAGATGGGAGATGTACTTCCGGTTGAAATAACTATTTATGATGATAGAAGTTTTGACTTTGTACTTAAGACTCCACCTGCTGCATTCTTACTAAAGAAAGCTGCTGGTATCAAATCTGGATCTAGTAAGGGTGAAGTAGTTGCAACTTTATCTAAAGATAAATTAAGAGAAATTGCTGAAACTAAGTTACCTGATTTAAATGCTTATACAGTAGAAGAAGCTATGAAAATAGTTGAAGGTACTGCCCGTAACATGGGAATTAAAATTGAAGAATAATAAAAATAATTAATATGTCATATAGGTTTATACCTATGTGGAAGGATATTGTTTAGTCCGCAAATACCACATAAGGAGGGAAGACGAATGAAAAGAAGTAAAAGATATGTTTCTAATTTAGAAAAACTTGATAAGAATAAAGCATATTCTGTAGAAGAGGCTGTTAAATTAGTTAAAGAGACTTCTAATGCTAAGTTTGATTCTACTATCGAAGTAGCTATGAACTTAAACTTAGATACTAAAAAGAATGATCAACAACTAAGAGGAGCAGTTGTTTTACCTAATGGTACTGGTAAGACTAAAAGAATTTTAGTTCTTGCTAAAGGAGATCAAGCTAAAGCTGCTAAAGAAGCAGGTGCTGACTTTGTAGGAGACCTTGATATGATTCAAAAAATTGAAAAAGAATCTTGGTTTGATTATGATGTTATTATTGCTACTCCTGAAATGATGCCAATGCTTGGTAAAATTGGTAAATTACTTGGACCTAAAGGTTTAATGCCAAACCCTAAGACAGGTACTGTTACTATGGATACTGCTAAAGCTATTGAAGAAACTAAAAAAGGTAAAGTTAACTACAGAACTGATAGTTTCGGAAATGTACACGGAATCGTTGGTAAAGCAAGTTTTGATGATGCTAAATTAGTAGAGAATCTTAAAGCTTTCGTTGAGGCTATTATGAAAGTTAAGCCTTCAACTGTAAAAGGAGCATACGTTAAGAATGTTAGTATTTCTTCAACTATGGGTCCTGGTGTTAAAATTGATTTAAATTCATTTGACAAATAATGATATTTAATATATAATAAGTTTGTTTGAGAAAATATTATGCCAAAGACAGTAAGGGCAGTAATGCTTGAAAATCTTACCGAGGAATAAGAAATGTTCTTTTTATCCCTCGATGTAGAGGGATTTTATTTTGGTATAGGAAAGGATTGATACTATGGCAAATGCAAAAATATTAGAGCAAAAATCTTTAGTAGTTGATGAGATTAAAGGTAAGTTTGAAAATGCTAAATCAGTAGTTGTATTTGATCCAAGAGGACTTAATGTTGCTGAAGTAACTGAACTTAGAAGAGCTCTTAGAGAGTCTGGTTCTGATTACAAAGTATATAAAAATACTTTAGTAAAAAGAGCTGTTAATAGTTTAGATATTAAGTTAGATGAGTTCTTAGAAGGACCATCTGCGATTAGTTTTTCTAGTGATGAACTTGCTCCTGTTAAGGTTATTAGTGAGTTTGCTAAAAAACATACTAATCTTGAATTAAAAGCTGGTATTGTTGAGGGAAAAGTTGCAGAAGCTTCAGAGCTTGCTAAATATGCTGCTATTCCATCAAGAGAGGGATTACTTACAATGCTTGCTGCAGGACTTATGGGTACTGTTAAAGATTTATCTATCTGTTTAGATTTATATGCTAAACAAAAAGAAGAAAATTAATAAAAATATAGTTATAAGAAAGGAAGGAAATTAAAATGGCTAAATTAACAAAAGAAGAATTTATTAATTCACTAAATGAAATGTCTATTCTTGAAATTAAAGAATTAGTTGACGCAATGAAGGAGGCATATGGTGTTGACCCATCAGCTGTTGCTGTTGCTGGTCCTGCAGTTGCTGCTGTAGAAGAAGGCCCATCAAAAGTTAATGTTGTATTAACTGCTGCTGGAGCTAACAAAATTGCTGTTATTAAATTAGTTAGAGATTTAACTGGTTTAGGATTAAAAGAAGCTAAAGACATTGCTGACAATGGTGGAAATGTTAAAGAAGGCATCGACAAAGAAGAAGCTGAAAAAATTAAAGCTCAATTTGAAGAAGCTGGAGCTACTGTTGAATTAAAGTAATTAATTTGTAGACATTTGAATTATAAGAAATCTATTTATAGGTTTCTTTTTTTTCCTCCCTATGTTATAATTTAAACATAGGGAGGAAAAAAAATGAAAAAACAAAATATTTTAATAATAGGTTTGATATTATTAGCGGTTATCTCATTTGGTATATTTATATTAGTATCTGGAAAGGAAAATACAGGTAGTCTTGAAACAACTAAAGATATTATTAAAATGATTAATATAATAGATAAAGATAATAAAAATGTTTTACCCGAACTTGAAACGATGAAAGTGGATATAAAGAATATTGATGAAGTTACTAGTTATACTGGTTTGAAAACAAATAATGATATTGAATCAATTGTTGTATCAGTACCAATGATGACATCACAAGCTTATTCAGTGGCTGTTGTTAAGGTTAAAGATACTGCCAATGTTGAAAAAATTAAGCAAGAAATGTTAGATAATATTGATATGAGACGTTGGATTTGTGTTTCTGCAGAACAATTATATATTACTAATAGTGGTAATGTAATATTCTCTGTGATGGCTGATAAAGATATTGCTAAGGCAGTATATAATGATTTTAAAAAATATGTAAATAATAATATTGGAAAAGAATTAGAAAAATCGAATGATGAAGAAAATATAGAACTTCCGCCAGAAATGCCAGCAGCAGAATAATGTGGCACCTTTTAAGGTGCCTTTTTAAAAGGAGGATAAAATGTTATTTACTAGTATTAGTTTTTTATATTATTTTTTACCAGCGTTAATAATTATATATTTTATAACACCTAAAAAATATAAAAATATTATTTTATTAATTGCTTCTTTATTGTTTTATTTTTATGGGGAACCTAAGTATGTTTTTTTAATGATATTAGAAATTATTATAGCTTATATAGGAGCTATTTTAATTGATAAATATAAAAATCAAAGTAAAAATATATTAATAATAACTTTATTTATACATGTATTTTTATTAATAATATTTAAATATACTGATTTTATTATACAAACAATTAATGATATATCTAATGCTAATATTAAATTATTAAATATTGCATTACCAATAGGAATATCATTTTATACATTTCAAATTATAAGTTACATTATTGATGTATATAATGGTAAAGTTAAAGTTCAAAGAAATATTATAAAGTTAGCTACTTATGTATCTTTATTTCCACAGTTAGTCGCAGGACCTATTGTCAGATACCAGACAGTAGAAAAAGAACTTGATAATAGAGTACATAGTTTTAATAATTTTGCATATGGCATAAGAAGATTTTCTGTTGGACTTGCTAAAAAAGTATTGATAGCTAATGCTTTAGGAGAACTTTGTAGTAAAGCTTCTGCTACTTCTGAAGAAACAGTAGTTTTCTTTTGGATATTTGGTATAAGTTATATGCTTCAGTTGTATTTTGATTTTTCTGCTTATAGTGATATGGCTATTGGTCTTGGAAGAATATTTGGATTTCATTTTCCTGAAAACTTTAATTACCCATATATATCAAAAAGTATAACTGAATTCTGGCGTAGATGGCATATTTCTCTTAGTACATGGTTTAAGGATTATGTTTATATTCCCCTTGGTGGTAATAGAGTAAGTAGATATAAGCAAATAAGAAATATTTTAATAGTATGGTTATTAACTGGAATATGGCATGGTGCTAATTGGACTTTTTTAATATGGGGATTATTGTTTGGAATTATTCTTATAATAGAAAAAATATTCCTTAATAAATTTATGGAAAAATTACCTTCTTTTATAAGAAGAATATATGTATTATTTATTGTTATGATATTGTTTATTATATTTAGTTCTGATAATATGTTGGTGGCTTTGTCTAATATTAAAGGTTTGTTTGGTATGAATGGAGAAGCTTTTATTAATGATTATACACTTCATTATTTAAAGAGTTATTTACCAGTACTAATTATTGCTTTATTTGGTGCTACTCCTTTTATTAAAATATTAATAGATAAATTAAGAAAAAATAAATATGTAAATAACATAATTAATATTTTAGAACCAATTTTAATAGTTGTAATATTAGTTGTTGTTACTTCTTATTTGATAGATAATTCATATAATCCATTTTTATATTTTAGATTTTAAGGAGGTTATACATGAGCGATAAAATTAAAGATATAGTTGTAACTATAATATTTCTTTTTACTATAATTTCTTTATTTTTGATTAATGTTATAAAAAAAGATACTGATATTTCTATAGCTGAGAGAAGAAAACTTGCTACCATGCCAGAACTAACTACTAAAAGTTTATTTGATGGTACTTATTTTAAGAAATTTGATTCTTATGTTACGGATCAATTTGTAGAAAGAGATGCTTTTAGAAAAATTAAAATAGATATAGAATTATCTACTAAAGGCGAATATAATAATTTATATTTGTATGATGATTATATTATTGAAGAAATATTTCCTTTAAATAGCAATTCTATTAATAATTTAACTAGTAAGATTAATTATATAAAAGATACATATTTGAATGATAATAGTAATATTTATTATACTATTATACCTGATAAAAATTATTTTGTTAATAAAGGTAATTTAAAACTTGATTATAATAAATTACAAGATATGATGAAAAGTAATTTAACAAATCTTAATTATATAAATATATTTGATAAATTAACTCTTGATAATTATTATAAGACTGATACTCATTGGAAAGAGGAAGATTTATTTGATGTTGCAAATACTATTGCTAATCAAATGAATTTTGATATAACTAATAATAATGTTGTAAATACAGTTACTACTTTTAAGGGGAGTTATGCTGTTAGATTATCAGTAACCAAAGATATTGATACTATAAAAACAATATCTAATACTTCTACCCTTAATAGTAGTGTGTATAATTATGAAACTAAAAAATATACACAAATATATGATTATGATAAAATAAAATCATTAGATAAATATGATATATATTTATCAGGAGCATCTTCTATTATAGATATTGTTAATTCTACTTCAAATAGTAATAGAGAGTTAATTGTTTTTCGTGATTCTTATGGTAGTAGTTTAGTTCCTCTATTAATAGAAGGTTATAAGAAAATTACTGTTATTGATATTAGATATGTTTCTTCAAGAATTTTGAATAATTATATAAAATTTAATGATCAAGATGTTCTTTTTATGTATAGTATATTAACTATAAATAATAGTTTTTCTATTAGATAGGGAATCTATTTAATTAGATTTCTTTTTTTTGTTGTAGATTAAAAAAATATGTTATAATAGAAAACAAGTGTTGTTGGAGGTAATAATTATGATTAATAAAATTGGTACTTTTAAGGATTATAATGATGGTACATTAAAAACTGTTTTTGATGTTGGGGATAATAAGATTATAGAAATGTCTTTATTATTTAATAAGAAGGATAAGGATGTAGTTTGTGTTCCTACTCATCATTTTTGTAATTTAGGTTGTAAGATGTGTCATTTAACTAATAAAGGCCTTAATAAAGTAATGACTCCGATTAAATGGGAAGACTTTATTTATTGTTTAATTAATACATTATCTATTAATGGTAAAAGAAGAACTGATAAGGAGAATTTACTTATTTCTTTTATGGGAGTAGGTGAGCCTCTTCTTAATTTGAAGTTAATTGAAGATGTATATAGAAATGAGGATTTAATTAGAGAGAAACTTGGTTATAAAAATATTGGGTATGCTCTTGCTACGATGATGCCAAATGATAATATTATTAAATTAGGTCAAATGGTTAATAACTTAGATATGCCGCTTAAAGTACATTTTTCTTTACATAATCCTATTGATGTAAAAAGATATGAATTAATTCCTAGTACTAAGGTTTCTGTTCAAGATGCTCTTGCATATTTAGTTAGTTATAGAAATTTATTACAAAAGAATGAAGTATTAATGATTAAGTATGTAAAGCTACATAGTAATAATGATCCTATAGAAATACATTATACTTTAATAAATGGTGTTAATGATAATATGGAAGAACTTGATAGAATGTGTAAATTACTTGACAGATATAATATTACAATAAAATTTATTAGATTTAATCCTATTAATGAATTAGAGGTAAGTAAAAATGAACAGTTATGGGTAAGAGAGATTTCTAATAGTGTACCAAATATTAGAATTAAAACTTATAGTCCTCCTGGTAGAAAAGTTGGTAGTTCTTGTGGTGAGTTTACTAAACATTTTTATCATATGGAAATTGAAACTGAAGAGCAAAGGGAAGAATTTGAAACTTGGAAAGTTAAACATTTAGTTAAAGAATAGTTTGAGGATGAGACCTTAGGCTCAGACTCGCCTTCAGAGACTATAGGATCTGAAGGAATAAAAAACATATTGTAATTTTGATATAATTCTATTATAATATTGTTGGTGATTGATATGAGTCAGTATTTTGATAATGATAAAAATATTAAGAGTGAGAAAAGATTAATTAAGTTTAATTTTAATAACAAAGAATTTTCTATATATAGTGATAATGGAGTGTTTTCTAAAGATAGATTTGATTATGGTACAAGAGTATTGCTTAGCAATATTGATATATTTAAATTAAGAGGTAATGTTCTTGATCTTGGATGTGGACTTGGAGTAGTAGGAATTATACTTGGTACTTTTAATAGGAATATTAATATAGATATGATTGATGTAAATGAGAGAGCTATTTCTCTTACTAAAGATAATCTTATACTTAATAATGTTAAGGCTGATGTATTTGTTAGTAATGTTTATGATAATGTTAATAAAAAATATAATTGTATTATTACTAATCCTCCTATTAGAGCAGGAAAGGATGTTATAAGAAGATTTTTATTTGATGGATATGATTATTTAGAAGATGATGGAATAATATATTTTGTTATGAGGAAAGATCATGGTGTTAAATCAATGATGAAAGAGTTAGAAAGTAAATATATAGTTAATGTTATTGATAAAGATAAAGGATTTTATGTTGTAGAGCTAAAAAAGTGTCGATAATGATGCTTTTTTATGTTTTTGGTAAAAAAATGTGAAAAAAATAAAAAAGTGTAGTCAAAGTTATTGACATACTAGCAAAATGCTGATAAACTTATAAATTGGTAACACATCTTTAAATGTGACTGAAATTAAAAAAATTCTAGGTATTGGGGTGAAAAATTAATGGCTTATAAGTTAAAACAAAGCGGTGATTATAGAAAAAGAAGAAACTTTTCTATGATCAAAAATTCACTAGCAATTAGTGATTTATTAGAGGTGCAAACTGAAAGTTATAAATGGTTTGCAACGGAAGGGATAAAAGAGGTTTTTGAAACATTTTCACCAATTGAAAGTTTTTCTGGTAGTTTATCTTTAGAATTTGGTGAGTATGAATTTGGTACTCCTAGATACTCTATTAAAGAGTGCAAGGATAGACAAATTACTTATGCTGCTCCTTTAAAGGTACAGACTAGACTATTCAATAATGAAACTGGAGAGGTTAAAGAGCAAGAAATATTCTTAGGTGATATGCCACTTATGACTGATGCTGGTACATTTATCATAAATGGTGCTGAAAGAGTTGTTGTATCACAACTTGTTAGATCTCCTAGTGTATATTATTCTAAAGAAATAGATAAAAATGGTAAACCTGTTTTTGCATCTAAAGTTATTCCATCTAGAGGTACTTGGCTTGAATATGAAACTGATGCTAAAGATGTTATCTATATTAGAATAGATAGAAATAGAAAAGTACCTATGACTACTCTTTTAAGAGCAGTAGGTTTATCTAGTGATGAGGATATTCTTTCTTTATTTGATAATGATGTATATTTAAAAAATACTATAGAGAAAGATTCTACTCATAATACTGACGAAGCTCTTATTGAAATATATGAGAAATTAAGACCAGGAGAGCCTACTACTTTAGATAGTTCAAAGAACCAATTGATTACTAGATTCTTTGATGATTTTCATTATGATTTAGCTAGAGTAGGTAGATATAAGTTTAACAAAAAATTAAATGTTAAAGATAGATTACTTGGTAATAGACTTGCTGAAGATATTATTATCGATGGTGAAGTTAAGATTCCTAAAGATACTCTTATTAATAAAGAGGTATATGAAGAATTATGTACTTATTTAGATAATGGTTATGGCGTTACTGAAGCTAAGGTTAATGAAGATTTAACTATTAACTCAAGTATAGAAGAACATAACAAGATTCAAGTTATTCATTTATATTCTAATGTAGATGATAAAAGAATAGTTAAGGTTATTGGTAATGATCCTAATGCTAATATTATGAATCTTACAATGTCTGATTTTTATGCTTCAGTTAGTTATTATCTAAACTTAAATGAAGGTATTGGTAAAGATGATGAAATTGACCACTTAGGTAACAGAAGAGTTAAACAAGTAGGTGAATTATTACAAAATCAATTTAAGATTGGTTTTAGTAGGATGGAAAGAGTTATTAGAGAGAGAATGACTACTCAAGATATTGAGACTGTTACTCCTAAAACACTTATTAATATTAGACCAGTTACTGCGGTTATTAAAGAATTCTTTGGTAGTAGTCAGCTATCACAATTTATGGATCAAACTAATCCAATTGCTGAACTTACTCATAAGAGAAGATTATCAGCATTAGGACCTGGTGGTTTATCTAGAGATAGAGCAGGTATTGAAGTAAGAGATGTAAACTCTTCTCACTATGGTAGAATTTGTCCTATTGAGTCTCCTGAAGGAGCAAACATTGGACTTATTACTTCACTTGCTAGTTATGCTAAAATTAATGAATATGGATTTATTCAAACTCCATATAGAAAAGTAGTAGATGGACATCTTACTGATGAAGTTGTTTATTTGACTGCTGACGAAGAAGAAGACTTTTATATTTCACAAGCTACTGTTAATGTTGATGATGATAATAAGATTACTGATAATATAGTAGCAGGTAGATATAGAGGAGAGAATGTTCTTGTTAGTCCTGATAAGGTTGACTATATTGACGTTTCTCCACAACAAGTTGTTTCTGTTACAACTAGTTTAATTCCTTTCCTTGAGCATGATGATGCTACTCGTGCATTAATGGGTGCAAACATGCAAAGACAGGCATTACCACTACTTAAGACAGAAGCTCCATTTGTTGGAACTGGTGCTGAGTATATTGCTGCTAGAGACAGTGGTTCAGTAGTAGTTGCTAAGGCTGATGGTATTGTTAGTTATGCTGATGCTAAAAAAATTGTTGTTAAGAATGCTAAAGGTGAAGATATTTATCACTTAGCTACTTTTGAAAGATCTAACCAAGGTGAAACATTTAATCATGTTCCAATAGTTAGAGAAGGAGATAAGGTTAAGAGAGGACAAATAATAGCAGATGGTCCAAGTACTGATAAAGGTGAACTTGCTCTTGGTAAGAATGTAGTTGTTGCCTTTACAACATTTAATGGTTATAACTATGAAGATGCTGTTATTATGAATGAAAGACTTGTTAAGGATGATGTTTATACTTCTTTACATATTGAAGATTATGAAGTTCAATGTAGAGATACTAAACTTGGTCCTGAAGAAATTACAAGAGATATTCCTAGTGTTGGAGAAGAAGCTAGAAAGAATCTTGATGAAAATGGTATTATTAAGATTGGTACTGAGGTTCATGAAGGTGATATTCTAGTTGGTAAAGTTACTCCTAAAGGAATGGCTGATTTAACTAGTGAAGAGAAATTACTTCATGCTATCTTTGGGGAGAAGACAAGAGAAGTTAGAAATTCATCACTTACTGTTCCACATGGTGGTGATGGTGTTGTTCATGATGTTAAAGTTTATACTAAAGATGATAATGAAGACTTACCTAGTGGTGTAAGTATGGTTGTTAGGGTATATATTATTCAAAAGAGAAAGATTCAAGTTGGAGATAAAATGAGTGGTCGTCACGGAAATAAGGGTGTTATTTCACTTATACTTCCTAGTGAGGATATGCCATTCTTACCTGATGGTACTCCTGTTGATATTATGCTTAATCCTCAAGGTGTTCCATCACGTATGAATATTGGTCAGATACTTGAGTTACATTTAGGTATGGCTGGTAAAAAACTTGGTGTTCATTTCGCTACTCCAGTACTTGATGGTGCTAAGAGAGAAGATATAGCTGCCGCTATGAAAGAGGCTGGTATGGATGAAGATGGTAAGACTATTCTATACGATGGTAGAACTGGTGATCCATTTGATCATAGAATTTCAGTTGGTGTCATGTATATGATTAAACTACATCACATGGTTGATGATAAGTTACATGCTAGGGCAACTGGTCCATATTCTCTTGTTACACAGCAACCACTTGGTGGTAAAGCACAACTTGGTGGACAGAGATTTGGTGAAATGGAAGTTTGGGCACTTGAAGCTTATGGAGCTTCTCATGTACTTCAAGAAATTCTTACTTATAAATCTGATGATGTTGTAGGTAGAGTTAAAGTATATGAAGCTTTAGTTAAAGGACAACCACTACCTAAACCTGGTATTCCTGAAGCATTTAGGGTTCTTATTAAAGAATTTCAGGCATTGGGACTTGATATTTCAGTTATTAATAATAATGATGATGAAGTATCATTTAGTGAACTTGAAAGAAAAGCTGATTTGGAGGATAATCCTATAGCAGAAGAAGTTCAAAATGAAAGAACGTTTGATGAACTTACTGATGATGAAGATATCGATGATGATGAAATAGATGAAGATATTGATGATTTTGATGATAGTGAGTTTGAAGAAAATATTGAGGAAGGAGATGATTTCTAATGTTAGAAGCTAATGATTTTAAGGCTCTTAAGATTGGAATTGCCTCACCTGAGAAGATTAGGTCTTGGTCATATGGTGAAGTATTAAAGCCTGAGACTATTAATTACAGAACTTTAAAGCCTGAAAGAGATGGGTTATTCTGTGAAAAGATATTTGGACCTACTAGAGATTATGAATGTTCTTGTGGTAAGTATAAAAGACTTAGATATAAGAATATTGTCTGTGATAGATGTGGAGTAGAAGTTACTAAATCTTCTGTTAGAAGAGAGAGAATGGGACATATTGAACTTGCTACTCCAGTAAGTCACATTTGGTATGTTAAGGGTGTTCCTTCATACATTGGACTTACTCTTGATATGTCTCCTAGAGACTTAGAGGAAGTTATATATTTCGTTTCTTATGTTGTACTTGATCCAGGAGCTACTACTTTAATTAAGAAGCAAACTTTATCTGATAAAGAGTATAGGGCATATTATGAAAAATATGGTAATACTTTTAGAGTTGGTATGGGTGCTGAAGCTATTAAAGAGTTACTTTCTGAAGTTGATGTTAACAAAGAATTAGAAGAAATTCAAAAAGAATTAGATGGTGCTACTGGTCAGAAGAGAACTAGACTTGTTAAGAGACTTGATGTTATTAATTCATTTGTTCAATCTGATAATAAACCTGAATGGATGATTATTGAGGCTCTTCCTGTTATTCCTCCTGAGCTTAGACCAATGATTCAACTTGATGGTGGTAGATTTGCTACTAGTGACTTAAATGATTTATATAGAAGAGTTATTAATAGAAATAATAGATTAAAGAAACTTATTGAACTTGGTGCACCATCAATTATTATTCAAAATGAAAAGAGAATGCTTCAAGAGGCTGTTGATTCACTATTTGATAATGGTAGAAGAGGCAGAAGTGTTACTGGAGCAGGTAATAGAGCTCTTAAGAGTTTAAGTTCTATGCTTAAGAGTAAACAGGGTAGATTTAGACAAAACTTACTTGGTAAGAGAGTTGACTATTCTGGTAGAAGTGTTATTGTTGTAGGACCAGATTTAAAGATGTATCAATGTGGTATTCCTAAAGAAATGGCTCTTGAGCTTTTCAAACCACATGTTATTCATGGTTTAACTGAAAGAGGTCTTGCTAATAATATTAAGTCTGCTAAAAAGATGATTGATAATCAAGATCCTAAAGTATGGGATATTGTTGAAGATGTTATTAAAGAACATCCTGTAATGCTTAACAGAGCTCCTACTTTACATAGACTTGGTATTCAAGCATTTGAACCTAAGTTAATTAGTGGTAAGGCTATTAGACTTCATCCACTTGTTTGTACAGCATTTAATGCCGACTTTGATGGAGACCAGATGGCTGTTCACGTACCTTTAAGTGAAGAGGCTAAGACTGAAGCTAGAATTCTTATGCTTGGTTCTAACAATATTCTTTCTCCTAAAAATGGGGATCCTATTGTTACTCCTTCTCAGGATATGATTCTTGGTAACTATTATATTACTATGGAAAAGGCTGGATTAGAAGGAGAAGGTAGAGCATTTAAGAATACTAATGAGGCTTTAATGGCTTATCAAAGAAGAGAGATTACTCTTCAAACAAGAATTGTTGTTCCTGTTAATTCATTTAAACATAAAGTATTCTTAGATGAAGATAAGAATAAGTATTTAGTTACTACTCCTGGTAAGATTATCTTTAATGAGATTTTACCTGATTCATTCCCTTACTTATGTGAGGCTACTAGTGAGAATATTGAAGGTATTACTCCTAGTAAATACTTTATTGATTATGGTGAAGATGTTAAGGCTAGAATTAGTGAGATGCCTTTATCTACTCCATTTAATAAGGGTGCACTTGAGAAGATTATTGCTCAAATGTTTAAGAGATATAAGACTACTGAAACTAGTATATTCCTAGATAAACTTAAGGATTTAGGATTTAAGTATTCTACTTTCTCTGGTATTACGATAGCGGTATCTGATGTTGTTACTAGTAAGAATAAAGATGCTATTATTGAGAAGTCTAATGAGGAAATTAAGAAAGTTAATAAGCAATTCCAAAGAGGACTTATTACTGATAGAGAAAGATTAGAACTTGTTATTGATATTTGGACTAAGGCTAAAGAAGAAATTCAAGATGAATTACAAGGATATGCTAAGAGTCATGTTGATAACCCAATATTTATAATGATGAACTCTAAAGCCAGAGGATCTATCTCTAACTTCGTACAGCTTGCTGGTATGAGAGGACTAATGGCTAAACCTAATGGTGAAACTATTGAGATTCCAATTTTATCTTCATTTAGTGATGGTCTATCGGTATCTGAATTCTTCCTATCTACACATAGTGCTAGAAAGGGTAGTGCTGATACAGCATTAAAGACTGCGGATTCTGGTTATATGACAAGAAGACTTGTTGATGTAGCACAAGATATTATTGTTAAAGAAGAAGATTGTGGTACTATTCAAGGCGTAGTTGTTAGTGCATTTATGGATGATAAAGATGGTATTATTGAGCCATTATATGATAGAATTGTTGGTAGATACACTAATAAGAAAGTTGTTAATCCTGAAACTAAAGAAGTTATTATTGATAAAAATGAATTTATTACTGAGGCTATAGCAGATAAGATTATTAAGGCTGGTATAACTGAAGTTGAAATTAGAACTGTTTTAACTTGTAAGACTGATCATGGTGTATGTCAACATTGTTATGGTAGAAATCTTGCTACTGGTAATTTAGTTGAAATTGGTGAGGCTGTTGGTATTATGGGAGCCCAATCTATTGGTGAGCCTGGTACTCAGCTTACCATGAGAACATTCCATACTGGTGGTGTTGCTGGTGCGGATATTACGCAAGGTCTTCCTAGAGTTGAAGAGTTATTTGAAGCTAGAATGCCTAAAGGAAAGGCTACTATTAGTGAGATATCTGGTACTGTTAGTAAGATTGAAGATGCTGGTGGTAAATTTAAGGTATATGTTAAGAATGATACTGAGACTAGAGAACATGTTACTTTATATGGTGCTAAACTTAGAGTAGAAAAAGGTGATAAGATTGAAGCTGGAGATAGAATTACTGAAGGTAGTGTTTCTCCTAAAGAGTTACTTGCAGTAACTGATCCTAACACTGTTCAACAATATATTCTAAAAGAAGTACAAAAGGTATATAGATCTCAAGGTGTTGATATTAGTGATAAGCACGTTGAAATTATTGCTAAGAGAATGATTTCTAAAGTTAGAATTATGGATGCTGGAGATACTTTATTTGTTCCTAGTACTACTGTTTCTTTACAAGAATTTACTAAGGGTAATAGAGATGTTATTATTCAAGGTAAGAAACCCGCTATTGGACAGCCAATACTTCTTGGTATTACTAAGGCAGCACTTGAGACTGATTCATTCTTATCAGCGGCTTCATTCCAAGAGACTACTAGAATCTTAACTGAGGCTTCTGTTAAGGGTAAAGTTGATAAACTTCAAGGATTAAAAGAGAATGTTATTATTGGTAAGTTAATCCCTGCTGGTACTGGTGCTAAAGAGTATATGGATGTTGGTTATTCTTTAGAGAAGGAATTCTTTGATGAAGATGCTTCTGAAGCACTAGAAGAAGAGTTTTTAGATTAATTATATTAAAGTCATAACCGTTGGTTATGGCTTTTGTTTTTGAAGCCTTTGGGTAAGTCTTCAAAATGAACTATAGAGCCTATATAAATAGTCTCTATAGTTTTTTCTGGTTTTTGTGATATAATTTAAGTGGTGATATTATGTTTAAGGAATATAATGATAATGATTTTGTTATTAATTATCAGGATGATTTGGAAAAATTAGTTACTAATTTTGTTAGTTATTATAAAAAAAATATTAATGCATTATTTAATAAATTTCATTTGAAGAATATTAAAAAAATGGAAATCAGATTATTTTCTGATAAAAGTTTGCTTGGTGATATACCTTATAAATTAGGAGATTTTGCTGGTTTCTTTAATGATAAGGGTGTTAATTGTTATATTAACATTAATGGTAATAAGAGTGAAAGTTATATTATTAAGGCTATTATGCATGAAATTGTACATCATATTTATAGGTATTATATTGAGGATGATGCTGATAATAGAATTATTTGGTTTGATGAAGGACTTGCTATGAATTTTTCTTTGCAAAATGATAAATATAATGATACTGATATTTTTAAAGAGTTTCTAAATAATAAAATATTTTCTATTAAGAATATTCCTTGTATTAATGATTTAAATCATGGTAAAAGTTTTGTTAATGAAAATTATAATGGTTATGATTTGTCATATTTGGTAGTTAGATATTTAATTGAAAATAATAGTGATGAAGATTTTTATTTAATTATGAAGAGTAAGAAAACTATTAAAGATATTGGTGAAAACATTTTGAATATAGCAATTAGTTATTATTATAATATGTATAAAAATAATAGCATGAATAAATAGTGATAAATTTATAATAATAGTAATAATAATAATTTAATATCATAATAGTAATGCTAGTTATTTGGTACTGGCAATAGTAAATTTATGACTAATATTTAACACATTTAGGGGTTGCATTTTACTTTACAATCAAAAAAAGTAAAAAAAATTAAAAAAATGCAAAAAAAGACTTTACAAGTGGGTAATTAAGTGGTAAGATATTATCTGTCGATGCAAAAGAGTGTCGAAGTTGTATCTTTGAAAGAATTTGGAAACATTTTAATAGTCGGTGCATAATATAATATGTATATAT